>JBKPGZ010000273.1:0-22273 GCA_046729675.1 Gemmatimonadota bacterium | reverse complement strand
CGCAAAGGGAGAGAGGCGGACGGCGCCGGTACCGTCACCGAGACCGCCGCCGAAGCCCCAGCAGTAGGCTACGTTCTCGAAGGTCACTCCGCAGGTGTGGAAACCGCCCGCGCTAACCTGGCGGAAGCTGAGCTCGCCGGCGACCCGGACCGGACCGAGGTGCTGGCGCTCAGTGCCGTCGCCGCTCACCCCAAAACCGCCCCAGCAGAAGGCTTGGTCCGTCAAGTTCAGACCGCAGGTCGGGGAGGTGCCCGCGTCTACTTGGCGGAAGTGACGCACCCGAGTCACCGGATGGGGGGTTCCGGTGCCTTCGCCGACCGCGCCGGAGCCCCAGCAGAAGGCACGGTCGTCGGTGGTCACTCCACAGGTGTAGAAGGCACCCGCGCTCACCTGCCGGAACCGGAGCCCGCCGGCCACGGCGACCGGCCTCGTGCTGCAGGAAAGATTGCCGCATGTCTCTGGCCCGGTGTTCGTGCCGTTGCCGAGCTGGCCTACGAAGTTCAACCCCCAGCAGTAGGCCCGATCGTCGCTGGTCACGCCGCAGGTGTGGGAGGCGCCGGCACTCACCTGGCGCAACGAAAGTGCGCGGGCCGGCGTGATGTCGAGCGCCGACCCGGGCTCGGGTGCAGTGGGCGGCTCGCCGTCCTCGCGGCAGCCCAGTGCGGCCAGCATGAGGGCCAGGAGTGTGACAGGAGCGAGCAGGTAGCTGCGTGTCATGGGACCCCTCCGGACAAGACAAACGCCGAGCGACCTTTCGGCGGCTCGGCGATCTTGGGGTCCTTCGTGGCGTCTGTCGCTAGCGGCGCGGCGTCGCGGAGGAGGCGAGGACCCGTGGCTTTGCGCCCCCGGCTTTCGCCGGGTTGGCTCTTGTCGAGGTGTGCGAGGCCACGCTAGGGGCGTGCACTAGGGCTGTCAAGCAACTCGCGGGAGGGAAGGGGTGGTACGGCACAGCCGTTGCCTGACCCGCTGGCCACCTGTCCCGGCCGGGGCGGGTGCCGCGCAGTGACCGAGCTTGCACGCACACTCGAAGCTCCTATGCAGGCGCAACTTCGGACCCCGTTACCCGCACCCGACAGCTGGAGGCGACAACCCATGCGTGTCCCGCATTACGCAATGCGATCCCTCGCGGTCGTGGCCCTGATCGGCCTCATGACCGGCTGCGGCGGGAACGACTCCACCGCTCCCGATGCCCCCTTCGATCCGGCGGGGACCACCTCCGACATCGACGCGATCGGGGCCTCGTACGAGAGCGATGCGATGTACGGGTTCCAGAGCGCCATGCCGGCGATCAGCACCACGCTGGGTGAGACGGCGGCGGCGGTGGCCCTGCGGGCCGCGCCGAGCAAGATCATGGCGGACGGGAAGACCGGCGCGCGGGAGTACGCCGGCGCCCTGACCCGCCTGTACACCGTGCCGACCACCGGCATGCGTCCGGTGGGGAGCCGCGCGGCGATACTCGAGGAGCATCTCGGCAAGACCTTCGTTCGCAACCCCGAGACGCTGGAGTACGAGGTCTCCGACCGGACCGGCGCGCCCTCGAATGGGGTGCGGTTCATCGTGTACACGGTGAATCCGATCAGCGGCCAGCCGGTCACCCCGCTTCAGGAAGTCGGGTACGCCGACGTCGAGGTCACCCAGACCGCGACCTCCGCGAGCATCCGCATCGAGCTGGTCTCGGGCAACGTGACCTACCTCGACTACACGGTGGCCGCCACCGCCAGCCAGACTGCGGCTACCATCAACGTCTCCGGGTTCGTGAGCAACGGTGAGGACCGGGTCAACTTCGATCTCGACATCCACATCGATTCGGACGACAGCATCCTCACGTTCGACTACGCGCTGGCCGTGCCGACCCGGGGCAACTTCCGGATGGATCTCGAGGAGCAGTGGAACTTGGAGACCGACGCCGTGACCTCGAGCCTGGAGCTGCGCGGGCCGCACGGCACGGTGGAGATCACCGGCAACTGGGCCGACAACGCCGGCAGCTACAACGTCGAGGTGAACGGCGATCCGTTCGCGACCATCACTGTGAGCGGGGGATCCGAGCCGGTGATCACGGGTGCGGATGGCCAGCCGCTGAGCGAGGAGGAGCTGCACGCGCTCCAGGAGATCTACCTGGTGTTCCTCGGCGGGTTCGACTTCTTTGAGGACTTGCTGGACCCGATCGTCCCGCTGGCCTAACGACAGCCGGGAACGGTGAAAGGTAAAAAGTGAAAGGGGACGAGGAGCCCAACCTCCTCGTCCCCTGTCACTTTTACCTTTCACTCTTCCCGCTTTCTACCCCAACCACCCCTTCCCCGCGACCAACTCCCTGACCAGGTCTTCCGCCGTCCGGTCCGCCGCCTCGGCGGCGAAGTTGGTCACGAGCCGGTGCCGCAGGACCGACGGGGCGACGCTCCGTACGTCCTCCAGGTCGGCCATCGGACGGCCGGCCATCGCCGCGCGCGCCTTGGCGCCGAGCACCAGGTACTGCGAGGCCCGCGGCCCGGCACCCCAGTCCACGTACTCCAAGATGAAGGAAGGGGCGCCGGGGTCATTCGGCCGGGTCAGGCGCGCGAGGGTCACAGCGGACCGGATCAGCCCGCGCGAGACCGGGATCCGGCGGACGAGGGACTGCATCGCCAGCACCGAGGGCGCGTCGAGCACCGCGTGGAGAGGCGCCCGGGTCACCCCGGTGGTCTGCTCGACGATCGTCTCTTCCTCGGACTGACTGGGGTAGCCTACCCGCAGCTCCAGCATGAACCGGTCGAGCTGGGCCTCGGGAAGGGGATAGGTGCCCTCCTGCTCGATCGGGTTCTGGGTGGCGAGCACGAAGAAGGGGTCGGGCAGCGGGTAGGTGGTCCCGCCCGCCGTGACCTGGTGCTCCTGCATCGCCTGGAGCAGCGCAGCCTGGGTCTTCGGCGGCGTGCGGTTGATCTCGTCGGCGAGCACCACGTTGGCGAAGATCGGCCCGTTCACGAACCGGAACGCTCGCCGGCCGGTGGTCAGGTCTTCCTCGATGATCTCGGTGCCGGTGATGTCGCTGGGCATGAGGTCGGGCGTGAACTGCACCCGGTTGAAGCTCAGCTCCAGCGCCTCGGCGACCGTCTGGACCATGAGGGTCTTGGCGAGCCCGGGGACGCCGATGAGCAGGGCATGTCCGCCGGCCAGGACGGCGGTGAGAATCCCGTCCACCACGTCTTCCTGGCCCACGATCCGCTGCGCGACCTGGGTCCGAAGGCGCTTCACCGCGCCGACGAGGCGCTCGAGTTGCTGCACGTCGTCCTGGGGGACGGTCTGGGCTACGGTCATATTGATTGAGATTACCCGGGTGATGGGGGAAGGTGGTAGGGCGGTCGGGCGGTCGGCGGGACAGCGGGTGTCATCCGAGGAGCGAAGCGACCAGGGATCTTCTCACCGGTCTTCCGATGACCGCTGAGAAGGTCCCTCGCTTCGCTCGGGATGACAAGTTCGGTTCGTTCCCGCCCGACCGCCCGACCGCCTTCCTTGCGAAATTTTTCACAAGCCGGTAGGTTTGCCGCCGTGACCACCCCTGATCCGGGCGGCCCAAAGGCCCCCGGGCCGATGCGTTACGCGGGGCTCGGCGTGCAGCTGGCCGTGATCCTCGTGGTCTTCGTCCTGGCCGGCCAGTGGGTCGACCGCAAGCTCGGCACCGGTGGCATCATCACCATCGTCGCGGCGTTCCTGGGCTTCGGCGGCACCATGTACTCGCTGATCCGGACGCTCACCAGGAAAGACGGCGGCGAGAAGTGACCCGCGCCGGCCGCTACGTCGCCGGCGTGGCGGCGGTGGGCGCCGGCGGACTGGTGGCCATAGCTGCCTCGCCCTCGGAGTGGCGCGGCGGTATCGTGTGGGGGCTCGGTGCCGGCCTGCTGCTTCAGGCGCCGCTCGGCTGGTGGACCCTCAAGGCGATCGGCACCGAGCGGTTCTTCATGGTGTGGGGCCTGGGGATGCTGGTGCGCTTCGGAGTGGTGGCCGTGGCCGCCTTCGCGCTGACGGGGGCGCCGGACCGAGTGGCCGCATCCATGCTGGTCACGATGGTGGGCGTGTTGGTCGGGCTGTTGCTGGTGGAGGGTGTGGTGGCAATGGGAGAATACTCGCGGAAAGGCGAGCGATGACGGGCTCCGGACGGTCCCTCACTTCACTCCGTACGACGCTCGCTGCGGCGCTCATGCTGGCAGCGCTGGGTGCGGGCGGGAGCCTGGCCGCGCAGGAGCACGGCGGCACCGGAGACGTGGCCCGCGACGCGGTCGCGCCGACCTCGCAGCACGAGGCGTCCGAGAACCAGATCGACATCGTGCACCACATCGGGAACTCGCACGAGCTCGAGACCCCGTTCGGCCTGGTGCACCTGCCCCGGTGGGAGCCGATTCACATCGGCGGGATCAGCCTCGATCTCTCCCCCACCAAGCACCTGGTCTACATGCTGCTCGCCGCGATCCTGGTGGTGCTGGTCTTCCTGCTGAGCGCGCGCACCATCGCACGGGAGCAGGCGCGGGGCCGGCCGGCCAAGGGATTCGCCGGCTCGATGGAGGCGCTGGCGCTCTACATCCGGCAGGAAGTGGTGCTGCCCAACGTGGGCCACCACGGCGAAGGATTCGCGCCGTACCTGCTGACCCTGTTCTTCTTCATCCTGGCGATGAACCTGCTGGGGTTGCTGCCCTGGGGCGCCACCGCGACCGGCAACATCGCGGTGACCGCGGCACTCGCGATGATCGCGTTCCTGGTGATCGAAGTGACCGGCATGCGGGCGTTGGGACTGCAGGGATACCTGAAGACCATCTTCTATCTGCCGTCCGGCCTGCCGGGCGGCATCGGCGGCACCTTCCTGAAAGTGATCTTGCTGGCGGTCATGACGCCCATCGAGCTGATCGGGAAGCTGGCCAAGCCGTTCGCGCTGGCGGTCCGGCTCTTCGCCAACATGACCTCGGGGCATGTGCTGGTGCTGGCGCTGATCGGACTGACCTTCCTGTTCCAGAGCTACGCGGTGGGGATCGGGGCCTCGCTGCTCGCGACCGGCGTCATGATCCTTGAGCTGTTCGTGGCGTTCCTGCAGGCGTTCGTGTTCACGCTGCTCACCAGCGTGTTCATCGGACTGATGCGGGCGGAGCACTAGAGACGCACCCCGACGCCCCGCGCGCCCGCGCGGCGTCGGCCAGGTAGTCCGCCGTCCGGCGGACGATGCCCGCTGCTCACCGGCCTCGCGCCGGCGGGCGCCGGCGGGTCACCGAGGCGAGATCGCTCCGGGAGAGGCGATCCACGCGCGGCGGGCGCAACCGACTCGGGATCTTCCGTTGAGCTGAGGAGCAACAGATGCTGCACATTCTTCCGGTGCTTCAGGCTGCCGCCGCGGCCGGGGCCGACAAGGGGTACGGCCTCATCGGCGCCGGTCTCGCCGCCGGACTCGCCGTCGTGGGCGCAGGCATCGGCATCGGCCAGATCGGCGGACGGGCGACCGAGGGCATCGCCCGGCAGCCCGACGCCACGGCACGGATCCAGACGGCGATGATCATCGCGGCCGCGCTGGTGGAAGGCGTGGCGCTGTTCGTGGCGGTGATCGCGTTCCTGATTCAGGGTAAGATCACCTACTGAGCGGTCAGCTATCCGCTATCAGCTATCAGTCGAGCACCTGATAGCTGATAGCTGATAGCAGATAGCTTAGGGAGCTACCATGCTGACACTGCTCGCCATCCAGGAACACGCACCTGCTGCCCAGGAGCACGCATCCGGCCCGCTGACCGTCGAGGGCGGGCTGATGGTCTGGACCGTCTTCATCTTCCTGCTGCTGCTGCTGATCCTGAAGAAGTTCGCCTGGCCGGCGATTCTGGGAGCCGTGGAGGCGCGGGAACAGGCGCTCGAGCGGCAGCTCGCCGAGGCCGCGCGCGACCGGGAGCAGGCGGCCGCGCTCCTGGCCGAGCACCAGAAGCTGATCGCCGACGCCCAGTCCAAGGCGCACGGCATGATCGTAGAGGCCCGCGGGATCGCGGAAAAGGAGCGCGCGCTGGCGATGGAGAAGACCCGGCAGGAGCAGGAGGAGCTGCTGGCCCGGGCCCGTCGCGAGATCGGCGCGGAGCGCGACCGCGCGGTGGCGGAGCTTCGGCGCGAGGCGGTGGACATCTCCCTCGCCGCGGCCTCCCGGCTGATCGAGAAGCGCCTCGACGGTGAGACCGACCGCAAGCTGGTGCTCGACTTCCTCGCCAGCCTGGACGAGACGCGGTGAGAACGACGACGATCGCCCGCAACTACGCCGAGGCGCTGTTCGATCTCGGCGAGCGGAGCGGCAACACGGATCGGTACGCGGAGCTGCTCGACGCCGTGGCGGGCGCGGTGGAGACCACCCCCGAGGTGCAGGGCGTCCTCATGTCCCCGCGCGTGCCGAAGGCGGAGAAGATCCGGCTGCTCGGCGCCGCGCTCAAGGGCGCGCCGCGCGAGTTCGTGCTGTTTCTCCAGGCGCTGTTGAAGCGGGGGCGGCAGCGGCTGCTTCGCGAGATCTCGACGGAGTACCAGACGCTGCTCGACATCAAGCACAACCGCATCCGCGCCGGCGTCACCCTGGCGCGTCAGGCCGACCCCGCGCTCCAGCGCGAGATCCAGGAGGCCCTGAGCCGGGAGCTGGGCAAGGAGGTCATCGCGGCCTTCCACGCGGACCCGGAGATCCTCGGCGGCACGGTGGTGCGGATCGGCGAGCGTATCCACGATGGCTCGGTGCGCCGCCGGATGACCAAGCTCCGGCGCCAGCTGCTCAGCGGCTGACCGCTTCTGGCCCGAGCGGCAGGAGATCCGGCTCCACCCAGCCGAACCTCGCCTCGGGCGACATCAGCAGATCCTTCGTGTAGTGCCGGAGTGGGAGCTCGCGGTCGCCGTAGCGCGACAGCAGGCGGGCCACCCGCTCCGGCCAGCTTACCACCGGCCGCTCCTCCTCGCTCGCCACGTAGTCGCAGAGCACCCGCAGGTAGAAGCGGGTGATGGTCTCGTGGTAGCCCCGCGTCGGCGTGGTGAGCACGCCATGGACCGCATTGAGCCGAAGGATGCCCTCGCGCACCGCGACGAGCGCCTCCTCGTAGGGCAGACGCGAGGCATACCACAGGCCCACGGTCAGGTGGGCGCGGTGGGTCCACTCCTCCTTGGGCAGCGTGCAGTCCTCGAACCGCGCGACCAGCGTGGGCCGGTCCGTGGCGCTCATGCCCGCGCCTCCCGGCCGGCGCCTGCGGCGCGCTCGGCGGACACCTTCGCCTTTCCGTGGGCCGCCGCCGCGAGCTGGATCATCAGCACGGCGCCGAGGATCAGGACCATCGCGCCGATGGTCCGGGCGGTGATCTCCTCGTGCAGGATCAGCCCCCCGAGCAGCACCGCGACGACGGGATTGACGTAGGCGTAGGTCCCCACAATGGTCGCGGAGGCGTGGCGCAGCGCGTACGCGTACGAGGTGAATCCGACGATGGAGCCGAACACCACCAGGTACGCCAGCGCGCCGGTGCCCTCCGCGGACCAGCGCCACTGGCCCGCCTCGCCGAGCGCGAGGCCCAGCAGCGAGATCACCAGGCCGCCGGCGAGCATCTGGACGGCGGAGGCGGCATAGGGCGAGGTCTCCGTCGGGTTACGCTTGGAGTACACCGTGCCGAGGGCCCAGGACGCGCTGGCGAGGGTGAGGGCCACGGGCCCTGCCAGGTCGGCGCTCAGCAGATCGCCCGGCCTCACGCCCGCGAGGAGCGCGCTGCCGAGGAAGCCCAGCGCGAGCCCGACTCCGACCCGCCAGGTGAAGAGGGTAGTCCCGCCGGGCCAGAGCGCGTCGAAGAACGCAGCCCAGAGCGGTACTGCGGCGACGAACACGCTGGCCGCGCCGGACTCCACGTGCTGCTCCGCCCACACGACGACGGCATTGCCACCGAGCAGGAGGAATACTCCGGTGATCGCATTCACCCGCCAGTCACGCAACCGGCGGGGGAGCCGATCTCCGGTGGCCAGCACGATGCCGGCCAGGATCAGGCCCGCCACGAGAAAGCGCACGCCCGCGAAGAGCACCGGCGGCAGGTGCATCACCCCGACGCGGATGGCGAGGTAGGTGGAGCCCCAGACCGTGCACACCAGGAGATAGGCGACTAGCGCCTTGCCGCGAAGGCCGGCCATCAGTCCGCCTCCACCGGCGCGAGGCCGGCCTTCTCGAACACGGTGGAGAGCACGATGGTGGTGCGCGTGCTCACCGGATGGCCGGGCCGCTTGATCTCGCGCAACACGCCCTCGAGGCTCTCGATGGAGGGCGCGGCCACCTTCAGCATGTAGCAGTCGTCGCCCGCCACATGGTGGCACTCGAGCACGTGGGGGTTGGCGGCTAGGGCCCGGATCTGCGGATCGTCACCGGCGTGCTCGGTGACGGGATAGCGGATCGCCACGAACGCGGTGACGGGGAAGCCGCACTTCGACCGGTCGAGCGACGCGTGGTAACCGCGAATGAAGCCGGCTTCCTCGAGCCGCCGGACCCGCTCCATGACCGCCGGCCGGGAGAGGCCGATCTCGTCGGCGATGGCCTGGTAGCTGGTGCGGCCGTCGGCGGCGAGCAGCTGAAGGATGCGACGCGAGGTGTGGTCGAGCGGCGGCGCGGTCATGACGGTGCCTCCTTAATCGTAAGTCCAATGTACGTTGGACCTACTTTTCGTCAATATCACAGGTACGTATGAGGCTAAAAGAAGGTTTCACCGGCGTATTGCTTACGCCTGCGGGCGCGGTTTGCCCCCACTCCTTACTGCGCAGCTCCACCCTCGTCAGCGGCCACTCGGGACCCTTCGCGGTGTGTGTATCTCGATGTCACGCCTATATTACCGCACCCTTACACCCGCGGAGATCGAGTGGCCGAGGTCCCCTACCGAGTCGAGAAGCCGTGGGGATATGAGCTGATCTGGGCCTGCACCGATCGCTACGTGGGCAAGGTGCTCCACGTGCGCGCCGGGCACGTGCTCAGTCTGCAGTACCACAACCGCAAGGACGAGACGATGCACGTCTTCCGGGGCGAGCTGATCCTGCGCACCGGCCCGGCCGAAGCGCTGGAGGAGCGGCCGCTCCGGGCCGGCGAGAGCGTGCACATCCCGCCCGGACTCGTGCACCAGATCGAAGCCGTCGAGGACACCGACGTGCTCGAGGCCTCCACCCCCGAGCTCGACGATCTGGTCCGTCTCCAGGACCGCTACGGCCGAGGCTGACATGCAGGTGATCATTCCGCTCGCGGGGAAGGGCACCCGGCTTCGCCCCCACACCCATCTGGTGCCCAAGCCGCTGCTCAAGGTGGCGGGGCGGCCGGTGATGGATTGGGTGATGGACCGGCTCGACGGCCTGGACGTGACCGAGCTGATCTTCATCACCGGGCACCTCAAGGAGCAGGTCGAGGCCTACGCCCGCGCCCGCTACAAGATCCCCTCCCGCTTCATCGAGCAGAAAGTGCAGGACGGCACCGCGGGCGCGGTCAACCTGGCGCGTCCTCACGTGCGCGAGCCGGTGCTGATCATCTTCGTGGACACGGTGTTCGAGGCGGATCTCACCCTCATCAACCGCACCGACGCCGACGGGATCATCTGGGCCAAGGAAGTGGAGGACTACCAGCGCTTCGGGGTCGTGGTGACGGACGACAAGGGCTACATGACCCGCATCGTCGAGAAGCCGACCACCCCGATCTCCAAGCTCGCCAACATCGGCCTCTACTACATCCGGGCGGTGGACAGCCTGTGGCAGGGCATCGACCACGTGCTCGCCAGCCCGAAGAACAAGGGTGAATATTTCCTCACCGACGCCTTCCAGTGGATGATCGAGCACGGCAAGCGCATCCTGGCCGCGGAGGTGGGCGGCTGGTACGACTGCGGCGCGCCGGGCACGCTGCTGGAGACCAACGAGACGCTGCTCCGGAAAGGCGCCGCGCGGCGGGTGGACTTTCCGGGCGTCACCATTCACGATCCGGTGTTCATCGAGGACGGGGTGACCGTCGAGCGGAGCGAGATCGGGCCCAACGTCACGCTCGAGCGGGGCACCAAGGTGCGCGGCAGCAAGGTGCGAAACGCGATCATCGGCCGCGAGGCGTCCATCACGGACAGCACCCTCGACGGCGCCCTGCTCGGCAATCACGTTGTGCTGGAGGGCTACCGCGGAGCGGCGTCACTGGGCGATCATTCAGAGGTGACGACGAAAGGTTGATGCAGCCTCGGGACTCCAGCTCGAGGATCCATGGCGTCGGTTGACGACCTCTGCCGGTCCTATCTCGATCTGAAGTATCACTTCGATCCCGCCGCCGCGAGCGCGGCGGGATTGGTCTCGCACGACTCGCGCCTCGGCCGGTTCGACACCGGCTCGATGCGGGCGCATCTCTCCGCCCTGCGCTCGGTCGCGGGCGCGGTCGAGGAGCTGGAGAGCGACGACCTGCAGGCGGAGATCGATCGCACCGCTCTCCTCGGCGAGATCCGCAGCGCCATCTTCCGGCTGGAGCACGAGCGGCCCAACGTCCGCAATCCGGCCTACTGGCTCTCGCACGTCTTCCAGGGACTCTACGCGATGCTGGCACGGCGGAACGGGGCGATGGCCGACCGCGCGCCGGCGGCGCTGGAGCGGCTCCGGGCCGTTCCCGCGTTCCTCGACGCGGCGCGCGACACGCTCGACGAGCCGCCCTCCGTCTTCGTGGACACATCGCTCGGCATGCTCGGCGGCGGGGGCGAGCTGGTGGTGCAGCTGGTCGCCGCCCTCGAGCACGAGGCGCCGGAGCTGGGCGCCGATCTCCAGGAGGCCGCGGGGAAGGCGCTCGAGTCGCTCAAGCGGTTCGGCACCGCGCTGCGGGACGAGATCGAGCCCGCGTCCGACCCGCACGCCTTCGCCGTGGGCGAGGACCAGTTCAGCCGGCGTCTCCATTACGAGCACGCGCTCACCGCCGGCGCGCCGGAGCTGTGGCGCTACGGGCTCCACCTCCAGGAGGAGACCGAAGCCGAGCTAGCCGCCCTCGCCGCGAGGATGGGCGGTCGGCCGTGGCGTGAGCTGGTCGAGGAGCTGCGGAGCGACGCCCCCGAGTCGGACGCCCTCCTCCCCGTCTACCGCGCCGAGCTGGACCGGGCGCACGCCTTCGTCGCCGAGCGGGAGCTGGTGAGCATTCCGCGGGACCCGGTGGACGTGGTGGCGACCCCCTCGTTTCTGGTCGCCCTGGTGCCGTTCGCAGCCTACGAGCCGCCGCCGATCTTCCTGTCGGAGCAGACCGGCCGGTTCTACGTCACCCAGCCCGACGCCTCCGCGCCGGCGGAGGTCCGCGCCCGGCAGCGCCGGGGTCACTGCCGTCATGCGATCCCGGCGATGGTGGTGCACGAGGCGTATCCCGGCCATCACCTGCAGCTGGTCACCGCGCAGGGGCTCACCTCCGAGGTGCGGCGGCACATCTGGACGCCGGTCATGGTGGAAGGGTGGGCGCTCTACTGTGAGCAGCTCATGGACGAGTCCGGCTACTACGGTGACGACCCGGCGCGGCTCTTCCGCCTGGTGAATCTTCTCTGGCGCGCGATCCGCATCGTGCTCGACGTGGGACTGCACACGCGGGGCATGGCGCCCGCGGAGGCGGTGGACTACATGGTGGAACACCTGCCGATCGAGCGGGCGAGCGCGGAGGCCGAGGTGCGGCGCTACTGCGCGTATCCGACCTATCAGCTCTGCTACGCGGTGGGGCGGCGGGAGCTGCTCCGCCTGCGCGATGCCTACCGGGAGCGCGCGGGGGCGTCGTTCCGGGCGAAGGCGTTCCACGACGAGCTGCTGGCGTACGGGGGACTGCCGGTGACGCTGGCGCGTTGGGGCATGGAGCTGGGGGAGGAGTGAAGATCACCGTCCTGACGTATCTGGACGACGGAGAGAACTCCAAGGAGTACGATCCGGTCGTACCCCAGGTGGCGCGCACGCTGCGGAAGCTGGGCCACCGGGTGTCGGTCCTCGGCGTCCACGGCGACGTCAAGCGGCTCGTCGCCGGGCTCGCCCGGCGCAGGCCGGACCTGGTGTTCAACCTGATGGAGATGTTCGGCGAGAACGTCTTCGGCGACATCCCCGTCACCGGCCTCCTCGATCTCCTGGGGGTGGACTACACCGGGAGCGGTCCCGGTGAGCTCTACCTGAGCCAGGACAAGGGCCTCACCAAGAAGCTCCTCGCCTTCGAGGACATTCTCTACCCCCGCTTCGCGGTCTTCTCCCGCGACACCGCCTTCGAGACCGGCGGCAACCTCCGCATGCCGCTCTTCGTCAAGCCGCTCCGCTCCGACGCCTCGCTGGGCATCGGCGGCAAGTCGCTGGTGCAGGACTGGACGGGGCTGATGGAGCGGGTGAGCGCGATCCGCCGGGAGGTGGACGACGCGGCGCTGGCGGAGGAGTTCATCGAGGGGCGCGAGTTCTACGTCGGCGTGATCGGGAACTCCCAGCCCAAGGCGCTGCCACCGGTGGAGATCGACTACCCCGGCTTCCCCGAGGGCGTGCCCAAGGTGCTGGACAGCAAGGCCAAGGGGGACGAGCGGAGCAAGGAGGACAAGGGCACCCGCTCGATCCTGGCGCAGCTCCCGGACGAGCTGCGCGCGCGGCTCCAGAAGGTGGCGGTGGATGCCTACCGAGCGCTCCGCGTGCGCGACTACGGCCGGGTGGACATCCGGCTCACCGACACGGGCGATATCTACGTGCTCGAGGTCAACGCCAGCTGCTACCTGGAGAGGAACAGCGAGTTCGCGATGGCGGCGGCCGCAGCGGGGTTGGACTATCCCAGGCTGATCGAGCGGATCGTGGATCTTGCCATCGCCAGGAGGAAGGGGAAGAAGTAGGGCGGGTCGTGAGGAAGCGTTGTCACCCTGAGCGAAGCGAAGGGGGCCATGCTCGATTTGGCCCCCTCACTTCGTTCGGGGTGACAACGCTTCGTGGATGGCTACGGCAGATAACTCCCCCGCTGCACATGGTTCATCGCCAGCCCCGTCACCAGCGTCGTCACCGCCACCGTCGCCGCCGCCTCCCGTCCGGGGACGTATCCCTGCCGCAGCTGCTCGGCGCGATCGGCGAGGTAGCGGATCAGCACGCGAGTCCGCTCGGGGAAGTGGCCCGTCCAGCGGAAGACGTTGGTGAGCAGATCGGGCTCCAGCCGGCGGATGAGCGCCCCCGCGGGCGCGAGCGGCTCGCCCGGTGGACCGAGATCCTCGAAGATCGCGCGGATGGCGCCGTCGAGGCCGGGTGGCACCTCGCCCAGACTGATCGTCTCGTCACGGTAATAGTGCCCCAGCGAGTACTCGATGTCGGCGACGTCCTCCTCAAGTTCGACGGTGATCACCACCGGGTCGCGGTCCCGCAGCGCCGCCATCGTGCGGTCGCAGTAGGCCAGCTTGGCGGCCGCCACCGGCCAGCCGCTGTACTCCCTGCGCCAGTCCAGCCCCGGCGTCATCCACACCGCGAACGTCTCCGACCAGTCCTCGTCGGGATGTTTCTGGGCGTACCACCCTGGGAGATGGCGCACGTACCGCCGGCTGAAGGGCTCGGGCCGGTACTCCTCACCGTAGGGCTGGGTGATCGAGCCGAACTGCTTCACCCACTCCTCCTGGTCGTAGAGGCGGTAGGCGTAGTTCACCACGTGCCCCATCTCGTGCCGGAGATACCGCAGGATGTCCGCCCGGTCGAACCCTTCCACCAGGCCGGTGCGCTCCACGTGCAAGGCAGTCAGCTCGGGGCGGGCCAGATAGAAAGGAATGGCGATCGCCACCGACTCGAAGGGCACGCCCCACTCGGTGGAGAGGTAGAAACGGGGCTGGAGCCGGGTAAGCCCCGCCCGCCGCAGCTCCTCCTGGAACTCCTCGATGATGGGCTGGAGGGGTGTCCCCTCGATGGTGAGACCGAAGTCCCGGATCGGCGTGGCCCAGAGGTTGGATTCGTGGAATCGGGATGACTCGGCGGGCATGGCGACAAACATACATGCTAGCTTTGGGCGATGCCGTCCCGCGCCCTGCTCCTGGTCAACCCGCGCGCCCGACGAGGCGCCAAGGAGGCCGGTGAGATCGCGGCGGGACTGCGCTGTGCCGGCCTGGAGCTCGTCGCCGCGCCTTCCGGCGACCCTGCCGCCTTGCCCGACCTCATCCGCCGCCATGTAAGGGAAGTAGACCGCGTCGTCGTCGCCGGGGGCGACGGAACCATCAACCATGCGGTGCAGGTGATGGTCGACGTCGGGCTGCCGCTCGCGATCATCCCCGCCGGCACCGCCAACAACCTGGCTCGCACCGTCGGCGTGCCGCTCGATCTCGAGGCGGCCATCGCCGCGGCGGCAAGCTCGCACCGGCGACCCGTGGATCTTGGCCGGGTGAACGGACACTGGTTCTGCACCACCGCGAGCATAGGTCTCAGCGTTCAGATCACCGAGGAGCTGTCCCCCGACATCAAGCGACGGTGGGGGCCGATCGCGTATGCCTTCACGGCGTCGAAAGTGATGCGCTGGAGCCACCCGTTCCACGCGGACATCCGCTGGGAGGGCGGGAGCCGGCATACCCGGACCGTCCAGATCGTAGTGGGCAACGGCCGGTACTACGGCGCGGCCCTCACGGTGGCGCCGGATGCGACCATCGATGATGCCAGGCTGGACCTCTACTCGCTGGAGGTGACCCACTGGTGGGAGCTGCTCAAGGTCGCCCCTTTCCTGAGGTGGGGCACCCATGTGCAACGGCGCGAGGTCGAGGCCCTCCGCGCCAAGGTCTTCGAGATCCGCACCCGGCGGCCCATGCCGATCGATGTGGACGGTGAGCTCGGCGCAGAGACGCCGGGTCGATTCGAGGTCGTGCCCTCCGCGATCGAGATCTTCGCACCTGAGCCCTCGGCGTGAGCGCAGATTCGCGCGGCGGGGGCGTGCCGCGGACGGTCAAGGGGCTGTCCCTCGTCTCGCTCTTCAACGACCTCGCGAGCGAGATGGTGTATCCGCTCCTGCCGGCGCTGGTGACCGGCCCGCTGGGCGCGGGCGCGCTGGTGCTCGGGCTCCTCGACGGCGCGGCGGAGCTGACCTCCGCGGCGCTCAAGGTGGTGAGCGGGCGGCTCGCGGATCGGCCGGGCTGGCGGGGGCCCCTCATCCTGGTGGGCTACGCGACCGCGGTGCTGGTGCGGCCGCTGATCGCGGTTGCGAGTGCGGCGTGGCAGGTCGTGGGCTTCCGTGTCATCGACCGGGTGGGAAAGGGACTCCGCACTCCCGCGCGCGACGCATGGATCGCCGCGATCACCCCAGCCGAGCTCCGAGGACGCGCCTTCGGCTTCCATCGGGCCGCCGACCACCTGGGCGCGGTGCTCGGCTCGGTGGTGGCGTGGGTGCTCCTCGAGCGCGGGCTCACGGTGCGGGACGTCATCGGCTGGAGCGCCGTACCCGGGCTGCTCGTCTGCCTGGTGCTGGTGCCGCTCCTTCGGCGCGAGGGGCCCGTGAACCTGCCCGCCCGGCCGAGCACCGCGCGCCAGATGGACGCGAGCGGCAGGGTGTTCTGGGCGCCGGTGCTCCTCCTGGCGGCACTCACCTTTCTCCGCCTGCCGGAGGCGCTGTTGCTCTTGCGATTGCAGGACCTGGGCGTGCTGGTCGCCTGGATCCCCCTGGTCTGGGCCGGGCTCCACGTGGTCCGCAGCGCGACGTCCTATCCGGGAGGCTGGGTGTCGGATCGCCTGGGGCCGAGGGTCGCGGTGGCCGCTGGGGGACTGCTGTTCGCGCTGGTCGCGGGCGCGCTGGGCGGGCGGCCGTCGCCGGCCGCGGCGGTGGCCGTGTTCCTCGTGTTGGGTGCCGTGGCCGGATTGACGGAGTCGGCGGAGCGCGCCCTGGTGGCTCGGCTCGCACCGGTGCGCACTGGCCGGGGCTTCGGCAGTTATCACGCGCTGATCGGCGTCGCCGCGCTGCCGGCCGGGCTGGCGTTCGGCGCTCTTTACCAGAAGTTCGGGGGTTCGCGCGCGCTGTGGGCCTCGGCGGCGGGCATGGTCCTCGCGGTGGGCCTCTGGCTGATCGTCACCAAGCCGAAAATCGGGGAGACCGAATGACGACAGTTTGGGCGGCGCTACTGCTCCTGGCCTGCACGGTTGGAGCACGCCGGGCAGGGGCCCAGGTGCTTATCCGCGTGGGCGATCCGGCGCGGGTCACCTACTCGGAGCTGCACGAGGGACTCCGCGCCGGCTCGCCTGCCGCCGATTCCGTTCTCCGGGTCCTCCGAGAGAAACAGCCAGCGGTCCTCTGGCGCCGTTTCCGGGCCGCGCTCCGGGGCGACGTGCCGTGGAACGACGCTCCGCTGGCGCTCACCCGCCTCGCGGAGCTGCGCGACCGTGCCTACGCAGACAGCGCGTCGCGGCTGGCCGGCCGGATCGAGGCAGGCGAGGTCGAGGCACCGCCGGGGCAGGACCCCGCGGACCTGCTCGCCCCGCTTCGGGCGGTTGAGCTCGAGCGGGAGCGCGCGGTGCGCGGAGACGCGCCGGTACTGGCCGAGCTTCTCGCGCTGATTCCCACCCGCCGCTACGGCGTGGGTGACGCCTGGGTGCTGGGCCGGCTCGGCCGCGCGGCCTCGGACTCGCTGCAGGCCCGATTCCTCGCCGCGGGGGATGAGGAGCTCAAGGTTCGCTATCTGACCCTGCTGTCGTTCTCCGCCGACACCTCCGCGATTCCGCTGCTGGCCCGGGTGTACGCCGCGCCGGACAGCTTCCGCCTGCCGGTGCGCTACGGCTCGCGGGCCTCGGACGCGCTGCTGTGGATCGGCACCCGCTCGGCCGTAACCGCGCTGCTCGACGCCCGGGAGCAGGCCCGCGCTCGCGGCGTTTACGCCGATCCGGCGCTGAGCCGCGGAGGCTACGACTTCATGGCCAACGACAGCTCGGCGGTGATCTCGCGGACGGGAAAGTGGCTGACGGAGTGGATCGCGGAGCTGCCGGCTCAGCAGCAGCGGGTGGGACCGTCGCCGTAGCGGGCGGCGACGTACTGCTCGAAGTATTCACGCTCGGTGGGGATTGCACGCTCGGGATGACAGCGTTGGAGGTGCTCGACGTACGCGCCATAGTCCGCCATCCCGGCGATCCGACGAAGCAGCTCGCCGGCCCGTGCCACTGACCGCCTGACCGCCTGACCGCCCGACCAGCTAGCCCACATACGCGGTCTCCACGAACGGACTCTCCTGCACTCGGGCAGGCTTCCGCCGAGTAAGCACCAGCACCCACTCGCGCGCCGACGCAGTCACTACCAGCAGCGTCACCAGCATGAAGGAGATCGCGACCACCGCGTCGAGCCGGTCGTTGAAGATCAGGCGCGCGCCGCGCGCGGGGTCCATCGTCCCCTCGGCCACCTGCTGTGTGGTGAGCGCGGCATGGGCCAGGAAGCCGAGTCGCGGATCGGCGGCGAAGACCTTCTGCCAGCCGGCGGTCAGCGTCACCAGCAGCACCCACGCGAGCGGCAACAGGGTGACCCAGGCGTAGCGCGCCCTCCCCGCCTTGATGAGGAGCGTCGTCCCCACGCAGAGCGCGACGGAGGCGAGCAGCTGGTTGCTGATTCCGAACAGCGGCCAGAGCGAGTTGATCCCGCCCAGCGGATCGAGCACACCCTGAACCAGGAAGTAGCCCCAGCCGGCGACCACCAGGGCGGAGGCCAGAACGATGCTCGGGTACCACGAGGTGCGACCCAGCGGCTTCCAGACATGCCCGGCGAGCTCCTGGAGCATGAAACGGCCGACGCGAGTGCCGGTGTCCACCGTGGTGAGGATGAAGAGCGCCTCGAACATGATGGCGAAGTGGTACCAGAGCGCCATCAGCCCCTGGCCGAACGCGCCGCTGAAGATGTGGGCCATCCCCACAGCCAGCGACGGCGCGCCGCCGGTGCGGGACAGCAGCGTGCTCTCGCCGACGGACGCGGCGAGGGCGGTCATCTGGTCCGGCGTCACGCTGAAGCCCCAGCCGCGGATGGTCTCCGAGGCCGCGTCGAGGCTGCCTCCCAGGGTGGCGAGCGGCACGTTGATCGCGAAGTACACGCCGGGTTCGAGCACGGCCGCGGCGCACATCGCCATCACCGCGACGAACGATTCCATCAGCATCCCGCCGTAGCCGATGAGACGGGCGTCGCTCTCGCGGGTGAGCATCTTGGGCGTGGTGCCCGAGGCCACCAGGGCGTGGAACCCGCTGATCGCCCCGCAGGCGATGGTGATGAAGGCGAAGGGGAAGAGCTTCCCGGCGAAGACCGGCCCGGTGCCGTCGATGAACCGCGTCGTCGCCGGCATGCTGAGCGGCGGCAGCACCAGCAGGATCCCGAGCGCGAGCAGCAGGATGGTGCCGATCTTCATGAAGGTGGAGAGGTAGTCACGGGGACAGAGCAGCATCCACACCGGCAGCACGCTGGCGATGAAGCCGTAGGCGATCATGCCGTAGGCGATGGTGATGCCGGAGTGGGTGAAGAGCGGGGCCAGGGTGGGCGATTCGGCGACGTAGCGCCCGCCCACCAGCGCGAGCATGAGGAGCGCCACGCCGAGCGCCGATGCCTCCAGGGTCCTGCCGGGGCGCCACACCTTCATCCAGTAGCCCATCAGGATCGCGATGGGGATGGTGCAGAGGATGGTGAAGACCCCCCAGGGGCTGTCGCGCAGCGCGTTCACCACCACCAGGGCGAGCACCGCCAGCAGGATCACCATGATCGCGAGGATCGCGACCATCGCGAGCATGCCAGTGAGCGGTCCGGTCTCCTCCTTCGCCATCTGGCCGAGCGACTTGCCGTCGCGCCGCATGGAGCCGAACAGGATGATGAAGTCCTGCACCGCTCCGCCGAGCACCACGCCGAAGACGATCCAGATCGTGCCGGGGAGGTAGCCGAACTGGGCGGCGAGGACCGGCCCGACCAGGGGCCCGGCGCCGGCGATCGCGGCGAAGTGGTGGCCGAACAGGACCCATCGGCCGGTGGGCACGTAGTCGCGCCCGTTGGCCAGGCGCTCGGCGGGGGTGGCCCTGCGGTCGTTGAGGCCGAAGACGCGGTCGGCGAGGAAGCGGCTGTAGAAGCGGAAGGCGATGAGGTAGGTCCCGACAGCGGCCAGCACCAGCCAGGCGGCGCTGACCGTCTCACCCCTCCCCAGGGCAAGCATGCCCCAGCCCGCCGCGCCGACGAGGGCGACGCCCAGCCAGATCAGCCGTGAGAGCATGGGCCCAAACCTACAGAGTGAAAGGTGAAAGGTAAAAGGCGATAGGGGGTATCCGACTGGCAGTTCCTATCTTGCCCTCCCTCCGAGCGGGCCGTACCTTCGTGGTCCATGCCCTTGCCATCCTTTGGTTTCGGCCACCGGCCGTCGTGGGAGTACGAGGCCCCCGACGCGAGTGCGGGCACGCTCGAGGAGCCCGAGCCGCAGCCGATCCGGAAGGGGTGGAAAGGGAAGGTCGCCATCGTCACCGGCGGGGCCACGGGGCTGGGTCGGGCGGTGGCGATGGAATTCGGGAAGCTCGGCTGCCACGTCTCCTTCTGCTTCGTCAACCTGCCCGGACGCGACGTCGTGGAGCAGGCGCTCCTCACCGAGACGGCACTCGCGGCGATGGGCGTGGGGGTCCATGCCTCCCGCTGCGACGTGCGGGACCGCGACGAGGTCGACCGCTTCGTGGCCGACACCAAGCAGAAGCTGGGCGGCGTCCACTTCCTGGTGAACAACGCCGGCATCGCCAATGACGGCGCGCTCTGGCGGCTCAGCGAAGAGGCGTGGCGCGAGGTGCTCGACACCAACGTGACCGGCGCCTTCAACTGCATCCGCGCGGTCGCGCCGATCTTTCGGCAGCAGCACTACGGGAAGATCGTGAACATCAGCGCGCATCAGGCCAAACGGCCGGGCTTCGGGGTCGCGAACTACGCCGCCAGCAAGGCGGCACTGCTCGGCCTGACGCGGGCGGCGGCCGTGGAACTGGGCCCCGCCAACGTCAACGTCAACGCCGTGGCGCCGGGCTTCATCCGCACCGAGCGGATGGCCATGCTCCCGTCCGAGGTCGTCGAGCGGGCGCAGAAGAGCTCGGTCCTGGGCCGGGTCGCCGACCCCGACGACGTGGCGCACGTGGTCTCCTTCCTTTGCTCCGAATCCGCACGGCACATCACCGGACAGACGATCGTGGTGGACGGGGGGCTGTCGCTGGAGTAGAGGGGTGAGGGCTGCGGGATCGCGCTCCTGCAGGCGAGATCGCACCTCTGTCATCCCGAGCGAAGCGAGGGATCTTGCCAGTTATGGCACGAGCCCGCGCTTTTTTCGTGTACATCCTCGCCAGCAAGGCCGGCGTATTGTACGTCGGGAGTACCTGTGATCTGGTACGGCGAACCTACCAGCACCGCCACGGCCTCATTCCGGGTTTCACGAAGAAGTACAACGTCAACCGACTAGTCTGGTACGACGTCACGCCGAACTCGCGTGCGATGGTCGAGATGGAGCGCGAGATCAAGAGCTGGCGACGGGAGAAGAAGGTGCGCCTGATCGAGGCCACAAACCCCGGGTGGCAGGACCTCGCCTTGGACTGGCTTCCACGTGAAGACGGGCAAGGTCCCTCGCTTCGCTCGGGATGACAGTAACGGGCTTACCTGTTTACTTTCCCGCCGTGAAACCGATCCTCGCCGTGATACTCGCGCTGCTGTCGTTCAGCTGCGCGGCCGGCGCGCAGCAGCCCGCGCCAGTCGCCCCGGCCCCACCGGGGGAGCTGGTGCCTCCGGTGCCGACCGAAGCGCTCGTGGGGCAGAACGTCGCGGTCATGCCCATCACGCTCGTCGCCGCCGATCCCGCCCTCCAGTCGGACACCGTCTACGCTCCCTACCGCGACCGCCGCACCACGCTCCTCTGGGCCGATTCCCTCATCGGCGAGGCGTTCGTCGGTCGCGCGCCGGAGGTGCGCTGGGTGCTTCCGCCCGAGCTGCGCAAGGTCGCGCGGCGCTCGCCCGGCATCGTCGGCGACCCCGATCAGATGGGCCAGGCGATGCTGCGCTCGCCCAAGCTGCGCGACATACCGGATCCCCTGCGCTCGTCGCTGCGGAACCTGATGGCGGTGGTGGGCGGGCGAGCGGTCATGGTGCCGGCGTCGCTCGGGTTCGGGCGGCAGGCGGACGGGCGGATCCGCGCCGATCTCATGCTCGTCGTCGCGGACACCCGCAGCGGCAAGGTGCTCTGGCGATCGCCGGCCGTGGGCAGCGGCGACGACCCGCAGACGGCGCTGGACGCGGCGCTCACCGCGGTGCTCCCCCTCGACACCGGCGGGCCATGACCTACGACGTCACCCTCATCCCCGGGGACGGCATCGGTCCGGAGATCACGGCCCAGACGGTGAAGGTCCTCGAGGCCACCGGCCTGCGCTTCAGCTGGGACGAGGAGCTCGCCGGGATGAGCGCGGTCGAGGCCACCGGCACCCCGCTCCCCGACGCCACCGTCGAGAGTATCCGCAAGAACGCCGTGGCCCTGAAGGGCCCGCTCACCACCCCGGTCGGCACCGGCTTCCGTTCGGTCAACGTCGGCCTCCGCAAGGCCTTCGAGCTCTATG
This sequence comes from Gemmatimonadota bacterium, assembly GCA_046729675.1. Lineage (GTDB taxonomy): Bacteria > Gemmatimonadota > Gemmatimonadetes > Gemmatimonadales > GWC2-71-9 > CAVVWJ01. The sequence continues at coordinate 784 of JBKPGZ010000273.1, read as the reverse complement.
CCAACGTCCGGCCCGCCAAGACGATACTTCCCGGCGGCCCGTTCGACAACGTGGACATCGTGCTGGTGCGGGAGAACCTCGAGGGGCTCTACATCGGGGTGGAGCACTTCGTGCAGATCGGCGACGACCCGCGCGCGGTGGGCGAGTCGATGGCAATCGTCACCCGCGCCGGATGCGAGCGCATCGTCCGCCATGCCTTCGAGTACGCCATCAAGCACCGCCGCCGCAAAGTCACCATCGTGCACAAGGCGAACATCCTCAAGATGGTGAGCGGTCTCTTCCTCGAGGTCGGCCGCGAGGTCGCCGCCGAGTACGCCGGCCGGGTGGAGTCGAACGACATGATCGTGGACAACACCGCGATGCAGCTGGTGCTCCGGCCGGAGCAGTTCGACGTCATGGTGACCACCAACATGTTCGGTGACATCCTGAGCGACGAGGTCTCGGGGCTCGTCGGCGGCCTCGGCCTCGCACCGGGCGCCAACATCGGCACCAAGGCCGCCATCTTCGAGGCGGTGCACGGCAGCGCGCCCGACATCGCGGGCAAGGGCGTCGCCAATCCCTCGGCGCAGATCCTGGCCGCCGCGATGATGCTCGACCATCTCAGCGAGCTCGACCGCGCCGAACGGGTGCGCCGGGCGGTGGTGGACACGATCGTGAAGGACCAGATCCGGACCCGCGATCTCGGCGGGACGGCATCCACCCAGGAGTTCGGCAGTGCTGTCGCGCGGCGGGCTGCCTGAGGTCCCCTGCGCCAGCTGCGGGCGCCGGGTCATCGGGCTCGCCT
>JBKPGZ010000272.1:0-9931 GCA_046729675.1 Gemmatimonadota bacterium | reverse complement strand
GCGGTTTCATGATCGAGCCTAGCCTCGGAGCGTCAAGCAGGTTTCAAGCGCCCAGTCCCGCCCACGGGCAGGACCAACACAAACGCCGAGCAACCTTTCGGCGGCTCGGCGATCGTGGGGTCCTTCGTGGCGTCTGTCGCTACCGGCGCGGCGTCACGGAGGAGGCGAGGACCCGTGGCTTTGCGGTCCCAGGTTTTCGTCGGTTGATGTCCCTCGCAGCGTCACTGAAGCATCCCCATACCAACGGCACCACGCTTTTGCTCAGGCTCTGGCGAAATCCTCCGAGGCTCGCCCCTTCGGGTGCGGGCCTCATAAGCGATCTACGATAGCTCCGTGCAGACGAAGGTCAGGAAGTCCGGCTCGAACCCCTCGTGCAGGCCGGATTCGAAAATCACTTCCCCTGTGGCCTGGCTGAATACGACTCGGCCGGCCCCGTGATGGATGATCCGCCCCTCGGCATCCTTGAACGTGTTTTGGCCGGTGGAGAACTCCAGGACGTCGGTCGGGCTAACCTTGAGGGTCAGGTTGCCGGCGAACCTGCCGACCACCGTCTCGCCTGTCGCCACATTGCGTAACGTGAGCACCTCAGCAATGTGGAAGTGGAGCCGCCCTTCCCTTTCGGTAATGGACACCGTGATGTGATCGTCGAAGGTGGCATCGATGTCGATGCCGACGGCGTCGCAGGGGATCACGCCCGAGAAGCTGGCATCGGCGTGGTGTGTGTGGATCGGCTTGGATGCTGAGGCCAGGTTCGGTCTGTCCGACCAGGCCGAGGGGTCGGTGGGCCCATCGGCTCCGCACCCAACCAGGACGAGAACAGTGATGAAGCACGAGGTCCACGCACTTACGGCCCAGGAACCGCTACTGAATCTGGACATGGTCTCCTCCCTTTGACCCGACCCTGCAGGACGGCACGAGTACAAACCGCCGAGGTGCACCCTTCGGCAGCTCGGCGGTCGTGAGGGTCCTGCGTGGCGTCTGGCGTCCGGCGTCGCGGAGGAGGCGAGGACCCGTGGCTTTGCGGCCCCGGCTTTCGCCGGGTGTGCCTTTGTCGTGAGTAGTGGTGCGACTGATCTAAGAAGCGGTACCAGGGCTGTCAAGCATGGCTTATGCTAGTCGCTCGAACGCTGAGTCCGCCACGCAGTTGACATTTGGCGAGGTGTCGCCGTACTCTCCGGGTGCGACAGCGCCTGGGGATGGGGCTCCCCAAAACCGCCGACGACCGGCTGATGGCTCCTACGCGATCCGACGCGTGGGGGCTTTTTTCTGTGCCCACCTGCGTCCACATCTCAGGAGGATCGTTCGATGCGACTCATCTGGTACGTGGCCCTCGGGGGCGCCCTGGGGAGCGTCGCGCGCCTGGGCGTGGCGAGCTGGATCCAGATGCGATCGGCCGCTGTCTTCCCCTTCGGCACCCTCGTCGTCAACCTCTCGGGCTCGCTGCTGCTGGGGCTGATCATGCGCTATGCCCTCGAGACGCCGGCCATTACGCCCGAGATGCGCGCCCTCCTGACGACGGGGTTCTGCGGTGGGTACACTACCTTCTCGACCTTCACCTACGAGACCGCTGCGTTGATGGAGGAGGGCGACTGGCGGCGGGCCATGTTGTACGTTGGACTGAGCGTCCTGGTCTCACTCGGAGGCATGTTCATCGGCTTCGCCAGTGCGCGCGAGCTGCTCGCGGTACGCCGTGCCGCGTAGCACGCCTGGGCCGGGAACGCAGGGGCGAGCTGACCACGAGAGCACGGAGGGTGCCATGCACGGCCTCACGGGCGAGCGCACGCTGATGCGGATTCATCTCGGCGAGCGCGACAGATATCAGGGGCGGCCGCTGTACCAGGCGATCGTAGAGCTCCTGCGGGCGCGCCACTACGCCGGCGCCACGGTCTACCGCGCCATCATGGGCTTCGGCGCGAGTGCCCATCTGCGCACCGACCGCCTCGAGTTGCTCTCCCTGGACCTGCCGGTGGTCGTCGAGTGCGTGGAGGCGGATGAGCGCGTCCAGGCGATCCTGCCCGAACTGGACCAGATGATCGGCGGCGGCTTGATCACGCTCGAGACGGTGCGGGTGATCATCTACAGGCCGGAAACCTCGCCGCGCGCATAGTCCGGCATCACCGCAGCAGCGCAGCCTCCGACTCCGTCGCCCCCGCCTCCCCTCGGGCACCGAGCCCGGCAAACGCCCGCGCCGCCTCGCGGAGCAGCGCCACTCCGTCCGCCTTCCGCCCGGTCTCCCGGTACAGCCGCCCCAGCTCCCGCAACACCTCCGCCTCCGTGAGCCGCGCCCCCGTCTCCCGCGCCAGCTCCCGCGCCTGCATCAGCCGCGACTCCGCCTGCCGCAGCTGTCCCTCCGCCCGGTCGCACAGCGCCAGCACCCGATGCACGTCCCCCGCGTCGAAGTGCACGCCCAGGCCCTGGAACATCCGCTCCGCCGCCTCGGCGTTCTGCCGCGCGACCGTCGGCCGGTCCAGCGCCACCAGCACCTCGGCGTGGTTCAGCAGACACAGCGCCACCAGGTGCAGGTCCCGGCTGGCCTCCGCCAGCTCCTCGCAGGTCGTGAAATGCTCGGAGGCCTTGACGTGCTCGCCCCGGTCCGCCGCCAGCATTCCGAGGTTGTGGTGGGCGATCGCGCTGCCGTGGGGGTCCGGCAGCGCCTCGTACGCCGCCAGCGACCGGCGGTAGTGCGTCTCCGCCACCTCGAGGTCGCCTCGGATGTTGGACACGATGCCCAGGTTCTGCTCTACCCGGGCCAGGATGGTGGGATCGGCGCTCGCCAGCGCCTCCGCCTCCAGCAGCGCCGCCTCCGCCGCCGCCAGGTTCCGCGTCTCCAGCTCCAGCCCGCCCAGCGTGTTGAGCGTCTCCGCCGTCAGCCGGCGGTCGCCCAGCATCGTGGCCACCGCGTAGCTCTGCTGCAGCGCGCTCCGCGCCCGCGCCGAGTCGCCCGACTGATGGGCCAGCACCGCCCGCCGCCGGAACGCCACCGCCAGGGTGGCGTGATCCTGCTGCCGGGTCGCCGCCACGATCAGCGAGTTGTACGCCGCCTCCGCGTGCCGGAGCGAGCCCGCCAGCTCGTAGGCCTGCGCCTGGTTGAGGAGCGCGGTGGTGTCCACCCACCCCAGCCAGGGCGTGCCGGCTTCGTCGTGCTCCTGGTCCGTCACGTGCCCACCGGTTGGGACAGGGCCGGCTCCGGGTGAGGGTGCGCGGTTGAGAAGGAATTTCAGCTTGCCAGCTTAGGATGCCCCGCTCCCGCGGTCAAGCGCCTCGCGCTGCACGTTGTCTAGAACTACGACAGCGCGGTCCGCCGCGTGTCTCCACCGGCTTCGCGCGCCGCCCGTCTGTCCCCTCGCGCGGCCATCCCGCGCATTCCCTGGCGTCCCTGCGCAGGCCAGTCCCCGACCAGCGAGCCGCCCAATGGCCGCAGTGCTTCAGCCCGAAACGCCGTCCGGCGCCTACCGCATCCGTAAGGCCCAGTCCCTCACCACACCGACCCCGGTCCGCCGCAGGCTCGACCACGTGGACCTGCTCCGCGGCCTGGTCATGGTGATCATGGTGCTCGACCACGTGCGCGCCTACTTCACCAACGCACACTTCGACCCGACCGACCTCACCCGCACCGACCTGGCGCTCTTCGGCACCCGGTGGATCACTCACTACTGTGCGCCGGTGTTCGTCTTCCTGGCGGGCGCCAGCGCCTGGATCGCCGGCACCCGGCGCATCCGGGGCGAGCTGAGCCGGTTCCTCCTGACCCGGGGCCTGTGGCTCGTCTTCCTCGAGTTCACCGTCATCACCTTCGGCTGGTACTTCACCACCGATCTGGCCATCGGCGTGGTGGCGCAGGTGATCTGGGCCATCGGTGCCTCGATGGTGATCCTCGCCGGGCTGGTCCACCTGCCGCGGCCAGCCGTCGCCGGCTTCGGCGCGGCCCTGGTCCTGGGCCACAACCTGTTCGACGGGCTCGCCCCCGACCAGTTCGGCGTGCTCGCGCCGCTCTGGCGGGTGCTGCACGTCCCCGGCCAGCTCGAGGTGCTGCCGGTGTTCATGCACTATCCGCTGGTGCCGTGGGTGGGGGTGATGGCGCTGGGATACGTGGCCGGGCCATACATCTTCGCGCAGGATGCGCGGGCAGGCCGGCGCCTCGCGATCGCGGGCGCGGTGCTCATCGCCGCCTTCGTCCTGCTCCGCGCCCTGGACGGGTACGGTGATCACGCTCATCGGGCCCACGAGGGTGGCGCGGCGCTGCTGCTGATGTCGTTCCTGAACACCACCAAGTACCCGCCGTCGCTGCTCTACCTGCTGATGACGATCGGGCCCGCCCTGGTCGCCCTCGCCGCGTTCCGCCGCGCCCGGGGACCACTGGCCGACGTGTTCGTCACCTTCGGCCGGGTGCCGTTCCTCTTCTATGTGGCGCACCTGTACCTGGTCCACGGGCTCGCGGTGGCTGCCGGGGTGGCCCAGGGCTTCCCCGCGTCCGCCATCCGGACCGTATCCCTGCGGCTGCCGGAGGACTATGGCTTCGGCCTGCCCGTGGTCTACAGCATCTGGCTCGGCGTGGTAGCGGTGCTCTACCCGCTCTGCCGGCGCTACGCCGAGGTGAAGGCCCGGAGCCGGGCCTGGTGGCTGTCCTATCTCTGAGCGGCCGGCGGGGAGGTCTGCACGAACCGGGGCGAGAGGCTAGATTCCTCGCCCCGCCCGGCCTTCCGGCCGGGACCGGATCGTCCATTTCAACCAATCGGCATGACCGTCGAGAGCTTTCGCTGGCTGGTGACACCCGGCTGCGGCGTCGCTGCCTTCCTCCTCCTGTACGACACCCATCGCGCGCTCCGGCCCCGGATCGCCGGCGAGCGGCCTTGGCGGGAGAGCCGCGTGCTCGGCATCGCCACCCTCGTCCTCGGCACGCTCGCGCTGCAGGCCTTCCCCGAACCGGCCTGGATGGCCGGGGCGATCGTTGCGGTACTGGTCCTGTCGCTCATCCCGCTCCTCTGGAGCTCGGTATCGCTCACTCGGCTCGTGGCCGAGGTCCTGCGTCAGGATCCCGACGACTGATCAGGGTGCGGCCGCACCGGCCAGGTCGCTTCCTGGCCCGCGATGCACTGCCAGCGGCCCCCGCGCTTCACCCACACCTCCGTGTAGCGATTCTGCAGGTTGAACGCCTCCCCCTCCCGCCGTCCCTTGGCGTTGACTGAGCCGGTTGCCACTACCACATCGTGCGCCGAGCCGAGTACCCTCACCCGCAATTCGGACTGCGACACACTCGTCAGTGCGAACGAGGTGTCTCTCACATGCTCCATCAGGTGCTGCTTCGTAAAGGGCTCCACCCCATGGTAGACCAGCTCATCGGCGAGCAGGGGCTCGATGAGCGCCGGGTCGTGCTGTTGGAATGCGCGGATCCACTGCTCGTGCGCCTTCGCTATGGCGGCGGAGTCAACGGCCGCTTCGATCCCACTCTGCCGAGCCGTGGACTGACAGCCCGCAAGGGCCACCAGCAGAGCGGTACCTAGCGTCATCCTCGCCGGCGTCGGCGCTCGCATGGAGAAGCCTCCTGGGTCCGTAGCGTGTAACAGCTCGGTCACACCGTGGTCCGCCCATTGCCGGCCCGCGCGCCGAGACTCAGCTTAGCGCGATCCCTCGGAATCACGCCAAGCTGGTGGAGATCGCCTATGAGCAACCCTGAGAGCGGCCCTGAGCAGCCGATTCAGCTCCCGTTGACCAAGGAACAGCAGGAGATGATTCACCGGATCACCGGGGAATACGTCAACATCCTCGAGCTCGCGCCCAACGCGGGCGACGCCAACTCCGGTACCGGCCGCGGGCTCAACTTCAACTGGCGGATCTCGGTCGATTCCGGCATCCCGAGACAGCAGTGGGTCAAGCCCGTCAAGCCTCCGACTCCATAGGCTCGAGCCTTAGAGAATCCGCCGCTCCTCGCTGATGAAGTAGGCAGTCCGGGAAGGATCCACGAAGTTGGCCTCATCGGCCGTGGCCGCCGACCATTCGGCCGATTGCCGCGCGCGCAGGATCGCCTCCAGGTCATCGAACCACAGCTCGGCCATGCCGTCGAAATCGGGCGCGCGGGCACCCCCCGGCACGGCCATCGCGTAGCTCTGGACCAGGCGGCGGAGCCCGGGGATGCGCGCCCCGATGGGCCCGTGCACGTCGGCCCAGTAGCGCTTGAACTCCTCCCGGCTGAGCCCCGGCTTGCGGCAGATGCAGTAGGTGAGCTTCACCATGGTCATTGCTCCGGCTCCGGCCATCGAGCACCGGCCGCGCTCAGTGACTGTGCGCCCGGGGCCACCTCAGCATCTCCGCGAGTGAGTCCGCTACCCGATCCACGCCGGTCGCCCCATGCGACGGGCCCAACACGAAGACCGGCCCGTCGCCGTACGCCGAGCCGTCCGGGATGAAGAAATACGGGTCGCCGTGCTCGTCGTCCGCGAAGGCGACCGCTCCCGGCGGCAGCGTACGCCCGTACGGTCGGAGCGCCTCGTCGTCCAGCGGGAGAAAGAGGTCCACCCACGCCCGCCGGGTGCCGTCCGGCGAGGTACAGTAGAAATGGCTGTGCAGCAGGGTCTCCGGGGCGGCATAGAGATCCCGCAGCACGCCCGGCACCGGGCGGCCGAGCGCGGACTCGATGATGTCCCACCGGGGATGGAAGAGTCGCCTGCGGAACGGTGACCCGGAAATCGGCGGGGGTTCGTAGAAGCCGCTCATGGAAACACCTCCCTGTTTCGCGTGCCCCGCCAGGTGTAGCCCAGCCCAAGAGCGAGCACCTCACCGACTTCCTTCTCGCCTTCGGGAATGCCGGGCGCCCAGCCAAGCCCCAGGGACGCCATGAAGGTGAACCCACCTCGCGCCACATACTGATAGCCGGCCTCCAGGCCGGGTCCGTAGAACCGGCGCGGATTCTCCACCGGGTCGGTCTCGATCGCCAGCTGCGACAGGGAGAGCGCGAGGAAGCCCCGGTGCTTGATCCCGCTGGTGAATCCGCGAAGCCCGACGGCGAACGTCGGTCCGGACGGGTCGCCCTCGTCCACGCTCGGCGTGTATCCCAATCCCACGAATCCCGAGAGCCGCTCCCGGGCGAAGTATCCTTCGCCGTGCAGGCCCAACCAGCCCATCACATTCCCCACGCCGGCCGTCAGCGAGGCCACGCGCGGGGAGACCGGTGGCGACGCACCGGCCTCCTGTCCCGCGGCCGGCAGCGGTGACAGGGAGATCACCAGCAGTGACTTGACGACGCGGCGCAGGGACATCGGCTATGGGCTCACCGCTCGCACGGCCTGCCACCTGCCCATGGTCATCACCTGGGTGCCGGCGTCCGGATAGAACGGATTGGCCGACATGGTTCCACTCATGTCCTCCGCCGTCACCCGCCCCTCGAATCGGTAGGTGCTCCCTCGAGGAACGAAGACGATGTGCCCGTTCTCTACCGACAGACTGTCCACAACGAACTCCACCAGTACGAGGTTGTCGCTGTCCACCAGCCCCTCGCAGGAGCCGTGACCTCCACCCCACCGCGCCGCCAGCCCCTTCGCCGAATCGGGAAGCGACAGGCTCACGTCGGTCCACGCGCAGGACACCCCGTCACCGGCTTCCGTCCATGACATGCTCCACTCGCCCTGGAGATCGTCCAGGGTGGGATCAGCCGTCGGCTCCGAGCCACAGGAGCTCGCCGCCGACGCGAGGATGAGGGCCGCTACAACCTGTCTCCGAAGCATGCCGGTAGCCCCGTGCGGTGTCATTGGTTTCCCACCAGCTTCGCCAGCTCCGCTTGCACCGAATCGACCGACGGCCGCACCGACGGCTCCGCATCCGACCGCAGCGCTAGGTAGTGCCGGTACGCCCGCACCGCTCCCGCGCTGTCTCCCGTGAGCGCGGCCAGGCGTCCCTCCGCTCGCAGGTGCGCCGCCAGGTAATCGGTGAGATGGTAGGCATACGGCCGGCGCCGGACCGCCGCCAGTGCCGCCCGCAGGTCGCCCTGCCGCTCGCGCAGGCGGGCCACCTCCAGGTTCACGAAGTCCTCGAAGCCGCAGGGACTGATCCCGATGGTGGAGCGCACGTAGGCCGGGCTCAGCGTGAACGCCACCGGCGGCCCGTTGCGCTGTCCTCCGGGGCCGCTTCGGATCAGCGCGTCCAGACGATCCACCGCCGGCCCCGAGCCCGCCAGTTTCGCCTCGAGCAGCGTTGCGCAGATGGTGCTGGTCGTGACCGTCTGTGGCGAGTCGCCGGGCGCGCGCCGCCGGAGCCGCGAGATGACCGGGGCCGCGCCCTCGCCCTCGCCGTGACTGAGCCGCCAGAGCGTCACCACGCAGAGATCGGTCTGCGCGACCGAGTGCTCGTCGCTCTCTCGCCCCGCCAGCGCCCGCACCGCCTGCGCGGCGCTCACGCTGTCGCCGTTGCCGTACAGGGCATCGAGGACGCGCTGATACAGCGCCGCGTGCGGCCCGTACTCGGTTTCGTCCGAGCCCGCCGTATCCGCCAGCGCCTTCGCGGGGCGCCCGCGGTTCACCTCGAAGGCGTGCAGGTAGGTCTTGCTGCGCTGCCAGTCGGAGCTGCGCCCGGCGACCGCGCGGATGGCGGCGGCCGCCGAGTCCGCGTCCTCCAGCCGCCGTCCGTCGAGCACCGGGTGGTTCATGATCCGCCACAGGCTCTGCAGCGGCATCCGCCGGTACTCCGCGCGGAGCGCGGTCAGCGCGCTGTCGTCGCCCAGCCCCTCGGCGATGCGCCAGCGGTAGAAGCCCAGCAGCTCGCCGCTCGTGTCGCGGGCCAGATAGAGGGCGCCGAGGTGGCGGACGGCCGCGGTGTCGCCGTCCAGCACCCCGACCTCGAGCAGGTGCCCCAGCGCCGCCGTGTTCGAGTCCAGTGCCACCGACCGGCGAAAGGCCTCCGCGGCCCGCCGCCGGGTCGCCTCGATCCCCAGGAAAGGTCCCTCGTGGAAGTACACGTCGCCCAGCTCGTACCACCGGTCGGGCTGGTCGGTGGCGAGGTCCACCGCCCGCTCCCAGGCATCGAGGTACTGCAGGCTGGTGGAGGTGGCCGGATACGCCGGGCCCACTTCGGCGATCACCAGGGCCTTGTCGCGCGGACTCAGCCGGCCGCGGCTGGCCCAGGCGCGCTCGAGTCCGCGCCGGGCCGCGCCCGGGGCGACGGTCCACCCGGCGGCGCTCGCGAGAGCCATGCCCGCCAGCGCGAAGGTCGAGTCGAGATCCAAAGCCTGCCCGTACCGGCGGACGGCGTCGGCATACTCGGCGCGGCGCTGCGCCGCCTGGCCCTCGAGGTAGAGCCGCAGGGCAGGGAGCGGCGTGTTCACCAGGCCGTCGAGTCCGTTCGAGGCTCCGGCTCCCTCGGTGATGAGCTGCGCGATCAGCCGGTCCACCAGCTGCGGCAGGCTGTCCGTCGCGCCCTCGACTGTCGCTTCGGCCCGGGCGTTCCCCCCGCCGACCGGGAGCAGCGACGCGTTGAGCGCCACGTGGCCAGGAGTGCCCACGACGCCGCCCAGCAGGAGCTGGCCGGCGCCGAGTCCGCGGGCCAGTCCGAGCGCGGCGCGCTCGGGAAGATCGTCAGCCTCGGACTTCGCGGCCTGCCGCCAGGCGGCCATGACCGCACGCGGGTCCGCCGCCCGCGCCCCGCCCTCGCCGGTGAGCCGGGCGGCCACCAGGTCGATCATGCCCTCGTGCAGGTAGCCCAGCTCCGGCGCCGCGCCGGCCACGCGGAACGGGACCACCGCGACGAGGTTCGGATCGAGCGCCACGGCCGGTTGCGGCCACCGGAGGTAGCCGATCAGGGCGAGAACGAGGGCGAGCCCCGCGGCCGCGAGCGCACCGGTCCGCCGGCGGCCGCGGGACGGCGGCGTCGCGGGCGACGATACCGCCGTCTCGCGGGACGCGGCCAGCCCAACGGCGAACGCGGCTGCGGTGGGGAAGCGGTCGGCCCG
>JBKPGZ010000271.1:0-16447 GCA_046729675.1 Gemmatimonadota bacterium | reverse complement strand
GATAGCGGATAGCGGATAGCGGATAGCTCATCTCTTATGATACGGATGTCCGCCAATAATCGTGAACGCGCGGTACAGCTGCTCCACCACGACGACCCGGGCCAGCTCGTGCGGCAGCGTGAGCGGGCCGAGGCTCCACCGTACGGTCGCCGAGGCGAGAAAGCTTCCAGAGAGCCCGCGAGACCCGCCCAGCACGAAGGCGAGCGGACGTGCCGCCACTCTCCAACCGTCCATTCGCCGCGCGAGTTCCTCGCTGGTCCAGGGCGACCCGTCCCGCGCCAGCGCGACCACGGTGCCACCGCCCGGGAGGCGGGCCCGGAGCCGCTCCGCCTCCTCCTCGCGCTGGGCCTCGACCGTCGGCGCCCGGCTCGCCTCGCGCACCTCCGCCTCCTCCACCCGCGCGTAGCGCGCGAGCCGCCGGAGGTAGTCGTCGCAAGCATCGCGGTAGGCGGCCCGCAGGCGGCCGACGGCGAGGACGAGCAGGGCCACTAGGCGTACATCCCACGCAGGCGGTGCACCGCGGCGACCCGCTCGATCGCCAGCATGTAGGCGCCGATCCGGAGGTTGATGCCGTGGCGTCCCGCCATGCCCGCCACCTGGTCGAACGACTCCACCATGATCCGCTCGAGCCGCTGGTTGACCGTGTCCTCGTCCCAGAAGTAGCCACCGCGGTCCTGCACCCACTCGAAGTAGCTCACGGTCACGCCGCCGGCGTTCGCCAGGATGTCGGGGATTACGAAGACCCCGTTCTGCTCCAGGATCTTGTCGGCGTTCGCGGTGGTGGGTCCGTTGGCGCCCTCGCAGATGATCCGCGCCTTGATCGCGGCGGCGTTGTGACTGGTGATGACGTTCTCCATCGCGGCCGGGACCAGGACCTCGCAGTCCAGGGTGAGGAGATCGTCGTTGGAGATGTGGTCGGCTTCCTTGTAGTCGCTGAGGAAGCGGCGCTGGCGGGTGTGCTGGAGGACGTCGCGAATCTTGAGGCCCTCGGGATTGTAGATCCCGCCCGACTTGTCGCTCACGGCCAGGACCCGCATCCCGAGGTTCTCCATCAGCTGCGCCGCCACCGAGCCCACGTTGCCGAACCCCTGGACCACCACGCGGGTCCCCTCGATCGGCATGCGCAGACGCTTGAGCGCCTCCCGCGTCACCAGCATGCAGCCGCGCCCTGTCGCCTCCCGCCGGCCGAGCGAGCCGCCCATCTCCACCGGCTTGCCGGTCACGACCGCGGTGACCGTGTGCCGCTTGTGCATGGAGTAGGTGTCCATGATCCACGCCATCACCCGCTCGTTGGTGTTGACGTCGGGGGCGGGCACGTCGGAGTCGGGGCCCAGGGTCTCGATGATCGCGGCGGTGTAGCGGCGGGTGATCCGCTCCAGCTCGCCGTTGGAGAGCTGGAAGGGATCGCACGAGACCCCGCCCTTGGCGCCGCCGAAGGGGATGTTCACGACCGCGCACTTCCAGGTCATCCAGGCGGCCAGCGCCTTCACCTCGTCCAGCGTCACCGCGGTGTCGAAGCGGATGCCGCCCTTGGCCGGCCCGCGCGAGGTGTTGTAGAGGACGCGGTACCCGGTGTACACGTCCACGTCGCCGTTGTCGCGGACGACCGGCACCGAGACGATGATCTGCTTCTCGGGCGTGCGCAGCACCTTGTAGAGCCCCGGATCGAGGCTGAGCCGCTGGGCCGCGTAGTCGAACCGCGACATCATGGCCTCGAACGGATTCCCCTCGGCCAGCAGGGCGCTGTCCTTGTCGGGACGGATGACGTCTTGGCTCGGGCGTGAGACAGTGGTCATAGAGGCGAAGTCCGGGTTGGCTCCTGGGTGGTGTTACAGCCGTTCCACAGGCGTGACGACGGCGTCCAGCGCGGCGGCGATGCGATCGCCACCGTCCTCCCACTGCAGGTCGAGTACGGCAACCAGCGGCTCGGGCACCGCCGCCGGCCAGCGATCGCGCAGCTTGACCGCGTCCTTTTCGGTGATCACGACGTGGTCCGCCCGGCGGGCGGCGTGGGCCAGCCAGGCGACATCTTCGTCACGGTAGTCGTGGTGATCCTTCCAGGTGGCGACCTGCACCGCCGCGCCCGTGGCCTTCACCTGGGCCACGAACGCGTCCGGGTCCGCGATCCCGCTCGCGGCAACGACCCGCTTTCCCTCCAGCACCGCGGCGGATGACTTCCGGCCGCTCACCAGGCCCGCCAGCGAATGGAGGCCGAGGTAGGCGATCGCCACCGGACCGGGCACCCGCTGCCGCATCTCCCCGGCGAGCGCCTCGGCCGCCTCCAGGGTGGCCCGCTTGCGGGTGACGATCACCGCGTCCGCCCGCTCGAGCGCCGCCCAGCTCTCCCGCCACGGGCCGGCCGGGAGCGGCCACCGCACCGCCCGCGTGGTCTCCGCGCTGATCACCAGGATGTTGAGGTCGCGACGCACGTCGAGCCGTTGGTAGGCATCGTCCAGCACGAGCACCTGCGCGCCGTTGGCCAGTGCGCGCTCGGCCCCGGCTGCGCGGTCGGGGTCGGCGATCACGACCGCCTCGGGCACGGCGTGCCGGTGTACCAGGGTCTCGTCCCGGCCGTAGCCGCGCAGCAGCACCCCGGGCACCAGCCCCGCTGCCGCATAGTGGCGCGCGATCCAGATGGCGATGGGAGTCTTGCCCGAGCCGCCGACCGTGAGGTTGCCGACGGCCACGCTGGGCAGCGGCAGATCGTGCACCTGGAACCAGCCGCGGCGATAGGCGAGACCTCTCACTGCCATGGCACCGCGCCAGAGGCCCGACGCTGGCAGCAGAGCCAGCCGTGCGAGCCGCGCGTCCGGACGCCCGCTGGTCCACAGCCAGCGCATGACCCGGTGGGAATCGCCCCGTCGCCTCATCCACACGCCTCCGCGATCTCCGCCAGCCTCACGCCAGCCTCCGTCAGCCCCACCGCCAGTCCCTCGTCGCCGGGACTCACCTCGAACGGTCTCCCGTAGCTGACGGTCACCCTGGCGCCCGGCTTGGGGATGAGAAACCGGTCCCACGAATCTAGCCGCCAGGCACGGTCGGCCCGGGCGTGAACCGGCACGATGACCCCGCCGCCGCGCTGCGCCGCGGCCACCACTCCGGGCTTGAGCTCGCGGCGGGGACCCCGGGGTCCGTCCGGCGTGAACGCGACGGAGTATCCGGACTGCAGCTCCCGCACCGCGCCGAGCAGCGCGCGGGCCGCCCCCCTCGAGCTGGAGCCTCGCACGGACCGGTAGCCGAGGACGCGGGCGAAGTCGGAGAGATACTGCCCGTCCCGGTTCTCGCTCACTACTATGACGACGCCCTGACGCCGGTGATGCCACAGCAGCGGCAGCAGCACCTCGTGCCAGAGGAGGTACACGATGGGCCGCCGGGCCTCGTAGAGCAGCCGCCAACGCTCCTCGTGCTGCGTGCTGATGCGCCAGGAGCCGGCGATCAGCCGCATGGCGGGGGGCGCGACGGCCCGGGCGGCCGACGGCGGGATCCTGAGCTTCACGCGCCCAGCAGCTCCTCGGCGAGCGCCGCCACCCGCGTGCTGGCGCCCGACTCTCCCAGCCGCCTCCGCACCACGGCCAGGCCCTCGTGCTGGGCGCGGGTGCGGGGATCGTCCGGATCCAGGAGCGGGCGAAGCGCGGCCGCCAAGGGCTCCGCCTCCGCCTGGTCCTGCAGCAGCTCGGGTACGACTTCCGAGCCCACCACCAGGTTCACCAGGCTCACCCACGGCACGGTCCGCACCCGTTGGGCCAACTGGTACGTGAGCGGGTGGACCTTGTAGGCGACTACCATCGGCGTGCCAGAGAGCGCCGCCTCCAGCGTCGTCGTGCCCGACTTCACCAGCGCCGCGTCCGCAGCGGCCAGGAGACGGGCGGGATCGCCGCGCACGATCTCGGCCGGCCCCGGCTCCGGATACTGGCCCCATTCCGTTCCCGCGACGAGCACCCGGTCGCAGCGGCCTTCCGCCTGCAGGCGCGCGGCGGCGGCGCGAAACGGCGCCCAGAGTCGCCGGATCTCCTGCGCCCTGCTCCCCGGAAACAGGCCGAGGACCCTGCTTCCCGGTGGGATGCCCAGACTCTCGCGTGCCACGGCGCGGGTGGGCACCGGCGCGCGGTCCACCAGCGGATGGCCCACGTATTCGCTTCGGAGCCCGAGTCCGCTGAAGAAGGGCTGCTCGAAGGGCAGCACGACCGCGAGGCGGTCCACCGCGGCCGCGAGGCGTCGCGCGCGCTCCGGGCGCCAGGCCCAGAGCTGGGGCGCGATGTAGTACAGCACCTTGGTGCCCGCGGCCCGCGCGGCCTCCGCCACCCGGAGATGGAACCCGGGATAGTCGATCAGGATGACCAGATCATATCGGCCGGCGCGGAGATCCTGGCGCAGCGCGCGCAGCAGCCGAAGGTGCGCGCCCAGCTTGGTCACGATCTCGACGAAGCCGAACGCCGCGAGTCCCTCCATGTCGTACCGGAGAGTGGCGCCCGCCTGCGCCATGCGGGGGCCGCCGAGCGCCTCGATCGACGCGTCGGGGTAGCGCTCGCGCAGGGCGCGCACGACACCGGCCCCGTGAAGGTCGCCCGATGGCTCGCCCGCGGAGACGAAGATGCGAGGACCGGCTCGGGTGATCATCCTGCCGCGGGTGCGGCCAGCGGCGTGGACTTGACCACGTCCGCCACCCGGAGGGCGAGGGCGAGGGCGGCCCGGCCTTCCACGCCGCCGACCACGACCTCCCGGTCGCCCTGCACCGCGTGCACGAAGCTCTGCAGCTCCAACGCGAGCGCGTCGGCCTCGGGAGCCTCGAGCATTACCCGCTCCACCACGTCGGAGAGCTGGGAGCCGGTGCCCGGCCGCCAGTCGCCCCGCAGCTGCATGAACTCGCCGCCGCCGGTCGCGAGGTCGAGGGAGAAGTAGCCGTTGGGCTGGAACAGTCGCAGCCGTCGCACCCGCTCCCGCGAGACGCGAGAGGCGGTGGCGCTGGCCACCGCCCCGTTGGCGAACTCGACCCGCGCATTCACGAGATCCAGGTGGGACGAGAGTACCGAGATGCCCGAGGCCCGGACCTCGGTGGCCTCGGCGCCGCCGGTGAGGTGGAGGACCAGGTCGAGATCGTGGATCATGAGATCCAGCACCACGGCCACGTCCGTGCCCCGGGGCTGGAACGGCGCCAGCCGCAGGCTCTCGATGTAGCGGGGGCCGTCGAGATAGGGCTCCGCGGCGCGAATGGCCCGGTTGTAGCGCTCGATGTGCCCGACCTGCAGCTGCACCCCGTTCGTCGCCGCGGCCTCGACCAGCTGGTCCGCCTCCTCCAGCGTGGCGGCGAGCGGCTT
The DNA here is from genome assembly GCA_046729675.1 of Gemmatimonadota bacterium. Taxonomy (GTDB): domain Bacteria; phylum Gemmatimonadota; class Gemmatimonadetes; order Gemmatimonadales; family GWC2-71-9; genus CAVVWJ01. Next base: position 11,132 of record JBKPGZ010000271.1, on the reverse strand, counting down.
CTCCATCAGCACCGGGATGCCGCGCTCCAGCGCGCACAGTCCGACTTCGGCATGAGCCGGCGTCGGAACCGCGACCGTCACCGCGTCGACCCGGCCCAGGAGCGCGTCCAGCGGGCAGGACTCGGTGCCCAGCTGCTCCGCCACCGACCGCGCCCGTCCCTCGTCGATGTCGGTGACGGCCACCAGGCGCGCGCCGTCGAGCTGGGCCAGGTGCCGAGCATGATGGCGGCCGAGGGCACCCACGCCGATCACCCCGACGCGCAGCGGGCGGGTCACGCCGGCACGCCTCGCTCCGAGGATTCCACGAAATCGAGGAAGCGCTCGACCTCGGGCAGCGGCGGCAGATCGCTCCGCGCCCGCTCCAGGGCCTGCGAGAGATTGAGATCGGAGTTGAAGAAGAGCCGGTACGCGCGCTTGAGCGCGGCGATGGTCTCGCCCGAGAACCCGGCGCGCTGGAGGCCGATGGAGTTGAGGCCGTACAGTTCCATCGGGTTGCCGACCGCCTTCACGTAGGGTGGGATGTCCTGGTTGACCCGGGACCCTCCGCCCACGAAGGCGTAGGTGCCGATGGTGACGAACTGGTGAATGGCGTTGAGGCCGCTGAGCACGGCGCGGTCGTGGATGGTGACGTGGCCCGCGCACTGGGTGCCGTTGGCGATGGTGACGTGGTCACCGACGTGGCAGTCGTGGGCGAGGTGGACGTACGTCATGATGAAACAGCGGGCGCCCACCACGGTGCGGTAGGTCGCCGACGTCCCACGGTTGATGGTGCTGTACTCGCGGATAATGGTGCCCTCGCCGATGTCGACCCAGGTCTCCTCTCCCTGGTACTTCAGGTCCTGGGGATCGCCCCCGATGATGCTCCCGTCGCCGACGCTGACGTCCGCCGCCAGCTTCACGTTCTGCTGCAGCCGCACGCGGGGCCCGATCACGCAGCGGTCGCCCACGGAGACGCGGGGGCCTATCAGCACCCACGGGCCGATCTCGACCCCGTGCCCCAGCTGGGCGGACGGGTCCACGATCGCCGTGGGGTGGATGACGGTGGTCACCGATCCACCACGCGCGCCATCATCTCCGCCTCCGCCACCACGTTCCCGTCGACGTACGCCACGCCCTTCATCCGGCAGGTGCGGCCGCGGTTCTGCAGCATCACCAGCTCACAGCGGAGCTGGTCACCCGGGAGCACCGGCCGCCGGAACTTCACGTTGTCCAGCGACATGAAGTACACGACCTTCTGGTCGGGATCCTCGATCGTACCGAGCAGCAGCATGCCGCCGACCTGCGCCATCGCCTCGATGATCAGCACCCCGGGCATTATCGGGTGACCCGGGAAGTGACCCTGGAAGAACGGCTCGTTGATCGTGACGTTCTTGATCCCCACGATCCGGTTGGTCCCTTCCACCTCGATGATGCGGTCCACCAGGAGGAAGGGATAGCGGTGCGGGATGACGTCCAGGATCCTGCCGATGTCCATCGCGACGCCTCCGACGCGCTGCCCGGTCCGGCGGAGCCATCGGGCCAGCGCGATGTTGCCCTGGTGGCTCGGCTTGCTCGCGACCACGTGCGCCTCGACCCGGCCGCCGACCAGCGCCAAGTCGCCCAGGATATCGCCCGCCTTGTGGCGCACGAACTCGTCGGGCCAGCGGAGCTCCCCCCCGACCAGACCGTCGTCGGAGAGTATCAGGGTCGACTCCAGGTCGGCACCCTGCGCCAGCCCCCGGGCCCTGAGCGCCTCGGCCTCCCGTACGAAGCCGAAGGTGCGGGCCGGCGCCAGGTCCCGCGCGAACGCGTCGGGAGTGATGTCGTAGCTGCCGGACTGGCGCCCGATGAGCGGGTGCGGCCACTCGATGGTGGTCGTGAGCCGGAGCCGGGGCGACGGCGCCACCACGTAGGTCGAATCGCCCTCGGTGAGCTGGAAGGGCGCGGTCACTCGGTAGACCACGGGATCGCCGGGCTGGTCGGCGATCCCCGCCGTCTTCAGCGCAGCGAGATAGGGCTGGAATGAGCCGTCGCCGATCGGCGGCTCGGGCCCGTCGAGCTCGACCACCAGGTCGTCGAGCTGGAGCGCGGCCGCGGCGGCGAGCAGGTGCTCCACCGTATCCACGGTACCCGGCGCCTCGCCCAGCGAGGTGCGCCGCTCGGTCGAGCGCACGTGCGAGAGCCTCGCCGGCACCTCCGGCGCGCCCGGGAGGTCCACCCGGCGGAACACGATGCCGCGGCCCGGCTCTGCGGCCACGCAGCGGGCGGTCACCCGCGCGCCGGTGTGGAGCCCGACCCCCTCGATCGTGGCGTCTCTCGCCAGCGTGCGCCTAGGCATCCCGTCGTTTCTCCGAGGCCAACCGCTCGAGCTCTCCCACCAGTGGCGCCAGGCGGTAGAGCGCAGCCTGCGCGCGCAGTACCTGGCGGTTCGGGCGCGCCGGATTCCCGCTCAGCACCGAGTCCGCCGGCACATTGCTGATCACGCCGCTCTTGGCCGCAACCTGCACCCGGTCTCCGATCGTGAGATGGTCCGTCACGCCCACATGACCCGCGAGGATCACGTCGTTGCCCAGCCGTGTGCTCCCCGCGATGCCGACACCCGCCATCAGCAGACAGCGCTCGCCGATTCGGGCGTTGTGGCCGACATGGACCAGGTTGTCGAGTTTGGTTCCCGGCCCGATGATCGTGTCGTCCAGGCTCCCGCGGTCCACGCAGGAGTTGGAGCCGATCTCCACGTCGTCGCCGATGATGCACGCGCCCACGTGGGGAATGCGCTCGTGGGCGCCGGCGCGGGAAAGATACCCGAAACCGTCGCCTCCGATCACCGCCCCCGCCTTGAGCACCACCCGCCGGCCGATGCGGGCCCCGGCATAGCAGACGACCCGGGCGTCCATCCGAGTGTCCTCGCCGACTACGACGCCGTCGCCCAGCACCACGCCGGGTCCCAGCCGGCACCGGTCGCCGAGCGTCACCCCCCGGCCAATCAGCGCCTGGGGGCCGATCGTCACGTCGGCGCCAAGCAGGGTACCCGGGCCGATGCGCGCGGTGGGATCCACGCCGGGAGGCAGCTCAGTGGGCGGAAACAATCGGCGGATGATCCGGATCATCGCCCCGTACGGGTCGGGGACAACCACCCGTGCGGCAGGACCGGCGGCCGCATCGGCCAGCGCGGGCGGCACCAGCACCGCCGACGCGGTCGAGCCGGCGAGCGCGGCGGCGTAGCGGGGCGACGCCGCCATGGTGAGCGCCCCCGGCCCGGCGCGATCGATGGGCCCGACCGTGGAGACCACCGCCCCCCCATCGCCAAGCAGGCGGCCACCGACGAGGTCGGCGACCGCCTGCGCGGTGAGCCCTGCGGAAGTCACGCGATCAGCTGCCGGACTTGAGCTGTTGAATGACTCGCTGGGTCAGATCCAGCGACTTGTCGGCCGTGACGATCCCGCTGTTGGGCGCGCTGACGTCGAAGATGAAGGCGTAGTTGCCCGCGGCGCGCACCCCTTCGATCACGCTGTTGACCTTGCTCTGGATCGGCTCCAACAGCTCACGCTCCCGGCTCGCGGCCTTCCGCTGCAGCTCCTGGGTCCGCTGCTCCAGCTTCTGCTGCTGCCCGGTGAGCTCCTTTCGCTTGGCCTCGCGCTGGGTCGGGCTCAGCATGACCGACTTCTGCTCGAAGTCCGATGCCGCGGAATCGAGGCTGGCCTGGAGCTTCTGGACCTCCGCCCGGTAGGTCTCGACCTCGCGGGTGAACGTGGACTCGGCCGTGGCGTATCCGGGTGTCGCCTTGAGGATGGCCTGCGTGTTGACGTAGGCGACCTTGCTTCCGCCCCCGCCCCCACCCCCCTGCTGCGCGGCGGCGGCACCGCTCCCCAGCAGCGTGAAGGCTGCGACCCAGGCTCCCACGACGACGAACTGCTTCATGCTTGGCTCCCGATGAAAGGTCGACACACTAGAAGAAATTGCCCAGTTTGAAGTGCAGTTGCCATCCGGGGTCCGGGCGGCCGCGGCCGTCCACCCGGTCGAACCCATAGCCGAGATCCACCCCGATCGGCCCCAGCGGCGAGATCACGGCCGCCCCGAAGCCTGCGCCCCGGAAGAGTCGGGTGGGGTCCCACTGTCGGGCCGAACGGTAGACGTTCCCGGCATCGAAGAACGTGTTGACGTAGATCGACTGGCTGATGCGGGCACCAGCCTCCACCGTGAACGCGGCGAACGATTCCCCGAAGGCGTCCGGGCTCGCCTGGTTGCTGCTCGCCTGCGGGTCGAACCCGTCGGGCGTGATCGAGAACTCGTCGTAGCCGCGGAGCGGGATGCCGAACTGCACCCCGCCCAGCGAATACAGCTCCGTGAAGAACGGGCCGGCGTCCCCGAAGATGAACCCGGACTTGGCGGTCAGTCCAAGCACGAACTGTACCCCGCCCCCGAACTCCCCTCCCCCGCCCATGGTGCCCAGCGGGGCGTACCAGCGCCCCTCCAAGTCCACTTTCTGATAATGGCCTGTCCCCCCCAGGACTCCGCCGTTGAGCTCCCCGTTCACCTGCATGAGGGAGCCCCCGGTGGCGAAGGGGAGGCCGAAGCGGGTGTCCCGGAGCACGGTGGACCCGAGGGTCGAGCGGACGCAGCTGGTGCAGCTGTACCGATCCCGGAGGTCTTCGGAGCCCTCGCTGTAGGTGATCCGCTGATAGGAGTACGAGGTGAACAGGCGGGTGTAGCGGGACCCGAAGAACGGGAACCCCAGCCGCAGCGCGCCGCCGGTCTGCTTCCGCCGGCCGAGGTCGCCGACGGTGTACCGGGCGCGGCTGTCGAAGAGGGACACGGTGCCAGAGATCCGGCTCTCGCGGATGTTGGGGTCGGTGTAGCTCACCGTGAAGTCATTGATGTTCTTCCCGAACTGCCACTGGAGCTGGCCCCGCTTGCCCCGCCCGAAGAGGTTCGGCTCCTCCAGCCCGAGGAAACCGCCGATGCCGGTGCCCTGCCCCAGCGACGCGCCGAAGTTGATGTTCCCGGTGCGCTTCTCCTCCACCCGGAAGACGATGTCCACGTCGACCCCGTTCTCGGACGGCCGGACGTCGGGCGCCGGGAGGGGCTGCTGGAAGAAGTTGAGGTTGGAGACGTTCTGGTACGAGCGGATGAGCCGGTCCCGGCTGAAGAGGTCCCCGGGCAGCATCACGATCGCCTCGCGGATCACCCGCTCGTGGGTCACGTCGTTTCCCACGATCTCGATCTTGTTGATCGTCGCGGGCGAGCCCTCGCGGATGGTCCAGCCGAGGTCGACCACGGGTCTTCCATCCCGCGCGGTGCGACGGGTCTCCTCCGGCACCACCTGCGCGTAGATGTAGCCGTTGTTGGCGTAGAGGTTTCCCACCTTCTCGGTGGCCGCCTCCCACTGTGAGCGGTTGAACGATTGGCGGCCGAGGGCGGCGCCGTTCCGGTCCAGGGGCCCGAACGGGTAGAAGGCCATGAGCTCTTCGCTCGAGAACCGCCGGTTTCCCCCGAGGTCGAACGTGCCGACCGAATACTGCTGGCCCTCGTCGACCTTGAGGTGCAGGGTCGCCTTGCCCTCGGTGCTGTCGGCCGCGAGGGAGTCGTCGGTGACCTGGAAGTCCATGAAGCCGTGGTCGGCGTACCAGGCCGGGAGCTTCTCCCGCACGTCCTGCTCCAGCTTGTCCTCGTCGTACTCGCCCTTCTGGAACCACCAGAAGCCCTCGGGCCTGGTGGACATGTGATGGACCACGGTCTTGTCGGAGAACAGACGATTGCCCTCGACGTTGACCTGGCTGATGGAGACCCGGCTGCCCTCTTTCACGTCGAACACGATCCGGACGCGTCCCGTGTCCTGGGCCAGCTCGAGCGTCTTGATCTGCGCGGCGTAGTAGCCCGCGTGCTTGTACAGCGAATCGATGGAGGCGCGGGACTGCTCCACCGCGTTCCGGTCCAGCGGCCGGCCCTCGACCAGCTTGACCCGGCCCTTCACCGATCCCTCCGAGAGCCGATCCACGCCGCGCACGGCCCAGCGCTCCAGCACCGGGCGCTCCTTCACCTTGAGCGCCAGCATCAGCTTGTCGCCCACGGTCCGCTGCTCCACCAGCACGTCGTCGAACTGCCCGGTACGGAAGAGGTTGGTGATGGCGCGCTGGATGTCGCGGTAGTTCACCGGCTGGCGGACGACGAGGCCGGCGGTGCCGATGATCTGGGACGGGGTGAGGCGGGCGTTGCCCTCGACGGCGATGCTGTCGACGATCGGCGGAGACACGGGCTCGCCCTGCGGCTCCTGGGCAGCGAGCGCCGCCGGGCCCCCCAGCAGGAGAGCGACGGCGGCGCGGTACAGGCGGAAGCGCTGCATCAGCACGAGGTGGGAGGTGGGCGCGCCGGCCCCCGGGCGGGGGCCGGCGCCGGCGACGTCAGGCCTTGGTTCCGGTCAACGCCCGGAACACCAGCCGCTCGCCGTCGGGTGCGACGTCCACCTCGATCTCATCGCCCCGGCCGAACTCGCCCAGCAGGATCTTCTCGCTGAGCGGATCCTCAACGAACTTCTGGATCGCCCGCTTGAGCGGCCGGGCGCCATAGTTCTCGTCGTAGCCCTTCTGCACCAGGAAGTCGATGGCGCCCTGCGTGAGCTTGACCTCGTCGCCCAGGCGGCGCTGTACCTCCTTGAGCAGGATCGTGACGATTTGCGCGATGTGCTCCCTCGAGAGCGGGTGGAAAACGATGACGTCGTCCAACCGGTTCAGGAACTCCGGGTTGAACACCTTCTGCATCTCGTCCTTGATCCGCTCCTGCATCTTCTCGAAGTTCGACTTGGTATCGGCCGTGTGGAAGCCGAGGGACTTGCCGGACATGATGTCCCGGGCGCCCACGTTCGACGTCATGATCACGACCGTGTTCTTGAAGTCGATCACCCGGCCGTAGTTGTCGGTCAGGTGCCCCTCGTCCAGCACCTGGAGCAGGATGTTGAAGACGTCCGGATGGGCCTTCTCGATCTCGTCCAGAAGGACGACCGAATAGGGCTTCCGGCGCACAGCCTTGGTCAGGGTACCGGAGTCCTCGTAGCCCACGTAACCCGGGGGCGCGCCGATCAGCCGGCTGACCGAGAACTTCTCCATGTACTCCGACATGTCCACCCGGATCAGCGCCTGCGCGTCGGCGAAGAGGAACTTCGCCAGCGCGCGGGCCAGCTCCGTCTTCCCGACGCCGGTGGGGCCGGAGAAGACGAACGAGCCGATCGGCCGGTTGGGATCCTTCAGCCCCGCTCGTGAGCGCCGGATGGCGCGCGACACGGCCACGATGGCCTCGTCCTGGCCCACCACCGAGCCGTGCAGCTCGTCCTCCATCCGCATGAGCCGAGCGGTCTCCGCCTCTTGGAGCCGGGTAACCGGGATGCCGGTCCAGCGGGAGACGATGAAGGCGATGGCCTCCTCGTCGATCACCGGACGGCGGGTCTGCCGGTCGCGCTCCCACTCCTCCTGCTTGAGGCGGATCTGGTTCTGGAGATCCCGCTCCTGGTCGCGAAGCGAGGCGGCCCGCTCGAAGTTCTGGTCGCGGACGGCGTCTTCCTTCTGGAGGTTGACCTTCTCCAGCGCGGACTTCAGCTCGGCCACCTCCGCCGGCGGCACCTGCGACGCCAGCCGGGCGCGGGCCCCCGCCTCGTCGATCACGTCGATTGCCTTGTCCGGCAGGAACCGGTCGGTGATATAGCGCTCCGAGAGCTCCGCCGCCGCGGCGAGCGTCGCGTCGGGGATGCTGATCCGGTGGTGGTCCTCGTACTTCTTGCGCAGACCTTTGAGGATCTCGACCGTCTCCGGCACCGTGGGCGGCTCGACCACCACGGTCTGGAACCGCCGCTCCAGCGCGCCGTCCTTCTCGATGTACTTCCGGTACTCGTTGAGCGTCGAGGCGCCCACACACTGGAGCTCACCCCGCGCCAGCGCGGGCTTCAGCATGTTGGAGGCGTCGATCGCGCCTTCGGCGGCGCCGGCGCCCACCAGGGTGTGCAGCTCGTCGATGAACAGGATGATCTGCTTGTTCTGGGCGATCTCGTTCATCACCGCCTTGAGCCGTTCCTCGAACTGGCCCCGGTACTTGGTGCCGGCGATGACCGCGGCCATGTCGAGCGAGAGCACCCGGTGGTCCCGCAGCACGTCGGGGCAGAGCCCGTTCGCGATCAGGAGGGCGAGCCCCTCGACGATGGCGGTCTTGCCCACGCCCGGCTCGCCGATAAGCACGGGGTTGTTCTTCTTGCGGCGGGCGAGGATCTCCATGACCCGCTCGATCTCCTTGGCCCGGCCGATCGTGGGATCGAGCTGGCCCTCGGCGGCGAGCTGGGTGAGGTCGCGGCAGAAGTGGTCGAGCGCCGGGGTCTTGGACTTCTTCTCCGACTTGGGGGCCGCGCTGGGCTGCCCCCCGCTGCTGCCGGCGGAGGCCTGCGGCATGTCGCTCCCGAGCAGGCGCAGCGTCTCGGCGCGCGACTGCTCCAGATTGACGCCGGCATCCGTGAGGACCTGCGCGGCGATGCCCTTCTCCTCGCGCAGCAGGCCGAGCAGCAGGTGCTCGGTGCCGACGTAGGAGTGGTTGAGCTCGCGTGCCTCGGTCATGGCCAGCTCGAGGACCTTCTTGGCCCGCGAGGTGTACGGCAGGTCGGGCCCGGCGGCCGCGGCCGCCTTTCCCTTCTTGACCGTCTCCTCGATCTTCTGCTGGATGTCCTCGAGGTCGACGTTGAGGTTGGTAAGGACCGCGGCGGCGACGCCCTCACCCTCGCGGATGAGGCCGAGCAGGATGTGCTCGGTCCCAACGTACTCGTGATGCAGACGCGCCGCCTCCTCCCGCGCCATCTGCAGGACCTTGCGGACCCGATCAGTAAAGTTGTAGCCGTTCATCGCGGTGCCCCACGTAGCTCACTGCCGAAGGCCGTCGCCGCGGCTCATCCGCGGCGCCCCACTTCGGATTCCAACACCTTGCGCACGAACCGTGCCCGCCGAATCGGCAGGTCGTTCTCGGTCGGCGCCACTCCCTCCGCCACGGCCAGGTGGGCCGGCTGGGTGTAGACCAGCAGCTTATTGAGGGTGTACATGCCGACGTCCGGGATCAGGCCCACCCCGACGCCCAGCCGCACACCGCTCAACAGGTTCATGGCCTCCTCGAACGAGAGCGATCGGGCGTAGCGAAGGAGGCCGTACGCTCGCCAGACCTTGTCCTCGATGATCGCGGGAGCGTCGCGCAGGAGAACCTGCCGGGCCTGCTCCTCGTAATCCATCACCTGGCGGACCATTTTGCCCAGGTGGTCCAGCAGCTCGTGTTCGGAGCTGCCCAGGGTGGTCTGGTTGGACAGCTGGAAGAAGTTGCCGACCACCTCGCTGCCCTCGCCGTACAGGCCGCGGAAGGTCAGCCCCACCTGCGCCAGGCCCTGCAACACCTTCGAGATTTCCTTGGTGAGCACCAGGCCGGGGAGGTGGATGAGCACCGAGGCTCTCAACCCGGTGCCCACGTTGGTCGGGCAAGAGGTAAGATAACCGAACTCGGGGTGAAATGCGAAAGCAAGTCGTTGTCCCAGTTCGGAGTCCAGCCGGTCCACCTCGGCGTACGCCGCCTCCAGCGCGAAGCCCGAATGCATCCCCTGGATCCGGAGGTGGTCCTCCTCGTTGAGCATGACCCCGATCCGGTCCTGGACCAGCACCGTGGCGCCCGAGCGCACCCGGCCGTCGCTGTCGAGTCCCGCCAATTCCTTGCTCACCAGGTGCCGCTCGTGCAGCAGCTGCCGGTCGGTCCGTTCCAGTCGGTCCAGCCGGAACTTGGTTGCGTTGCGGAGCAGCACCGACTCCCGGGCCGCCCGCTCGACCGTGGTCAGGATGTCCTCCCGCTCGGTTTCCGAGCTGCGCCCCTGGAACACGCGTCCCGCCAGGTTCCGGGCCAGCCGGATCCGGGTCGAGAGCACGAGGTGACTCGACGGGCCGCTGGCGTCCAGCCACCCCACGCCGCCGTCGGTGAGCAGGCTCAGGTCGATCATTCCAGCACCCGCAGCCGGTCGCGCAGCTCCGCGGCCAGCTCGAAGTTCTCGGTCTCCACCGCCAGCCGGAGCTGCTCCCGCAAGTCGGCCGTCGTCTGCCGCACCTCGGCGGGGGCCCCGTCCCGCTCGGCGTAGCGCTCGCCGACGTGGTGGGTCGACCCGTGGAGGCGGCGGAGCAGGTCGCGCAGCGGCACCTCGAAGGCCCGGTAGCACTCCGCGCAGCCGAGTCTCCCGCTCTCCCGGAAATCCTGGAGCGAGGCGCCACAGCGGGGGCAGTTCTCCCCCGCGCGCTCCACCGGCTCGGGCTCGGGCAGCCCCTTCCCCATGGCGGCGAGGAAGCTGCCCAGCGGCGTCTTGGCCACCCCGCCGGGGCTCTCCACCCCTTTCTCCGCGGCGCAGCGCTCGCAGAGATGCAGGGTCGTCACCTGCTCGTTGACGATCTGGGTCAGGTGAATGACGGCCTCACGCTCGTGACATTGATCGCAGGACATCAGGGCATCGACTCCACGCTGGCGAGCGGCACCAGCCGCCCACCCTCCAGCGACAGCACGCGATCGGCGCGGGCCGCCAGGCTCCGATTGTGGGTGACGACTACCAGCGCCGTCTCGAACTCCCGCGACAGCCGCGCGAAGAGCTGGTGCAGCCGCTCACTGTTGCCGGCGTCGAGGTTGCCCGAGGGCTCGTCGGCCAGGACGAGGACCGGGTCCGCCGCCAGCGCGCGGGCGACCGCGGCGCGCTGCTGCTCTCCCCCCGACAGCGCGGCGGGCCGGTGCGACATGCGCCCGGCCAGACCCACCGCGGCGAGCAGCTCCTCGGCCCGCGAGCGGGCCCGCTCGTCAGCCTCCCCGGCGATCAGCAGCGGCAGCATCACGTTCTCCAGCGCGGTGAACTCCCTGAGCAGATGATGAAACTGGAACACGAACCCGATCTTCCGGTTCCGCACCAGGGCCAGGGCGTCCTCGCCCAGCTCCCCGAAGGAGCGGCCGTCCAGCTGGACGTTGCCGCCGGACGGCGTGTCCAGCGCGCCCAGGAGGTGCAGCAGGGTGCTCTTTCCGGAGCCGCTGGCGCCCACGATCGCCACGAACTCGCCTCGGCTTACCGACAGGTCCACTCCCGTCAGCACCTCAATTGGGAAGCCGTCGCCACCCTGGTAGAC
>JBKPGZ010000270.1:0-3647 GCA_046729675.1 Gemmatimonadota bacterium | reverse complement strand
GTTCCACTCTCCGCACCCCTCGCAGCGCCCCACCCACTTGGCGTGCTCGTGGCCGCACTCGGTGCAGCGATAAACCGACCGCGCGCGCGCCATGGCTACTCCTGCTCGTCCCGGGCCGAGACGCTGTCGAACCGGGTGTACTCGCGGGTGAACTTGAGCTGCACGTCGCCGGTGGGCCCGTTCCGGTTCTTCGCCAGCATGATCTCGGCGAGCCCGCGCTTGGACTCGTCCTCCCGGTCGTAGTACTCGGGGCGGTGGATGAAGATCACCAGGTCGGCGTCCTGCTCGATGGCTCGGGAGTCGCGCAGGTCCGAGAGGATGGGCTTCCGCTCCCCACCCCGCTGCTCCGAGGCGCGGGAGAGCTGCGAGAGGGCGATGACCGGCACCTCCAGTTCGCGCGCCAGCGCCTTCAACGACCTCGAGATGTCGGAGATCTCCTGCACCCGGTTCTCGGAGTACTCGGGGCTCCGCATGAGCTGGAGGTAGTCCACGATGATGAGCTTGAGGTCGTTGTCGATCTTGAGCCGCCGCGCCTTGGACCGCATCTCCAGCAGAGTGATGGACGGCGTGTCGTCGATCCAGACCTGATAGGTCTGCAGCAGCCCCGCCGCGCGGGCGAGCTGGGTGAAGTCCGAATCGCGCAGCGAGCCCTGCCGCACCCGATGGCTGTCCACCCGCGCGGTGGCGGTGAGCATGCGCTGGACCAGCGACTCCTTGGACATTTCCAGCGAAAAGATGGCGACCCCGTGCCCCTCGGCTGCCGCGTTGGCGGCGATGTTGAGACAGAACGCCGTCTTGCCCATGGACGGCCGGGCCGCCACCACAACCAGCTCCGCTCGCTGGAACCCCGACGTCAGCCCATCCAAGTCTACGAACCCGCTCGGCACGCCGGTAATCGCCTTGCCGCTGCGCTGGAGCGTTTCGATGCGCTCCATCGTGGGCCACAGCATCTCCTTGATCCGGGTGAACCCCTCGTCGCCACGCTGCTGCGAGATCTTGAAGATCCGCGACTCGGCGATGTCGAGCAGCTCGGTGGCGGTGGAGTGCCCGTCATAGGCTTCGGTGATGATGCCGGTGGAGGTCTCGATCAGACGCCGCAGGATCGCCTTGTCGCGGACGATCCGGGCGTGGAACTCGAGGTTCGCCGCGGTGGGCACCGCGTCCACCAGCTCGGCGAGGTAGTCGAGGCCGCCGGCCGACTCGAGCTCGCCCCGCCGCACCATCTCGTCGCGCAGGGTGATGTGGTCGATGACCGTGCGCCGCTCCACCAGCGAGACCATCGCGCGAAACAGCCGGCGGTGCGCCTCGCGGTAGAACATCGAGTCGTCCACCAGCTCCGCGGCCCGGAGCGCGGCGTCCTGGTCCAGCAGCATGGCGCCGAGCACGGCCTGCTCGGCCTCGGCGCTCCACGGCGCCGAACGACCGACGTAGGTATCAGCGGTCGAGAAGTTGTCGGGCGATACGGACGTCATCCCAGGTCGGCTTCTTCCAGTTGGGGTTGCGCAGCAGTGCCGCGGGATGATAGGTGACGATCAGCGGAATGCCGTTGTACGTGTGCACCTTGTTCCGCAGCTCCCCCAGGCCCTTCCTCACACCCAGTATCGCCTCGCCCGCGGTCCCGCCCATGGCGAGGATGACCTTCGGTCGAATCAGCTCGAGCTGGCGGTGGAGATAGGGAATGCACGCCGCGATCTCATCGGGCAGGGGCTTCCGGTTCTGGGGGGGCCGGCACTTGACGATGTTGGTGATGTACACCGAAGTCCGGGGAACTTCAATAGCATCGAGGATGCCGTCGAGCAGCTTCCCGGCTTGTCCTACGAACGGCCGGCCGGTGGCGTCCTCGGTCGCGCCCGGGCCTTCGCCCACGAGCACCATTCGCGCATTGGGATTGCCCTCACCCGGCACCGCGTTGGTGCGCGCGGGACAGAGTCCGCAGCAGTAGGTGGTGCGGATGCGATCCGACACCGCGTCGAGCGTCGGCAGGTTGGCGAGATCGTTGCCGAGGAGCATGGGATCGGCGGTGGTGACGGCAATGCCGGGACCCGGGATCGGCGGTGCGCCGCGGAGCCACTTGGGCTGTGCGGCCGCCGGCGCGGCGGCCGGCGCGGCGGCCGGTGCTTCCGAGACGGGGCCGTCCATCGGCTCGGTGAGGATCACCTCGTCCCCGCCCAGCTCCGCCTGCTGCTTCAGGTACCGCCGACGCAGCTCATCCAAGGCACCGCTCCACGGCATCCAGGATCGCCTCGGCCACCTCCCGCTTCGACTGTAGCGGCAGAATCTGCGGGGTGCCGTCGCGGCCGATGATCGCCACCCGGTTGGTGTCATGCTCGAAGCCGGCGCCGGGCTCCAGCGCGTCGTTGACCACGATGAAGTCCAGGTCCTTCCGCTCCAGCTTCGCCATTCCCTTCGCCACGGCGTCGCCCGTTTCCAGCGCGAATCCCACCATGATGCTGGCGGGCTTCCTCGCCTCGCGGGTGCCGCTAAGGATGTCCTTGGTGGGCTCCATCGGGATCGCGAGGGCGCCGTCCACCCGGCTCCGCTTGCTCGCGCTGGGATCGCTGGGCCGGAAGTCGGCGGGGGCCGCGGCCATTACCAGCACGTCGGCCGCCGGCAACTCCGCTCTGACCGCGGCCTCGAGCTCACCGGTGCTCTCGACCCTCCGGACCATCACCCCGACCGGTGGGTGGAGTGCAACCGGGCCCGAGATGAGCACCACCTCCGCCCCTCGTTCCCACGCGACCTCCGCCACGCGATACCCCATCTTCCCGCTCGAGCGGTTGGTGACGACTCGCACCGGATCGATGGACTCGCGCGTGGGGCCCGCGGTCACCAGGATTCGGCGGCCCGCGAGCCGGCCGCCTCCGCGGAGCACGCGGGCCGCGTGCGCCAGGATTGTGTCCGGCTCGCTCATCCGGCCCGGCCGCTCGCTGGGCCCTTCGGCGAGCGCGCCGATCTCGGGTCCGACCAGGGCGACACCGCTCGCCCGCAGCCGCTCCAGGTTCGCCTGGGTCTCGGGGCGGGCATACATCTCGTCGTTCATCGCCGGCGCGACCAGCACCGGTGCGGTTCGGGCGAGCAGGAGGGTGGTGAGCGCGTCGTCGGCCAGGCCTTGGGCCATGCGGGCGAGCAGATGCGCGGTGGCCGGCGCGACGATGATGAGATGGGCGTCCTGCGGCAGGCGGACGTGGGCGAGCGCCCGTCCCTGCTCCCAGAGGGAAGTCAGGACCGGGCGCCCGGTGAGCGCTTCGAACGTGGCGGGTCCGACGAACTCGGCGGCGCTGCGGGTGAGGACCACGTCCACCGCAGCCCCGGCCTCGGTCAGCCGGCGGGCGAGCAGGCAGCTCTTATAGCTCGCGATCCCGCCCGACACGCCGAGAACGACGCGCCGGCCGCGCCACACCTCAGGCCTCGGAGCGGCGGCGGCGGACCAGCTTGTAGTTCAGCTCCCCGTCGGTGAGCGACTGGAGCGCCTTGGTGGTGAGCTTCTCGCCCTGATGCGCCACCTGGTCCTTGGGGAACTCGTTCAGGAAGCGGGCGAACTTCGCGGCGACCAGTACGCCGAGATACTTGTTGCCCGCCTGCTTGGCGACCTCGCTGGGGGTCGTGCTGCGCATGTGCTCCGGCTCCTTGGCAATGTTGTGTCATCC
>JBKPGZ010000269.1:0-4134 GCA_046729675.1 Gemmatimonadota bacterium | reverse complement strand
GTCGTATCGAACCCGCCCCGCGTGTTGTAGATCGTCGTTACCACCAGCCGCTTCGCCGCAAGCACCCGCTGGAGGTCCTCCGCGATCTTCGCGGTCGCGTGCTCCTGGAAGATCCCCACGTTCCGGTAGCTGGTGACGTAGTACTTGAGACTCTTGAGCTCGATGCACCGGTCCGAGGGCACGTAGGTGATCCGGAGGGTTGCGAAGTCCGGCAGCCCGCTGAAGGGGCACACCGGACTGAACTCCCGGGTCTCCGTCACGATCTCCTGATCGGGCCCGGCGTACTCGAACGTCTCCAACACCGCGACGTCCACCGCCTCGGGGCCCACGAACGGGATGGTCCTGCCTTCTGCGATCGCCATGGGCGAATCCTACCCCTCTTCCCGCGGCTTGACCATCCCGCTCTCCAGCCAGCTGTGCTGCCCAGCGAGGACCTGCTGGGCCACCCGATAGGTCGCCACGTCGTCGTTGTCGAACACCGCCTCGAACCGCTCTTCCACCCGCCTCCGCGCGTGCCGGCAGAAGAGATCGGCCAGATCCACGGGGCCCGGCTCCTCCCCCCGGCCCGTCGGTCTGCCGGTCCGTCGGTCCGCCTCCATTGCCATCGCCCTCGAGCACGCCGCCGTCATCGCGAGCAGCTCGGCCCCGATCTCCACCAGGCGGCCGAGCACCGCCTGGCGCTTCTCCAGCTTCGGGCCGAAGCGGACCATGCAGTGGAAGAGCGTCCGGGCCAGCCGACGGGTCGAGCGGTCTACGAACCGCACGTGGCCGGCCAGACGTCCGAACTCGCCGTAGCGGGGGGGCCGGCTCCAGCCCAGGAAGAGCCTGGGGTACCACCAGGCGTAGTACATGCCGGAGCGGAGCACCGCCTTGATCTTCCTTCCCATCGAAGCATGGGGGTCGATGATGTCGCCCGCGACCCGGAGGTGGGTGTCCACCGCCTCCCGGGCGATGAACAACCGCATGATCTCGCTCGACCCCTCGAAGATCAGGTTGATGCGATAGTCGCGCATCATCCGCTCGACCGGATCCGGCCGCTCGCCCCGGCTCCGGAGGCTGTCGGCCGTCTCGTAGCCGCGGCCGCCCTTGATCTGGAGCGCGTCATCCACGATCCGCCAGCCGATCTCGGTGTTCCACATCTTGGCCATTGCGGCCTCGAGGCGGATATCGGCATTGCCCCGGTCCGCGAGCAGCGAGGCAAGATCGGAGACCGCCTCCATGGCGAAGATCTCCGCGGCCATCCGCCCCAGCTTCTGGGCGACGGCGTCGTGCTTGCCTACCGGCGCGCCCCACTGCACCCGCTCGGCCGCCCAGCGGCGCGAGATCTCCAGGGCGCGCTTGGAGCCGGCCACGGCCGACGCGGGCAGTGTGAGCCGGCCGGTGTTCAGGGTGATCAGCGCGAGCTTGAGGCCCTTGCCCTCGCCCCAGAGCACGTTTTCCACCGGCACCCGCACGTTGGTGAACCGGATGATGCCATTCTCGATTGCCTTGAGGCCCATGAAATGCAGTCGCTGCACCACCTGTACCCCGGGCCAGTCTGCCTCTACGATGAACGCCGTGATCTGCTTGGGCCCCGTCCGCGCCATCACCACGAAGAGCTCCGCGATGGTGCCGTTGGTGCACCAGAGCTTTTCCCCGTTGAGCACGTAGTGAGTGCCGTCATCCGACAGCGTGGCCGTGGTGGCGAGCCCGGCCGGGTCGGAGCCGACGTGATTCTCCGTGAGCGCGAACGCGGAGACCGCACCTCTGGCCAGTCGGGGCAGGTACTGCGCCTTCTGCTCCGCCGTCCCGAAGAGCTTGAGCGGCGTGGGCACGCCGATGGACTGCGCCGCGGACAGGAGCGCGGTGAGGTTGCCGTCCTGGCTGGTGACGAGGCCGATAGCGTGGGTGTAGCTGTACTGGCTCAACCCCAGCCCGCCATACTTGGCCGGGATCTTGATGCCGAACGCACCGATCTCGCCCAGCCCGCGGACGATGTAGCTGGGGATCTTGCCCTCGCGGTCGATCATGTCGCTGTCCACCCGCTCCCGCATGAACCGCTCGAGCCGCTCCATGAACGGACGCGCCCGCTCCAGATCGGCCGGGTCGGGGCGCGGGAAGGGATGGACCAGATCGAGCCGGAACGAGCCCTCGAACATGGATCGCACGAAGCTGGGGGCCTGCCATTCCTTCTCCCGCGCGGCTTCAGCCACCTCGCGGGCCTCCTGCTCCGAGGCGAGCGGCGTTTCTAGCGTCTCGGTGGGTGGGACGAGCACGTCAGTCATGGTCGGGGGAACGGGTGAGGGTGGATGTCAGGGGGCGCTCGAGCCCGGCGACGCCGTGGAGCACGAGCCCCACGACGTGCCGCCGGCGGCGCTCGAGATCCTCGGCGTCGTCCAGCGTCACGCCCACGGCGGGGGCGACGGTTCGGGCGTGAATCAGATGGAACCAGCAGAGCGCGATGATGCTGAGCAGCAGCTGCGCGGCGTCGCCCGAGGCCGAGTCGTCGAGCCCCAGCTCTGCGCTGATCGCGGCCACCGCCTCCTGGCCAGCGGAGAGATGGCCCAACTCGTCGTAAGAGGGCCCGCCGCTCAGCGCCTCACGCTCGATGAGGCGGATGAAGTTCGGCCTGGCAGCCAGGAATCCGAAGTAGTCGGAGACGGCGCCGGCGAGAATCGCCTCGGGCGTCTCGCCGCTGGCCAGCGCACGCGCCCGACCGGCCCGGACAGCCTCCCGGACCTCCGCAAAGCACCGTTCGAGGACCGCCTGGTAAAGCTCGGCCTTGGAGCCGAAGAAATACCCCGGGGTGCCCCGGGAGACGCCGGCAGCCGACCCGACCTCGCTCAGGCTGGTGGCGTCGAAGCCCTTCTGGGCGAACAACTTCTCCGCAGCGTCAAGGATGGCGGCGCGGGTGCGGGCGGGATTGCGCTCGCGGTCGACAGTGGTGTGCAGGGGAGCCCCCGTGGCTTGCTTGCTGTTCAGCAAGTTACGAGCCGGCCCGGTACCGTCAAGGGGGGATGAACTGCCTTGGACCGCTGACGCCTAGTGGGGTGCGAGGGCCGGCTCCGAGATGCGCTCCACCACTTTGCCGACCTCACTCTCGCTGGCCGCCTGGTGATTGAGCGCGAGGTCCGCCTGGGCGATCATGCCCACACAGGATCCCCGCTGGTCCACTACCGGGACTCGGCGGACCTGCTCCCCAGTCATGATACGCTCCACTGCCTCGACCTCATCGTCGGGTCCGCAAGTTGTTGGATTCGGCGAGAGCGCATCCTTGACCTGGGTCTGCGGCCCCTTGCCTTCGGCCATGCACCGGATCGCGATGTCACGGTCGGTGACCACACCGACCAGCCGCTTGCTCTGCTCGTCGGCGACCACCGGGATGCAGCCGCAGTCGTGGTCGCGCATCAGTTGCGCCGCCTGCTGGATCGTATCTTCCGGGGTACAGCAGGTGGGCTCTTCGGTCATCAGGTCACGAGCCTTCATTTTCGTCCCCCTCCCGTCTCAACGCCGCCGGGCCCGCGTCCGCGCCGCCTTCTTGGCTGCCGCCGAGCGCCCAGCCCGGCCTTTGGTGCGGGCGGCCTTCTTCGCCGCGGCCGACCGACTGGCAGCGGTCCGCCGGCGCGCGGCCGAGCGGGCCTGCTTCGAGAGCGCCTTGCGCGAGGCCGCCCCGCGTCCCTCGCGCTTGAGCGCGCCCTTCACGGCGCGGGAGCGCCGGGTGGAGGCGCGCTTGCCGGTGCCGCTTTGCCCCTTGCGATAGGCGCGTTCGGCGCTCCGGCGCGTCTTCTCCGACGTCGTCCCCTTCTTCGGCGGACGGAGCTTCACGCCGGCCCGGCGCGCCTTGGACAAGCCGATCGCGACCGCCTGCTTGGTGGAGCGCGCCCCGTGCTTGCCCTCGCGGATGTGATGCATCTCCTCTCGGACGAACTCGCCCGCCTGGGTCGAGGGCGCCTTCCCCTCGCGCGCGTCCTGGCGGGCTCTTTCGGTGGTCTCCTTCTCTGGCATCGTCCACTCCTCGTGGGTCGTCTTTTAGGAGATTGAACCAATGGTCCGGAGCGGGCGGTGTGCTGGATCACCTGGGTTCCCTTTGTCACCCTGTGCGCAGCGTCGGGGTCGATATCGAGCATGGTCACCTTCGGTGCGGGCAGGGTGTAA
>JBKPGZ010000268.1:0-1688 GCA_046729675.1 Gemmatimonadota bacterium | reverse complement strand
GCCTCGAGCTCATCGAGGTCACGGCGGATGGTCATCTCGCTGACGCCGAACTCGGTCGCAAGCCGGTCGATACGCACGGTGCCGGTCTCCCTGATCCGCTGTTCGATCAGGTTGAGCCGCTCGTATTGGCTGCTTGGGGCTACGGCAGCGATGGATCCCTCCGTGTGAATCGAGAGTAACTCATCACATTACATCACATCACAAGACGCTCCGCTCCGATCGCCAGCCACCGGCGCGCGTCCTCGAGGCGTTCGAACTGGCCCAGCGCCAGCCCCTGCACCACGGCGTTGCCAAGCGCGGTCGCCTCGGGCGAGCCGACCGTCACGGGCACGCCGGCGTGGCGGCCATAGAGCTCGTTCATGAGGCGGATGCGGGCGCCACCCCCCACGACGAGGAGCTCGTCGACCGGGGCGCCGGTGACCGCGACGAGCTCGTCGGTGATCCGGGCGGTCGCCGAGGCGATGGACTCGAGGATGCAGCGCACCACCTCGGCACGGGAGGCCGCGGTGCCGAGCCCGGCCGCGGCCCGGATCTCCGCCTCCATGTCGGCGGGCGCCAGGAAGCGGGCGTCGGCGGGGTCCACGATCCTGACCGGCCCGCGCACGCCGGCCGCCGCCGCGACCAGCTCCTCGACGGTCGGGTTGCCCCAGGCGGCACGGCACTGCTCGAGGAGCCAGAAGCCCGTCACGTTCTTCAGGAAGCGGACACCGCCGAGCGCGCCGGCCTCGTTGGAGAAGTTGGCGTCTCTGGCCTTCTCGGACGTGTCGGCGGCCGGCCGCTCGGCGCCGACCAGCACCCAGGTGCCGCTGGACACCACCACGCTCCCGAATCCGGGGACGCCCGGGACCCCGACGAAGGCCGAGGCGGTGTCGTGGCTGCCCACCGTGTGCACGCCCACACTCCGCCAGGAGCCGACGGCACGGCCGGCCGGGACGATCGGTGGGAGCATGGCGGGATCGAGGTCCACCGCCTCCAGCAGCTCGGCCGACCAGCTCCCCGTCCGGGCGTCCAGGAGCGCGGTGGTGGAGGCGTTGGAGCGCTCGGCGCCCTCGAACCCGGTCAGCATCCGAACCACGAGGTCGGGCAGCAGCAGCAGCCTGGAGGCGCGTCGGAGCTCGGACCGGTCGTGCGCGGCGAGCTGGAAGATCGTGTTGAGGGGCAGCAGCTGGATGCCGGTGACGGCGTAGAGGTGGTCGGCGCCGATCCGCTCGGCGGTGGTCCGCCAGCCTTCGGTGCGTTCGTCCCGGTAGCAGTAGGGCGGCGACAGCAGCGCTCCCCGGCCGTCGAGCAGCCCGTAGTCCACCCCCCACCCGTCCACGCCGATCGAGGCGACGGGGCCCGCCGCCAGGCCCAGCTCGAGCCCCCGCTCGACCTCGCGAAGGATCCCGAGCCAGTCCCAGCGGAGGCTGCCGTCCTGATGGCGGACCGGCTGGTGACGCCAGCGGTGGAGCACCTGGGCGGCCGGTTCCGGCGCGCCCAGGTCCACGGCGACCACCCGCACCGAGGTCGCGCCGAGATCGACCGCAAGCACGCGCATGGGTACGCGTGTCACAGGCCGGTGGCGACGGTGCTGCGGCCCCGCTCGGCGATGCGGGCGTCGCGGTAGCCGATGGCCCGGTACGCGGCCAGCGGGGCGAGGGCGGCGCCGTTGCGGCGGCGGGCCTCCGCGGCAAAGGGTCGGACATCGG
>JBKPGZ010000267.1:0-5192 GCA_046729675.1 Gemmatimonadota bacterium | reverse complement strand
ACGTCGTCTTCGTGAAGCGGGCCGATGGTCCCAAGCCGGTGTGGATCCGTACCGGTCTCACCGACCTCGACTACAGCGAGGTGGTGGACGGCCTCCAGGAATCCGATTCCGTCCTCATCCTGCCGAGCGCGAGCCTGGTGCAGTCGCAGGAGGAGTCGCGCGAGCGGATCAACCGCATCACCGGGGGCGGCGGGCTGCCCGGGATGCAGCAACAGCAGACCGCGCCGGCCGGCGGCGCCCGCCCGCCAGGGACGCGCTGATCCATGCTGCTGGGCGAGACGATCGTCGTCGCGTTCCAGTCCATCCGCGCCAACAAGCTGCGCGCGGTGCTCACCATGCTCGGCATCATCATTGGAGTGGGCGCGGTCATCACCATGGTGGCGCTCGGGAGCGGGGCGCAGAAGGCGGTGGAGGACCGCATCGCGGCGCTCGGCGCCAACGTGCTGACCGTCTTCGCCGGCCAGGGACGCTTCGGCGGGATCCGTATCACCGACCAGACCATCCTCAGCACCGACGACTACGAGGCCCTGGTCCGGGACGCGACCCTGCTGAAGGCAGTGGTGCCCGAGATGCAGCAGTCGCTCCAGGTGAAGTTCGGCAACCAGAACAGCAACGTGAACATCGTCGGCACGACGCCGAACTACATCCAGGTGCGGAACTACACCGTCCCGCATGGACGGATGTTCACGTCCGGCGACGACGAGGCCCGGCAGCGTTATGCCGTGCTCGGCGCCGCGATCCCCGGCATGCTCGGCGCCAATCCCGCGGCCATGATCAACCAGACCATCCAGATCCGCGGGATCAACTTCGAGATCATCGGGATCCTGAGCGAGAAGGGCGCCGCGGGCGGCTGGGGGAACCCCGACGAGCAGATCCTGATCCCGCTCCAGACCGCCAAATACCGGGTGTTCGGCTCCGACCGGCTGCGCTCGATGTCGGTGCAGGTCGCGGACGGCGTGCCGATCGAGCAAGGCATGGTGGACTTGGAGCGGGTGCTCCGGCGGGAGCACAAGATCCGACCCGGGCAGGAGAACGACTTCACCATCCGTAACCAGCAGGATCTCCTCGCCACCCAGCAGCAGACCACCCAGGTGTTCACCACGCTGCTCGCCAGCATCGCCGCGGTGAGCCTCCTGGTCGGCGGCATCGGGATCATGAACATCATGCTGGTCTCGGTGACGGAGCGGACCCGGGAGATCGGCGTCCGCAAGGCGCTCGGCGCCACCCGGGGCAACATCATGCTCCAGTTCCTGGTTGAGGCGCTCGCGCTCTGCCTGGTAGGCGGCGGGCTCGGCGTGCTGCTCGGCATCGGCGCCGCGATCACGCTCGCTCGGGTCATGCAGTGGAACACGCTGATCTCGCCGGCGGCGGTGACCATCGCCTTCGGCTTCAGCGCGCTGGTGGGCCTTTTCTTCGGTCTGTGGCCGGCGCGCCGAGCGGCGAGCCTCGATCCGATCGTGGCGCTGAGATATGAGTAGCGTGGATGACGTGATGACGATGCCGAACGACGCCGAGTCCGGCGATCGACCGCCGGTCAAGCGGCACCACTGGATCGTGCGGCTGACGCACTGGCTCAGCGCGATCCTCCTGGTGGGATTGATCGCCAGCGGCCTCCAGATCTACGGCGCCTTCCCTCACTTCGGCCCCCGCGGCGACCCCTATCCGGTGCCCAATCCCTGGGCCGGAGAGAGCTTCCCCAAGTGGGCGCGGCTCGGCGGATGGCTCGCAGGCGGGCTCAACTGGCACTTCACGCTGGCTTGGCCGTTCGCCATCACGGGACTGGTCTATCTCGCCTATCTCCTCGTCAGCGGCCAATGGCGCTCGCTCCTTTTCCGCCGCGGTGACCTGCGGCCCGCGGTGGAGATGCAGCTCTACTACCTGCGGCTCCGGCGTGAACACCCGCCACAGGGGAAGCACAACGCCCTCCAGAAGGCCGCCTATACCGGAATCGTCGTTCTGGGCGCAATTTCGGTGTTGAGCGGGTTCGCGATCTACAAGCCGGTCCAGCTGTGGTGGCTGACCGCGCTGTTCGGCGGCTTCGAGCTGGCCCGCTACTGGCACTTCGTCGCCGTGTGGATCTTCGTCGGGTTCACCCTGCTGCACGTGGTGCTGGTGTTGACCGTCGATCCGGCCTCGCTGCGCTCTATGGTCACCGGGTGGTACCGCGGAAGGTTTCCCAGCCATGACCCACCGTCCAACGAGTAGTCGCCGCGACTTCCTCCGGCTCGGTCTCGCCGCCGGGCCGGCGTCGCTGGTCGCGGCCTGCGGCTGGGACGGCGGCGCGTTCCTGGAGCCGAAGCTGCGCGCGTTCAGCCGGCTCAACGACTGGGTGGGCGAGAAGATCCTGCTCTCCCGCTCCAGACTCGCCCCCGAGTATCCGCCGAGCGCGCGGACGGCGGAGCGTCGCTATCCCGCGTACTCGATCACCTGGAACCAGCGGAGGATCTACCCCGCGGCGCCGGCCGACTGGTTTCTGGACGTGGGCGGGCTGGTCCGCGCGCCCCAGCGTCTCACGCTGGAGATGCTGGAGGGACTCCCGCGGATCACCTACACCGTCAAGCACCACTGCGTCGAGGGCTGGACCGCGATCGGCACCTGGACCGGCGTACCGGTGTCGGTGATCGCCGAGCTGGCACGTCCGCTCCCGGAGGCGGGTTACCTTCGGTTCGATTCCTTCGACAGCGGCTACTCCAACGGGTGGGACCTCGCGAGCGCGATGCACCCGCAGACCATCCTGGCCTACGCCTTCAACGACCGGCCGCTCACCCGCGAGCGCGGCGCGCCGGTGCGGCTCTATTCCCCCATCAAGCTCGGCTACAAGATGACGAAATACGTCAATGCGATGAGCTTCACCCGCGAGCGCCACGGCGGGTACTGGGAGGACCAGGGCTATCCCTGGCTCGCCGGGGTCTAGCCTTCTTCCCCCGCTCGGGCTGACGCTGGGGCTCCTGGCGGCGCGGGTCGCCGGGGCGCCGCCGCTCTCGGATCCCACCGGCCTCGCCCTTCCGCCGGGCCTGCACCTGAAGGCGCCATCCTCCTACGTCGTCCTGTCGCCGGTGTACTCGCTCTGGGACGGCGCCGCCATGCTGAGCCTCAGCCGGCTCGAGGGCTTCGTGCTCGGCCTCGGCCTGCTCTTCGTGCTCTGGCGCATCTGGCGGGCGATCGCCCGCCGGCGGGTAGTGCTCCGCGACGAGCTCCGCGCGCTGGTCGGCGCCGTGGTGCTGCTCCTGCTGTTCGTGGGCGGCGGGCTGCTGTCGCACCGGCCGATGCTGCGGCTGGACGGCCAGGGCCCCGACCTCGCCGCGGTGGATTTCCACAGTCACACCAGCGCCTCGCACGATGTCCGGGGCACGGCGATGGCAGGCTACGACACCAAGCACAACCTGGAGTGGCACGAGCGCGCCGGCTTCGATGCCGTGTTCATCACCGACCACAATACCACGGCAGGTCTGGTGCCGGTTGACGTGCCCGTGGCGCTCTGCCGCGGTCGGGAGGTGAGCGCGTGGCGGTCGCACATCGTCCTGCTGGGCGGGGATGTGGACGCGGTGAAGGGCCCATACAAGCGTGACTGGTCGGGTCTGCTTCAACTCCTCGCGGACGCAGATACCGGCTACCAGTCACTCTCGGTCGCGTCGCTTCCGGAATACGATCGCAATCTCTGGGGGAGACTCGACTCGCTTGCAGCCGCGGGCCTCGACGGATTCGAGATCGTGAACGCCTCTCCGAAGGCCAACGAGTTCTCCCGCGCTCGGCGCGACACGGTCATCGAGCTCGCCCGGCGCACCGGGAAGTTCGTCGTCGGGGTGAGCGACCATCACGGCTGGGGCGCGACCAGCATGGTCTGGAGCCTCGTGAGCGTGCCGGGGTGGGAAGTGGAGCCCGACCGGCTCTGCTGGGGCGTGATGGACGCGCTCCAGGCCGGCTTCCCCGCGGTCCAGGTGGTGGAGCGGCACCGCCTGCGGGCCGACGCTTGGTGGCCACTCTGGCTCACGCCGATCGGTCTGCTGTGGGAGACCTGGCGCGGGATGGGATGGGACATGACGGTGGCCTGGCTGGCGTGGATCTGGTCGCTGTGGGTGGTCGCGCGGACGAAGGACCTGCCCTCACCCTGACTCTCCGGGGTGGGTACATTGGTGGCATGCCACGCACCCGCTTCCTGGGCACCGGCCTCGCCGTGCCTGACCAGGTCGTCACCAACGACGATCTCTCCCGGATCATGGATACCAGCGACGAGTGGATTCGGACCCGCACCGGGATCCAGGAGCGCCGGTACGTGCGGGAGGGGGAGACCGGCGTGGACTTGGCGCTGGCAGCCACCCGCCGGGCGCTGGAGATGGCCGACGTGGCGGCCTCGGAGGTGGACGCCATCGTCTACGCCACCTCCACTCCCGACCACTTCGCCCCGGGCAACGGCGTGTTCCTGCAACGAGCCATGGGCGTCGGCACCATCCCCGCGATCGACATCAGGACTCAGTGCAGCGGGTTCGTGTACGCGCTCTCGGTGGCCGACGGCTGGATTCGCACCGGGCAGTACCGCCGGGTGCTGGTGGTGGGTTCGGAGGTGCAGTCCACGGGCATGCTGATGACGACCGAGGAACGCCACGTCTCGGTCATCTTCGCCGATGGCGCCGGCGCGGTGGTCCTGGGCCCGACCGATCGGGAAGATCGCGGGATCCTGGCATTCGACCTCCACTCGGACGGCGCCCACGCGGAGAAGCTGTGGGTGGACAGTCCGGGATCCATGTACCATCCGAGGGTGTCCCCGGAGCACATCGACGCGGGGCGACACCTGCTCGAAATGGATGGGAAGGAAGTCTTCCGCCACGCGGTGGCGCGCATGCCCGAGTCCGTCCGCGCAGTCCTGACCGCGATCGGGCGCAGCCCGGGCGACCTCAAGTTGCTGCTCGCCCACCAGGCCAATCTCCGGATCAGCGAGATGATGCAGCGCACTCTTTGCCTGCGGGACGACCAGGTGTACAACAACATCATGTGGTACGGCAACACGACGGCGGCGACGATCCCGATTGCCTTGGACGAGTGCGTGCGGTCGGGGCGGGTGCAGGAGGGGGACCTGGTGGCGATGACGGCGTTCGGGAGCGGGTTTCTCTGGGGGAGTGCGGCCGTGGTGTGGTAGGCGGTCGGGCGGTTGGGCGGTCGGGCGGTCGGGCGGTCCGACGCTACCCCTGTCATCC
>JBKPGZ010000266.1:0-22983 GCA_046729675.1 Gemmatimonadota bacterium | reverse complement strand
GCGGCTGCCGGCGCGCGTGGCCCTGGCGCGAACCGGGGCGAGCGCCGTCACGCTCGGCTCCGGCGGCGCGGCGGGGAGCGAGGGACCGGTGGCCGTGCTCGGCGCGGCGCTCGCCTCGTTCCTGGGCGGCGCGTTCCGCTTCGACCCGGCGCGGACCAAGGTCATGGTTGCCGCCGGTGCGGCGGCCGGCATCTCCGCGGCGTTCAACGCGCCGCTCGCCGGTGCGTTTTTCGCGCTCGAGGAGATCCTGGGCTCCCTGGCGGTAGGCGCGTTTCCTTCCGTGGTCGTGGCGAGCGTCGTGGCCGCCGTTGTGTCGCACACCTTCCTGGGCAACAACCCCGCCTTCCCGATCCCCGAGGAATACGGCTACGCGCTCCAGCGCGAGGTCTTGGTCTTCTATCCCTTCCTCGGGATCATCGCCGGGTTGGTGGCCGCGCTGTTCGTACGGGTCTACTTTGGCGTGGAGAAGCTCGCCAAGGAGATCGAGGGCCCGCGCTGGGGGCTAGCCTTCCTCGGCGGCGTGCTGGTCGGCATTCTGGTGATCCTCTCCAAGGGGCTCCTGGTAGGCCACGGCCATCTGGCGGTGCACCTCGAGGTCTTCGGCCGCATGTCTTGGTGGGCGCTGGCCCTGCTCGCGCTCGGCAGCATCCTCGCCACCTCTATCACCCTCAACTGCGGCGGCTCGGGCGGCGTCTTCACCCCTTCGCTCTTCGTCGGCGCCGCGACCGGCGGCTCCTTCGGCGCGGCGCTCATGACGCTCTTCCCCGAGCTCGGACTCCACCCCGAGGCTTACGCCCTGGTGGGCATGGGCGCGGTGGTCGCCGCGGCGACGTCCGCGCCGATCACCGGCATGCTGCTGGTGTTCGAGATGACCAACGACTACAACATCGTGCTGCCGCTCATGCTCACGACGGTGATCGCCAACCTCGTGGCTCGGCGGCTGGAGCCCGACTCGCTCTACAGTGGCTGGCTCCGCCGGCGCGGTGAGCGGCTCCAGCACGGTGCCGACCGGGATGTGCTCGCCGGGCTCCGCGTGGCCGACGCGTTCGACCGGGCTCCGCACGTGGTGGGCGAGACCGCGCCGCTGTCCCAGCTGCTGGAGCACCTGGGCCGGGACACCTACACCGATCTGCCCGTGGTGGACGAGCACCGCCGACTCGTCGGCATCATCCCGCTCGCCACGATCGGCCGGCTGGCGGGCGAGCCCCGGGAGAAGACCGCGAACCTGGTGGCCTCGCAGGTAGTGATCGCTGCAGAGACGGTGACGCCGGGAGACACCCTGCTGGACGCGATCCGGCGGATGGGCGTGCGCGGTGCGCCCTCCATTCCGGTGGTGGACCGCGCCACCGGCCATCTCCTCGGCCTGGTGAGTCGCGCCCACGTGCTCGCGGTCTACGAGCGCGCCGTGGCCGGCGGCGCCACCGGGGAGCACCCGGTCTCGTTTCCCACCGGCCGCGGCCCGGCGTAGTTTTCCCTTATGCCCTCCCAAACGCTGGATGCGTTCCTGCGGTCGCTTGCCAAGGGCGATCCTGCCCCGGCCTACTACTTTCACGGCCCCGAAGACCTGCTCAAGGACGAGGCGCTGCGGGCGCTGCTGGATCGCGTCCTCGACCCCTCACTCCGCGACTTCAACCTCGACCAGCGCGGGGCGGGGCAGCTCGACGCCGACGCCCTCTTCGCGCTCTGCACCACGCTGCCGATGATGGCGGAGCGCCGCGTCGTCGTCCTCCGCGAGGTCGAAGCGCTGAAGCGGAAGCCCAAGGTTCGCGGCGCCCTGCTGGACTACCTCGGCCGGCCGGCGCCCGACACGGTGCTGGTGCTGATCCAGGGTGCCAACGAGGAGAGCGAGGACAAGGAGATCGCCCGCGCCGCGGTGACCGTCGCCTGCGAGCCGCTGCCCGATGACCGGGTCCTCAAGTGGCTCGACCGTCGGGCGAAGGGTCTCGGGCTCGAGCTGCCTGATGATGCGGCGCGGCACCTGGTGCGCGCGGTCGGCGGTGAGCTCGCCTCGCTGTCGGCCGAGCTGGACAAGCTGGCGGCGCTCCCCGCGGGCGAGCCGTTCACGGTCGAGCGGGTCGGCGAGCTGGTGGGGGTGCGGCACGGCGAGACCATCTACGACTGGCGCGACGCGGTGATGGAGGACCGCGTCGGTCCCGCTGTGCACCTGATCGGCCCGCTGCTCGACCAGCCCGGCAACTCCGGCGTCAAGCTGGCGGGCGTGCTAGGCACATCGCTGGTCGGTGTAGGCGTGGCCCGCTCCTACATGGACAAGGGCCAACGCGGCCGGGCGCTGGACGAAGCGGTCTTCCGTGCGATGCAGCGGTGCCGGGTGTTCGGGCTCCTGAGCTGGAGCGAGGAGAAGGCCCGCTGGATCCGCTGGGCCCCGAAGTGGCCGGCGACGCGGGTGACCGGCGCGCTTCGTGCAGTGCTGGCGGCCGACACCGCGCTCAAGGGCACCACCATCTCCGACGAGCGCGGCATCCTCACCGATCTGGTGCTCAGGATGGCGACGTCCGCCAAGGCTGCCGCATGAGACTGCTGTTCTGCCTGTCCTCCCTGCTGCTCGCCGCGGGCGCCTCGACGGCCGCCGCCCAGACGGATCCGCGGCTCACGGCCGCGGTGCGCGCCGCCCAGGAGGGCCAGGGCGACTCGGCGCGGAGCGCGGTGGACCGGCTCCTCGCCGAAACCCCGCCTACCGACTCGCTCTACCCCGAGATCCTCTATACCCAGGCCATGGTGGCCAGCTCCGCCGCGGACATGCGGCGGGACCTCCAGCGTGTCGTGGTGGAGTATCCGACGTCCTCCTGGTCGGACGACGCCCTGCTCCGCCTGGTGCAGATGGACTACGCCACCCGGAGCTTCGAGGGCGCCGCCCGGAACCTGGAGCGGCTTCGGCTCGACCACCCGCTCACGCCGCTCCTGGCGCAGGCGGCCTACTGGGGCGGGCGCACCTACTTCGAGCTGAAGGACACCGTGCGCGCCTGCCGCTGGCTGGCCGACGGCGTCGCCGCGGCGGGCACGGATGTCGAGCTTCAGCGACAGTTGGGGTTTCTCTACCAGCGCTGCGCCACTGCTCCCCGCGCCGTCGCGGCCGGCGACACCGCCGCCGCGGCCAAGCCGGCCGACTCCGCGCCCGCGCGGGTGGCGGATTCCCTGCCGCAGCGCGCGCCGACGAAGGCGGCGAAGTACCGGGTGCAGGTGGCCGCCGTGGCCACGCCCGGTGCGGCCGACGATGCGGCCACGAAGGCGGAGCAGCTCGGCTACCCTGCGGTGATCGTCCGCGAGCGCGGCTACTACAAGGTGCGCGCGGGCACGTTCGCCACCAAGCAGGAGGCGCAGGCCGCGGCCGCGAAGCTCAAGTCCGGGATGGGTGGCAGTCCTTTCGTGGTCGCGGAGCCCTGACGACCCACTAGGAATCGCGGCATGATCCCGCGCACAATCCGGCGTGCCGGCACCCTCGGCGCGGCCCTGTTGACCTGGCTCTCCGCTGGCTGCGGCGGCGCTCCCGAGACGCAGCCGGAGCCCGCGGCCCCGGCGGATCCCTGCCTGCTGCCCACCGGGCAATCCGGCAAGCCTCGGGTGCTGACCGTCGCCGTGCCCTGGCCCGGCGACACCGCCGTCGTCGCCCCATACCAACCCCAGCCGCTGGTCCGGCTCGACTGCACCGGAACTGCACGCCCGGCGGCCGCGGCATCCTGGACCCGGGATCGCACCGGCCGCAGCTGGACCCTGGTGGTCGCCGGCTCGGCCCTCCATACCACCGCGACGGCCGCCGCCGCCGAGTGGCGGACCCGCCCCGAGGCGGCGACCACGCTTCGTCATGCGGGGGTCCTGTCCGTCGTCCCGCTCGACCAGCGGCGTCTGGTCGTCACGCTCGATCGCTCCTACGACTCGGTGCCGCGGATCCTCGCCGACCCCACCCTGGCCCTGGTGACCGACTCCGGCACCTCGGCCGGCGCGACGTTCGCTCTCCGTCTCATCACCGGCGATCTTCGCGACGCACTCGACGCCGGAGCCGACGTCGTTCCGACCGACGATGCCCAACTCCTCGAGTACGCCCGGACCAGCAGCGACCTGGTCGTCCACCCGCTGCCGTGGAGCCGCATCTACGTCCTGGCGATCCCTCCCGGTCAGCGCGGGTTCGAGGACCTGATTCCGCAGGACAGCGCGGCGTTCAAGGCGGATCTCGCGCGGGATGCGGTGCGGGTCGAGGCGCGCGCCGCGGAGGGACCCTTCTGGTGGACCGATGCTGGGCGGTGCTCCGAGATCAGGGAGCGCGCGATCGCACCGGCGGCCGCGCCGCGGGTGGCGGCGTCGAGTATCGGCGATCCGGTCGGCCGGGCCATCGCAGAGCGCCTGGTGGCGCTCTCCGGAAAGGCGATGCGGCTCATCGACGGGATGTATGCCGGCACACCGGTCACCGCGATCCGCTGGGATCTCGGCACGGCCTACGTCGTCCCGGTACCGCGCTCGACGCTGGCGCCCTGTCGCGATATCGCCGCCTGGCCCGCCGGCGCCACGGTCGTGCCGCTGATCGAGACCCGCCGCAGCGTCATCGTCCGTCGGGGCGTGCCACCCCTGACCGTCGATTTCGACGGTCGGCTGCGGGCCGTGGAGATGCGGTGAGCTTCCGCGCCCGCCTGTTTCTGATCTCGACCTTCGCGGTGCTGGTGCCGCTTGCCGTGCTTGCACTGGGCGTGCGCCGCGAGATGGATCGTCGGCTCGGCGACGAGTCCCGCCGCCGCGGCTCGGCAGCCGTCGGTCGGCTCGGCGCGGAGCTCGCCCGCGAGCGTGAGGGGGTGATCGCCCGGCTCGACGCCCTGGGCCGCGATCTCGCCGCCGACAACCGGTTCCGCCTCGGGCTCCTGGGAGAGTCCGCCTCCCGTTCGTACCTGCTCGACTGGGCCGGCGAGGCGATGCGACTCTCCGGGCTCGCGCTGCTCCAGGTCCAGGACAGCGCCGGACGGATCGTGAGCTCGGGGCACTTCCGCAACGAGTACGACGAGGTGCGCCGAGAGGTCCCACGGTTCCTCACGGCGGCGGGGACGGCGCCCGCGCTGGTGCGGGTCCGCACAGCCGAAGCGCCGCTCCTCGCCCTCGCAGCGGTCGAGTCGGTGAGCGTGGCGGGGAGGCCGCTCACGCTGGTCGGTGGCATCGCCGCCGAGGAACGCTTCCTCCGAGGCCTCGATCCCGACCCCGACCTGGCGGTGGCGCTGACCTCGACTCGGCAGCCCGACGGCGCCGTGGTGGGAGTGCTCGCGCTGCCTTTCCTCGACGACCTGACCGGCGCGGCCGACAGCGCCCGTCTGGTCGTGACCCAGTCCGGCGCCACCCTCGCGGCCCTGCGACGGGGACTCAATACCTGGGTGCTGGTGGCGCTCGGCGTGACGGGGCTGCTTGCGATCGCCCTCAGCGCCTGGCTGTCCAGGGTGATGAGCCGACCCCTCACCGAGCTCGCCGAGAAGACGGCCTCCATCGATCTGGACCGCCTGGACCAGGACTTCGCGACCGAGCGCACCGACGAGATCGGGGCTCTGTCCCGGCTGCTGGGGGAGATGACTGTGCGACTCCGTCACGCGGTCACCGGGCTTCGGGAGGCGGAGCGGCGGGTCGCGATGGGCGATCTCGCCCGACAGGTGAACCACGACATTAAGAACGGGCTGGTGCCGATCCGGAACGTCCTCCGGCACTTCGACCAGGTAGCGCGAGAAGATCCGGGGGCGCTCCCCGGCGTATTCGAGGAGCGCAAGGCGACCCTGGAGTCGAGCGTGGCATACCTCGACACCCTGGCGCGGAACTACGCCCGGCTCGCTCCGGCGGCGTCGCCCGGGCAGTGCGACGTCAACGCCGTGGTCGCCGAGGTGCTCCAGGCGCCGAGGAGCGGTCCGCCGATCCAGGCTCGGCTCGCCGAGGCGTTGCCGCCGGTCGGCGTGGACCGCCTGATGCTCCGCCGGGTGATCGAGAACCTGGTCGGCAACGCCACCGACGCGGCCGCCGAGCGCGAGGGCGCGACCGTGACCGTCTCCACCGAGCGCGCGGGGCGCGACGGCCAGGCTTCGGTCGTTCGCGTCCACGTCACCGACACCGGCCCCGGCATGACCCGGACCGAGCTCGACCGCG
The DNA here is from genome assembly GCA_046729675.1 of Gemmatimonadota bacterium. Classification (GTDB taxonomy): domain Bacteria; phylum Gemmatimonadota; class Gemmatimonadetes; order Gemmatimonadales; family GWC2-71-9; genus CAVVWJ01. Next base: position 16,863 of record JBKPGZ010000266.1, on the reverse strand, counting down.
CGTTCGACGACTTCTACACCACGAAGACCGGAGGCACCGGCCTCGGTCTCTCGATCGTCCGCCGGCTGGTGCTCGACCTCGGCGGCTCGCTCCGCATCGACACCGAGCCGGGCGCCGGTACCCGCGCGACGGTCGAGATCCCGCTATGACCCTGGTGCTCGTGGTGGACGACGTCGCCCCGCTCGCGGAGCAGTACGCCTACGACCTGCGCCGCACCGGCGGCTACGAGGTGCTCACGGCCCCGACGGGGGAGAGGGCGCTGGAGGTCCTCGGCACGGCGCCGGTGGACTGCGTGGTGCTCGACCTCGAGATGCCCGGCATGGACGGGTTCGAGGTTTTGCGGGCCCTGGAGCGAAAGGGCTCGCAGGTCCCGGTCATCGTGTACACCGGCACCGGAAGCTACGACCGCTGCGTCCAGGCGATCCGGCTCGGCGCCCACGGATTCATCGACAAGGCGGAGCCGATGGAGCGCGTGGTGCACGAGATCGAGAGCGCCATGGAGCGAGGCCGGCTCCGCGCGGAGAACTCGGCGCTTCGCCGGCAACTCGGCCGGGAGACCTCGCTGGTGGGCGGAAGCACCGCCATGGCCGAGCTGCGCGCGACCATCGCCAAGGTCGCGCCGGTGCCGAGCCAGGTGCTGATCGTGGGCGAGAGCGGGAGTGGCAAGGAGCTGGTGGCGAGAGACCTTCACCGGTTCGGACCGCAGCCCGCCGGGCCGTTCGTCGCCCTCAACTGCGCGGCGCTGCCCGAGAGCCTGGTCGAGAGCGAGCTCTTCGGGCACGAGCGGGGCGCGTTCACCGGAGCGATCAGCACCCGGAAGGGGGCATTCGAGGCCGCGGAACGGGGGACGCTCTTCCTGGACGAGATCGGGGAGTTGCCGCTCCAGGCCCAGGCCAAGCTGCTGCGCGTGCTCGAGGAACGGCAGGTCACCCGGCTCGGCGGAACGAAGGCGGTGAAGGTGGAAGCCAGGATCGTCGCCGCGACGAATCGCGACCTCGAGGCCGAGGTCCAGGCCGGCCGCTTCCGCGAGGACCTCTACTTCCGGCTCGCGGTCCACGTGGTCCGTGTCCCACCCCTTCGCGACCGACTGTCGGACATCCCTGCCCTGGCCGAGCAGTTCCTCACGGGGATCTGTGCCCGGTTCGGTATCCGCCGGAAGAAGATCGCAGCGGACGCCCTCGATCTGCTGATGGCCTACGAGTGGCGGCGGAACAACGTGCGGGAGCTGCGAAACGTGGTGGAGCGAATGATCATCGCGGCGGAGAGCGAGGTCATTGCCCCCGAACAGGTACCCCTGGAGATCCGGTCGGTGGCCCCCACGGCGCCGGCTCCGGCCGTCGGATTGGGCTACCAGGAGCTGAAGGCCGAGGCGGAGCGGAGGATTATCGTGTCGGCCCTGGAGCGGCATGATTGGCACGTGACCCGTACGGCCCAGGCCTTGGGCCTGGCCGACCACGCCAGCCTGCTCAAGATCATGCGACGACATGGGATTCGTCGAGAGGCGTGACGTGTCCAACAGGACACGAAGACACTGGCAGCTATGTGTCCTGACAGACACTTTCGCCGAGAGCCCTCCCAGTACCACGAATACAACCATCGGAGATATGAAGACTTAGCCGAACATCAGACCAAGGTGTCCTCCTGGCCACAGGCTTGCTTTCTGGCATGGCGTCCCATCACCCCTACGCGCCCCGCGCGGGCGCACAGCCAGGAGGAGTCCATGTTGGTCCGCCGCACCCATCTCGCCTTCCTCGCCGCCGTTGCTCTGCCGCTTGTCGCGGCCTGCGGGGATCACAAGCGCCCGGTCACCACCACCATCCGGGGCAGCTCCAGCTCTCAGACTCTCACGGTGACCACCGATTCCGGCACACCGTCCGGGACGGTCACCGAGACCACGGCCGCGACCGTACCGGTCTCCTACGTGGACGCCGAGGCGGCTTACACCGCCCGGAAGTACGCGGAAGCGGCAGAGCTGTTCGGGTCCTACACCCGCGCCAACCCCGAGAACGCCTGGGGTCACTATATGTACGGCCTCTCCGCCTGGAAGGCGGGCGACCCGGAGCAGGCAATGACCAGTTTCGACGACGCGCTCCGCATCGATCCCCAGCACCGGAAGAGCCTACTCAACTCCGCCCGCGTGCTGCTCGACACCGGCAGGCCGCAGGAGGCCCTGGAACGGGTCGAGCGCGCCCTGGCCCTGGAGCCGCTGTCGGCCGAAGGTCTCCGGCTCCTGGGTCGCGCCCGGTACGAGCTGAAGCAGACCGCGGAGGCGATCGACGCCTATCAGCGCGCCATCGCGCTCGACGAGCGCGATGTCTGGGCCATGAACAACCTCGGCTTGATCTACATCCAGCAGGACCGGAGCGATTCCGCTCTGCCGGTCCTGGCCCGGGCCGTGGAGCTGCGGCGTGATTCCCCGGTGTTCCAGAACAATCTGGGGACAGCCCTGGAGCGCACCGGCCATTACGCGGCGGCCAAGAAGGCCTACGAGTCCGCTCTCGCCGCGGACAGCACCTACGGCAAGGCCTCGGCGAGCCTGGCCCGTGTGACCCCGCTGGCCGGCGGCGATACCACGGCCGTGGACCTCAGCACACTGGTCGCGGACTTTCACGCCGAGGTCGAACGGTGGCAGAAGACTACGGTCGATTCGATCCCGACGCAGGTCGATACCGCCGAAACGAACGAGTAAGCGGGACAGCGTAAAAGGTGAAAAGTGAAAGGTGAAAGGGATGGTCGATCCCTTTTACCTTTCACTTTTTACCGTTCCCGCTGTTCTGGCTCTAGCTCTCCACCGGCGATCGCCTGGCCATTGTGACCACCGCCCTTACCACCTCTCCGATCCTCACATCGACGTTCTTCTTGACTGGGGCGAACCCGAAGCAGCGCACGCCGAGCTGGTAGCGGCCGGGGAGCAGCTGGGGGAAGCGGAACATGTTGTGCAGTCGTCGGTCGGCGATCGTGCGGACATCGCGGACCGGCGCTCCTTCCGGCTCCAGCCACACCTCGCCGTTGCACCCGCGCTCACCCGTCTCGGTGAGGACGGACCCCACCACGACGCCGTAGCGGTAGCGCTCGTATACCGGCAGCGCCACGGCGTCCGGCCCCGTGGTGCCGAGGGGACGCGTGTGCCGCTCAATGACCATGGTGGAGCTCGGGCCGGCGGCACACGCGGCGAGGACGACGATCGCGGCGAGCGCGAGGCGACTCACAGGAGGCCGGAGGAGGGGTTCAGGGCTCCCTCCGCGAACCGGGTCGCGCGAAGTGGAGTCACGTCGAGCGAGGTGGCCGCCCCGTCCGACATGATCTCGGCGAGGAGCTGCCCCAACGCCGGCGCATGCATGACGCCGTGACCCGAGGAGCCGTTGGCGAGAAAGAGATTCTCGCAGCCGGGCGCACGTCCCAGGATCGCGTGCTTGTCGGGCGACATTTCGTAGAGGCCGGCCCAGCAGGCTCCCGCGTCGATCGTGGCGCGGCGAAGGACCGGCACCCGTCGGTGTGCCAATGCGGTGACCTCACCGAGCCACTCGGGATCCACCGAGTCGTCGAATGGCCGCCCGGCCACACCAGGCGTGGGGCGAAGGAGCAGCACCCTCCCGTCGCGCACCCGCAGGTGGAAGCCGTCTCCGGCGAAGATGGTCATCGGCATCGCCTCGGGCAGCAGGTCGCAGGGCTCGGTGGCGGCCGCCTGGCGCCGGAGCGGCGTCACCGGCAGCTCCAGTCCCGCCCATGCCGCCACGCCCGCGGCCCAGGGGCCGGCCGCGTTCACGACCGCGGCCACCCCGATCGGCCCCCGCGACGTCAACACCTCCGAGATCGTTCCGTCCCGACCAAGGGAGAACCCGGTGGCCTCGGTGCCCCAGGCCACGCGCACGCCGAGCCGTGTGCCGGCGGCGAGGTAGCCGCCCAGGATGCGGAGCGGGCGGATGAAGCCGTCGCTGGGACAGAACACCCCACCCGCGATGCCCTCGGCGGCGAGCGCGGGATTGCATCGCAGGACGTCCTCGGGGCTCAGCTCGACGGCCTCGTGCAGTCCCTCCGCGTGCTGAACCCGCTGCCCGGCCCGGAGCTCGGCCAGCTCGCGCTCGTCACTCGCGATCCAGAGATACCCGCACTGGGCGTACCCGGGATCCACGCCGGTCTCCGCCTCGAAGCGACAGAGCTTCTCCCGCGCGAGCAGCGACAGCCGCACGTTGATCGCCGTGGCGTACTGCGCGCGAAACCCGCCGGTGGCGCGCCCGGTGCTCCCCTCGCCTGGGGTCGCGCCGCGCTCGAGAATCACCACGTCGCGCCACCCGCGGGCCGCGAGGTGGCAGGCGACGCTCGCGCCCATCACCCCTCCGCCGATCACGGCGACCGAGGCCGTCGTCATGCCGTGAACACGTGCTCCGGATGCCTGAAGCTCTTGAACTCGAGGGCGTTCCCGCTGAGGTCGAGGACGAACATCGTGGCCTGTTCCCCGGGCTGCCCGGCGTAGCGGATGCGCGGCTCGACCACGAACGGCAGGCCCGCGGCGCGGATGCGACCGGCCAGCGCCTCGAACTCCTCCCACCGGAGGATCGCGCCGAAGTGCGGCATCGGCACCAGGATGTTCTCGACCTTCCCGGTGTTCTGGGTCGGCGTCACCTGGCCGGTGGTGTGGGCCGAGATCTGGTTACCGAAGAAGTCGAAGTCCACCCAGGTGTCGGTGCTTCGGCCCTCGCGGCAGCCGAGGATCTCGCCGTAGAAGCGGCGGGTGGAATCGAGGTCGCGGACGAAGAAGGCGAAGTGAAAGGGCTGCTGCATCGGCACCTCAGACCGTCACGCCGCGCGGCTTCCACAGCGCGGCGTCCAGGATGGACCAGAGATGGATGACCCAGCCGAGCAGGAACCACCACAGGATCGCGGCGAGCACGAACATCACGATCGCCCTTATCAGCCGGCCCTGGATCAGCTGCCCCAGGCCGGGGATGAAGAAGCTGGCGAGCGCGGCGATCACGTTTCCCGTGGAGCCCTGGCCGGCCATGCACACCTCGCATTGTGGAGTGGACAAAGTTCGGGGTCACCCCCGGAGTGAAGGGTTATATTGTCCAGCGTATGTCCCGCCAGTCCCCTCGCACTCCTCTCCGGCGCCCGTGACCCGCGAGACCGCCGGCGCCTCGACTCCGCCGATGCTCAAGCACTGGCGGGAAGTGAAGGCGCAGCGCCCGGACACCATCCTCTTTTATCGCGTCGGCGACTTCTACGAGATGTTCTATCAGGACGCGGAGCTCGCGGCCCGGGTCCTGGAGATCGCGCTCACCTCTCGAGGCGACGGTGTGCCCCTGGCGGGCGTGCCGGTGAAGGCCGCCGCCGAATATCTGCGCCAACTGGTGGGCGCGGGTCATCGGGTCGCCATCTGCGAGCAGGTCGAGGACCCCCGTCTCGCCAAGGGACTGGTGCGGCGCGAGGTGGTGGAGACCGTGACGCCGGGCGCGCTCCTGGTGGACGGATGGATCCCCGGCCGGCGCAACAACTGGATGACCGCCCTGGCCCGCGGGCGCGGCCTGATCGGCATGGCCGCGGTGGATCTCAGCACCGGCGAGCTGGTACTGGAGATGGTGAGCGAGGAAGGGCTCGAGGAGGCGCTTTCCCGTCTCGCTCCCGCCGAGATCGTGATGCCCGGTGGTGAGCCTGTGCCATCACTTCCTGATGCTGGCCCTGCTCCCCTCGTCACCTCCCGTGAAAGCTGGGAGTTCGATGCCGACCTGGCTCGCGAGGAGCTGGCCCGCCGCTTCTCCATCGCTTCCCTGGATGGATTCGGCATCGGCCCGGACGACGCTGCCGCGCTGGGCGCCGCGGGCGCGCTGCTCCGCTATCTCGCCGAGCTGCAGCCCGGCGGGCTGCCCCACCTCGCCCGGCCGGTCGTGCGCCGGAGCGATGCCTACCTCTGGCTCGACGAGATGACCCGCCGGAACCTCGAGCTGGTGGAGCCGCTCCGCGCGGGGGCGGCGGGCTGCACCCTGCTGGAGACGATCGATGCCACCGTCACGCCGATGGGCGGCCGGCTGCTGCGCCAGTGGCTGCTCTCCCCACTCCGCGACCCGGACGCCATCGAGGCCAGGCTCGACGCGGTGGACGTCGCGGCACGCGACGGGCGGGGCCGCGCTCGTCTGCGCGAGGCGCTCGACGGCGTGCGCGACCTGGAGCGACTCGCCGGCCGCGCAGCTGCGGGGCGAGCCGTGCCGCGCGAGCTCGGCGCGCTGCGCGACTCCTTCCAGCGGCTCCCCGACGTGGCCGAGGCGCTCGCGGCGCTCGCGGGATACGCGCTGCCCGACGCCCGACACTCGGCGCTCCTCGCGGAGTCGGCCGAGGAGCTCGACCTCCTCGCCGATCTCACGGGCGAGCTCACTGCCGCCCTGGAGGACCGCCCTCCCCCCGCCCTCGCCGACGGCGGCGTGATCCGCCACGGCTACGACGCCGAGCTGGACGAGCTCCGTTCGCTCCGCGACGGCGGCAGGCGCTACATCGCCTCCCTGCAGCAGCGGGAGCGGGAGCGAACCGGCATCCCTTCGCTCAAGGTCGGCTTCAACAAGGTCTTCGGCTACTACCTCGAGATCACCAACGCGCACGCGGCCAAGGTCCCGCCCGACTACGAGCGGCGGCAGACGCTCGCCTCCGCCGAGCGCTACGTGACGCCCGAGCTCAAGGACTACGAGTCGAAGGTGCTGGGCGCCGAGGAGCGGATGGCGGCACGGGAGGCGGAGCTGTTCGGCGCCCTGCGGGCCGCCGTGGGCCAGGCGATCGCCCGGATCCAGCGCACCGCTCGGGTGCTCGCCCGGCTCGACGTGTGGGCGGCGCTGGCAGAGAAGGCGGTCGTCGGTCGCTACGTCCGCCCCCGGATGCATGACGGCTTCGATCTCCTGCTCCGCGAGAGCCGTCATCCGGTGATCGAGCGGATGATGGCCCGCGAGTCGTTCATGCCCAACGACGCGCGCTTCACCCTCAGCGAGCGGGTGCTCCTCGTCACCGGCCCCAACATGGCCGGCAAGTCCACCATCCTGCGCCAGATCGGCCTCTGCGTGGTATTGGCGCAGATGGGAGCCTTCGTGCCCGCGGCGGAGGCGTCGATCGGGGCCGTGGACCGACTCTTCACCCGGGTGGGCGCGAGCGACAACCTCGCGCGGGGCCAGTCCACTTTCATGGTGGAGATGAGCGAGACCAGCGCCATCCTCCACAGCGCCACTGCCCGCAGCCTGGTGCTGCTCGACGAGATCGGTCGGGGCACCTCCACCTACGACGGCGTGGCGATCGCCTGGGCGGTCACCGAGCACCTGCACGACCGGGTGGGCTGCAAGACGATGTTCGCGACCCATTACCACGAGCTGATGCAGCTGCCTGAGCGGCTCCAGCACGCGCGGAACTACAATGTCGCGGTCCGGGAGAGCGGGGACGCGGTGATCTTCCTCCACCGGCTCGAGCCCGGCGGCACCGACCGGTCCTATGGGATTCACGTGGCCCAGCTCGCCGGTCTGCCCGGGGCTGTGGTCGGGCGCGCGCGCGAGATCCTGGGCACGCTCGAGGGCGAGCATCGGATGGTTCCGGGTGCGCCGCCACCGCTCGACCGCGACGCGGGTCAGCTCCCGCTCTTCGCCGACGCGCCGCCGGACCCCGTAGTGAGCGATCTCAAGACCCTCGACCTCGACAGCCTCACGCCGCTCGAGGCACTGAATCGCCTGGCCGAACTCCAGCGGCGGGCGCAGGGGAAGCGATGAAGGGCGCGCTTCTCGCGGGGTCGCTCGCCGCTGCCGCCGCGCTCGGCTGCAGCGACAGGACCGTGGGCACCGTCGCCCTGGGCGACCATCAGCCGGCGTCAATCGAGAGCACCGCCGACCAGCCACCGGTGGCAATCAACCCGGTCACGCCGATGGTGTACCCGCCAGCGCTGCTGGAGCAGGGCATCGAAGGCCGCGTGCTCCTCCGGCTCTTCGTGGACGCGCAGGGAACGCTGGTAGCCGATTCCACCCGGGTGGCGGAGTCGAGCGGATATCCCGCACTGGATTCCGCCGCGCTCACCGGCGCCCGCGAGCTGCGGTTCTCGCCGGCACTTCGCAACGGCCGACCGGTGGCGGCGCCCTTCCTCCAGCCGGTGCACTTCCGCCATCCCCGCTCCCAGGGCAACCCATGAGCGCTTCCCCTCCCCATCGCACGCCGTACGAGTCCGTGCTCGGCACGATCGGGTGGACGCCGATGATCCGGCTGGCCCGCATCGGCGCCGGCATCCGGACGCCGATCTACGCCAAGGCGGAGTATGCCAACCCTGGCGGCTCGGTGAAGGACCGGATCGCCATGGCGATCATTGAGGGCGCCGAGCAGCGCGGCGACCTGAAGCCGGGCGGAACCATCGTCGAGGGGACCAGCGGTAACACCGGCGTGGGCCTGGCGATCGCGGCGAGCCTCAAGGGCTACCGCTGCATCTTCACCATGCCCGACAAGATGTCGCAGGAGAAGGTTCGCCTGCTCAAGGCCTATGGAGCCGAGGTCGTGATAACCCCGACGGCGGTGCCACCCGACCATCCCGATCACTACGTGATGAAGGCCAAGCACATCGCGCACGAGACGCCGGGCGCGGTGCTGGCCGACCAGTTCTACAATCAGGCCAACCCCGAGGCACACTATCGGACCACGGGGCCCGAGATCTGGGAGCAGACCGAGGGCAAGGTCACCCACTTCATCTGCGGCGCCGGAACGGGCGGCACCGTGAGCGGCGCGGGCAAGTACCTCAAGGAGCGGAACCCCAAGGTCCGGGTGATCGCGGGCGACCCGATCGGCTCGCTTTACACCCACTACCACCGCTCGAAGACGATGGGCGAGGGCCACCCCTACAAGGTCGAGGGGATCGGCGGCGACAAGATCCCGACCACGTTGTGGTTCGATCAGATCGACGAGTTCCGCCAGGTGCCCGACCGCACTTCCTTTACTATGGCGCGCCGCCTGGCTCGCGAGGAGGGCATCCTCGCCGGTGGGTCGGCCGGCCTCAACGTGTACTTGGCGGTCGAGGTCGCGCGGGAGCTGGACACGGCTGACGCGCTGGTGGTGACGATCCTGGCCGACACCGGCGAGCGTTACCTCTCGAAGGTGTTCAACGACGAGTGGATGCAGGAGAACCAGATGCTGGAAGCGCCCCGGGTCACCGTGGAGCAGCTGCTCGAGCGGCGGCCGGCGAACGCGCCCGCGTTGGTGAGCGTCGCTCCATCGGCCGCGGTCCGGCAGGCGCTCAACCTCATGAGCACGTACGGCGTGAGCCAGATCCCGGTGCTGGAGAACGGAGAGTGTGTCGGCGGGCTGATCGAGGGCACTTTGATGACGAGGGCGCTGGCTCAGCCCTCGCTGCTCGACCGGCCCGTCCGCGAGGTGATGGAGCAGCCATTCCCGGAGGTCTCCGCGGACACCTCGGCCGAGCGGGTCGGCTCGATGCTGAGCCGCGAGAGCCCGGCGACCCTGGTGCGGAAGGACGGCAAGCTCATCGGGATCGTGAGCCGGTACGATGTGCTGCAGCAACTCATCGGGACCCGATAGCATGTCACCCTGAACGCAGTGAAGGGGACCATACCGAGCATGGCCCCCTTCGCTTTGCTCAGGGTGACAAGTCACCACCACCCTTCACTCCATATTAAATGCGGATCACCGTCCTGACCGGCGGCACCTCCTCAGAGCGTGACGTCGCCATCGCCTCCGCGGTCCAGATCATCGCCGCCCTGCGCTCGCAAGGGCACGAGGTGGCCGCGGTGGACACCGCCCGCGGCTTCATCCCCCAGGCCGATGAGAGCCGTCTGCTCTCGGCGCGCGTAGGAGTAACGCCCCCCTCGAGTGACGAGCTGCACGCGCTGGAGCGGGGGCTGCTCCTCTCGGGGCTGGGCAATCTGGCGGTCGTCCGGGACGCGGACGTGCTGTTTCTTGCGCTCCATGGCGGGCGGGGGGAGGACGGGACCATCCAGACCCTGCTGGAGATGGTGGGCGTACCCTACACCGGGAGCGGCCGCCTCGGCAGCGCCATGGCCATGGACAAGGACGTGTCCAAACGGCTCTTCCGGCAGGCCGGCGTCCCCACCGCCGATTGGGCGATGGCCCCCCTCCCGCTCGCTAAGGCGGAGGCGACCTTCGGCTGGCCCCTGGTGGTGAAACCTTCCAAGCAGGGGTCTACCGTAGGGTTGACGGTGGTGAAGCAGCCCGGGGAGTACGACGCGGCGATAAAGCTGGCCCGGCGATACGACGACGAGGTGATGATCGAGCGGTTCGTCCCCGGACGGGAGCTGACCGTCGGGATCCTCGAGGGGCGTGCCTTGGCCGTGGGAGAGATCATCCCCCGGCACGAAATTTTCGATTACGAGTGCAAGTACACCCCCGGCATGTCGGAGGAGATCTTCCCGGCCGGCCTGCCGGAGCCGGTGGCGAGGGAATGCCAGCGCCTGGGCCTGCTGGCCCACGAGGCACTCAAGCTGGGCGGCTACTCACGAGTCGATTTTCGCTTGACACCGGCCGGAGAAGCCCTCTGTTTAGAAGTAAATACGCTGCCCGGGATGACGGCCACGAGCCTCCTTCCCCAATCGGCCCGGGCAGTGGGCATAGAGTTCCCCGACCTGTGCGAACGGATCTGTCGAACCGCCCGACTGGGCCGCCTGCAGGAGCCGTCGTAAACGTAGAGGGGTCTCAGAGTTAGAGGCGGTTCCCATGAACTTCGCACCCTCCAGCCGCTTTACTCCGTGGGTCGTTCGGCTCATCGCCGCCAACATGGTGGTGCTGCTGCTGATGCGCACCATTTTCATCTCGCCGGAGCTGACGTCGGCCCTCGCGTTCTCACCCGCGGCCGCGCTGACGGCGCCGTGGACCTTCTTCACCTATATGTTCGTGCACGCCGGGCTCCTGCACCTGCTCGGCAACATGTTCATGCTGTTCGTGTTCGGCACCCCGGTCGAGAGCCGGATGGGCAGCCGGGCGTTCATCCTCTATTACCTGCTCTGCGGCGTTGGCGCGGCCGTCTTCTCGCTGGCACTCTCGAACGTCATGCCCGTCGGTCCGATGGTCGGCGCCTCCGGCGCGGTTCTCGGCGTGGCGATGGCGTTCGCGATCTTCTGGCCGGATGCGGAGCTGATCGTCTTTCCGCTCCCAATCCCCATCCGGGCCCGGACCCTGGTCGCCCTCCTGATCGGTGCGGACGTGCTCTTCGGCTTCCTCACCCCGGGCGACGGCATCGCCCACGTGGCGCACGTCGGCGGTGCGCTCTCCGGCTACCTCTATTTCCGGATGCAGGGCCTCTCCCGTCGCAGTCCGCAGCCGCCTCCCCGCGCGGTGGAGCGAGTCGTGATGGTGCTGTCGGGCTCCGCCGAGCCCGAGCGCCGGACACCGGTCACTCCCGCACGGCCGCGCCGACGGGTCGACGCCGATCCGGTGGCGGCCGAGGTGGATCGCGTGCTCGACAAGATCTCCGAGAAAGGGATCGCGAGCCTGACGCCGGCCGAGCGGCGCTTTCTCGACGAGGTGTCGAAGCAGAAGAAGGGAAAGCACTGAACGACAGTGAAAGGTGAAGAGCAAAAGCGTTTGACGTTTCACGGCTTTTCTGTCGCTCTCCCCCTTGCTTACGTCAGTCGGTTTTCCTATTGTCCCGCCGTGCTGATAAATCTCCTTCCCGATTTCCTCGCGATTCTCGAGGCGCACGATCGAGAAGCCGCGTATCGTCAGTATCGCGAAGCCCACCGCCCCATCCTCGACGCCTACTGGCGCAACTACGTTCTCGATCCCGACAGTCCCCACGCCGATGAGATCATCGCCGCCGCGCTGAAGGCGGACCGGAGCGATCTCCTCGCGCTCGCGGCGTCCACCGACCTGGTGCAGCTCGCCGAGGAGGCCGTTGCGCGGGCGGAAGCGGTGCTGCAGCTGGATCGGCCGACCGACATCTATCTGATGGTCGGTCTCGGCGGAGCGAACGCGGGCGAGCTGGTCGTCGGAGGGCGTGGCGTGGCGTTCATCTGCCTGGAGCACTTCACCGGGCGGGTGAACCCGGAGACCTACGGCATGGGCCTCCCGTCGGATCTGATCCCGCTGTGGATCGGGCACGAGCTGGCCCACACCGTCCGTTACACCTCGCCGCGGAGCGTGAGCGACATGCGGCGCCTGGTCACTGACAGCGGCGGCAACTACGACTACTGGTCCACCGGAAGCCGGGCATCGCTTCGCGAGCTCCTGGTGAACGAGGGCCTAGCCGTACACTCGGCCCAAGCCATCGCACCCGGCTTCGCCGCGGCCGAGTACTTCGGTTACGCGCGGCGGCAGTATCATCGGCTTCGGGAGATGGAGGCGTTCCTCCGCCGAGTGGTGGAGCCGGAGCTGGAGCAGAGCGGGCTGGGACTGCGGCTCCGTTACCTCTCTGGAGGAATGAGCCCCACCGCCCGGCTGGTCGGCGGCCGGGTGCTGCCGGAGCGGTCGGGGTACTACCTGGGCTACCGGATGACCGAGGCCCTGGTCGCGCAGCGGGGGCTCGCCGAGTCTGTCCGGGCTTCTGCGCACGACTTCCAGGAGGCGGAGGATCGAGCCCGGGGGGTGCAGTCGGCGTAGATATCTGTCATCCCGAGGAGCGAAGGGACGAGGGATCTTCTCTCCCGGTCGCCGATGACCGCTGAGAAGCTCCCTCGCTGCGCTCGGGATGACAGGGTTCACTTCCCCACGCAGAACCCCGCAAACACCTTCCCCAGCACCTCCTCCACATCCACCACCCCGACCAGCTCGTCCAGGGCCAGCGTGGCTTCGCGGACGTGGTGGGAGACCAGCACCGCGTCACCCCCGGGCACGAGGTGCTCCGCCGCGTCCGCCAGCGCGCCGGCCGCGCGGGTCAGCGCTTCCCGGTGCCGCTCGCTCCCCAGCGTCGGCTCAAGATCTCCGAGCGCGATTCGATCGCCGAACATCCGCTCAGCCGCCGCGCGCCTCAGCTCGTCGATTCCCTCGCCGGTCACCGACGACACGCCCAGTCCTTCGACGGCTCCATTCCCCAGATCCCGCTTGGTCCGGACCACCAGCGCCGCCCGTTCCTCCGCGAGGGCGGCCTCGTCCCCGTCCAGCGCGCGTCCGGACTCGACACACAGCAGCACCAGGTCCGCCGCCGACAGATAGCGCCGGCTCACCTCGATGCCCATCCGCTCCAGCCGGTCCCCCGAGTGGGCCAGGCCCGCGGTGTCCACCAGACGCACCGGCCAGCCGAGGAAATCGGTATGCGCCTCGATCGCGTCCCGGGTCGTACCCGGGATCTCGGTGACCAGCGCCCGGTCGGTGCCGAGGAGCGCGTTGAAGAGCGAGGACTTGCCCACGTTCGGCCGGCCGGCCAGCACCAGCAGGGCTCCCTGCCGCATGCGGTCCGCGGAGGGGGCGGTCGTGAGCAGGCGGGCGACGCGGGTCCGGGCGGCCTCCACCGCCGCGGCGATCCGATCCGGCGGCACCGGGCCGTCGTCCTCTCCCGGAAAGTCGATCTCGTAGCTCAGGAGCGCCTGCAATTCGACCAGCGATTCCCGCAGTTCGGCGATCCGACGCGACAGTCCACCGTCCAGCCGGTGGAGCGCGGCGCGGGCCTGCGCCGGCGCCACCGCGTCGATCAGCTCGCCGACCGCCTCCGCCTGGACGAGGTCGAGCTTGCCGTTCAGCACCGCCCGGCGGGTGAACTCACCGGGAGCCGCGTGGCGGGCGCCGGCTGCATGGAGCGCGGCGAGGAGTCGGGCCGGTGCAACCTGTCCTCCGTGGCACGACAGCTCGACCATGTCCTCGCCGGTGTAGCTGTGCGGGCCGGGAAAGACGGAGTAGAGCCCTCGGTCGATCGGCTCGCCGGCCTGGTGGAAGGTGGCCAGCGTGGCGACCCGCGGGCGGTCGGTGCGGAATCCCTCGACCACTCGTGCCGCGACGTCGAAGGCCCCCCGCCCGCTCACCCGAACGACCGCCAGCGCCGAGCGGCCGGGCGGAGTGGCGAGCGCCGCGATGGGATCGGAGAGCATGGAGTTATCAGCTATCGGCTATCAGAGGTACTCGCTTGGCCCGCGGAATCCGGCCGGGCGCCACTGATAGCCGATAGCCGATAGCCGATAGCGATGCACTACGCCTTCTTCCGCTTCTTCGGCGGCGCGGACTTCGCCGCCGGGGGCCGCTCGGTCTTCACATCCACGATCGCGCGCGCCGTCCGCTTCATCCGCTCCCGGCCGAGGAACCACTGCTGCGGGATGCTCGCGATGTTGCTCACCGTGTAGTACAGGTTGAGCCCCGACGGGAAGAAGAGGAACATGCCCGTCATCATCAGCGGCATCATGTACAGCATCATCTTCATCTGGGGATTCGGTTCCATGCCCATCTGACCGACCTTGGTCAGGAAGTACATGGATGCCCCCATCACCACCGGGATGATGTAGAGCGGGTCGGGCCGCGACAGGTCCGGCAGCCAGAGGAATGAGGTCCCCCGCAGCTCGATGGCGTTTTGGAAGACGAAGAAGAGCGCGAAGAGCACCGGCATCGGCAGCAGCATCGGCCAGCAGCCGCCCAGGGGGTTCACCTTGTACTCCTTGTACAGCTTGAACATCTCCTGCTGCATCTTCTGCGGATCGTTCTTGTAGCGGTCCTGGATGTCCTTCATGAGCGGCTGCACTTCCTGCAGCTTCATGTTGGCGCGCATGGCCTTCTGGTTGAGCGGCCAGAGGATGATGCGGACCAGGATCCCGAACGCCACCAGCACCAGCCCGTAGGCCAGGTGCAGATTCTCGTGCATCCAGACGAGCAGCCAGCGCACCGGCACCGCGAAGAGCCGGATGATGGTCCGGAAGCCGGGCCAGCCGTAGGGATTGACGTCGTCGAAGTCGTGGCCGAGGCGGGCCAGCCGGTCGTACTCCATCGGGCCCGCGTAGAGCAGGTAATCGAACGTGCCGCTCGGCGGGAGCGGCATGCTGACCAGGACCCGTGCGGCGGTCGGTTTGTCCGCGCCGGGCGCGGCTTCCAGGCTGGCGCCGGCGATGCGGCCTCCGGCTGTATCGGCGGCAATCAGGCCGGTAACGAAGTACTTGGACTTGAGCGCGGTCCAGGCGAACGGGCCGCTGAGCGCGCGGCGCTCTCCGGGCTCCAGGCTGTTGAAGTTGGTGCGCTCGGTCTCGCCTCGCATGGTGACCAGAGCCAGGTCGCGGTGGTTCTCCTCGACGTTGGCTTCGGTGTTGGCCATCGTGGGTCCCATGCCCACCAGCAGCGCCCCGCCGTTGGGGCCGATGTCCGACGCGCGTCCCGAGACCTGCATGCGGTAGTCGTCGGGCGAGAAGGTGTAGGTGAGCTCGAGCCGTACCCCGTTCCGCTCCGCGGCCAGCCGGAGCGATGTGTCGCCGGCCACCGCGAGGCTGTCGGCCGACGGGGTGAAGACCGCGTCCCGGAAATCCACCGTGTCTCCGCTCCGCACCACGGTGAGACCGAGGAGTTCGCTGCCCTCGGGCATGATCTGGGCGCGCTCGCCCTGCTCGCCCGGCGCCATCGAGGCGTAGCGGTGCAGCCTGGCCTCGACCAGTCTCGCTCCCCGGGTGCTGAAGCCGTAGCTGTAGAGGGGCGAGTTGACCCGCACGGTATCCTCGGCCACCGCGGGCGCGGCCGCCTGCGCCTGCGACGTGTCGGCGGCGGGCTGGATGCGGGGCGAGCTGTCGGCCGTCCCGGCCGCGCTGGGCACAGTGGGCCTGGGCGCGACGCCCGCGGTATCGCCGGCTTCCGGCGCCGCCGGACGCGGGGCCGGCTTCTTGAGGAAGAGCGCTGGGGCGACGGCGATCACCATCATGATGAGGATCGCCCAGATAGTACGACGGTCCATGGACTCAGGTCACGAGGTCAGGGGACGGGATCGTACCCGCCCGGATGGAACGGATGGCAGCGGACCAGCCGCCGCGCCGCGAGCCAGCCGCCGCGCAGCGCCCCGTGGCGGGTGACCGCCTCGAGCGCGTACTGGGAGCAGGACGGATGAAAGCGGCAGCTCGGCGGGAGGAGCGGCGAGATCGCCACCTGGTAGCCGCGGATCAGCGCGGCGAGGCCCCGCCGGGGAATCTCGACGATGCGCACGGATCACCCGCCCTCCAGGACCGCGCGGCGCCAGGCGAGGACGTCGTCGCGCAGGGCCGCGAACGTCGCGCCGTAGGCCTCGCGCCGGGCGCGAATCACGAGGTCCCAGGCGGGCTGCCGCTGCTGAACCTCCCGCCGCCAGATCTCGCGCAGCCGGCGGCGGAGACGATTGCGGGCCACCGCGGAGGACTGGTGTTTGGGAACGATCAGTCCCATCCGCGGGTGGCCCGTCAGGTTGTCCGTCCAGATCATCTCCAGATGCCCGAAGCGACGACGCCGGCCCTTCGTGAGGCAGCGGCGGATGTCGGTGGCGCGCGCGAGACGGTGGCCTCGCGGGAGGCGCGCCGTCGCCGTCAGGAGCCTCCGTGCTTCGACGGCAGCGACACGGTGAGCCGCTTCCGTCCCTTCTTCCGCCGGCGCGAAAGCACCGCGCGACCCCACCGCGTCGCCATCCGGGCGCGGAATCCGTGCTTGTTGATCCGGCGCCTGTTGCGCGGACGATAGGATGGCTTCATCGTGCAGGACCCCTCCAAAGTGAGCCGTGGAAACTAGTTGGAGATGGGGGTCGGGTCAAGCCGGGCGGCCGCTCGGCCAGACGCATGGAAGTCCGCGCGGAGGTGGAGCGAAACGACCGCCGAAACGACAGCGGACACCGCAACGACGGGAGAGCGACCGCGCATCACGACGATGGGCGAACCGCGATCCGCGGAGTGAGAAAACCACCGCTGTCAAGACTGCGCGCGAGGCCGATTTTGCTGCATTGACTTTTCCACAACCGACCCGTAACATCTCCTGCCC
>JBKPGZ010000265.1:0-2509 GCA_046729675.1 Gemmatimonadota bacterium | reverse complement strand
GGCGCGGGCGAGGAGGAAGGAGGCCCTCAGATTGACGCCGAGCTGGGCATCGAAGTCCGCCGGCGTGGTCTCTTCCAGCGGCCGGAGGAGAAAGCCGCCGGCGTTGTTCACCACCACGGCGGGCGCGCCCTCGGCGCCGAGCACCCGCTCGGCGAGGCGCTCCACCTGGGCGGCGTCGGTCAGGTCACAGGGACGATCCAGGAAGGGTCCACTGGCGGTATCGGCGAGCGTGCGCGCCACTCGCACGACCCGCGCGTCTGCGTTCGCGAGCGCCCGCGCAACCGCCGCGCCGATCCCCCGGGAGGCACCGGTGACCAGCGCCAGGCGTCCGGCGAGCGGGGTCACTCCGAGTTGCGGCCGCCGTGCGCCAGGCGGAGGAACTCGACCCGGGTCTTGGAGTCGTCCCGGAAGATGCCGCGCAGCGCGCTCGTTACCGTGCGCGAGTTCTGCTTCTCGACGCCGCGCATCATCATGCAGAAGTGCGCCGCCTCGATGACGACGCCGACGCCGGTGGGCTGGAGGATGTCCATGATCGCGTCAGCGATCTGGTCGGTCATCCGCTCCTGCACCTGAAGCCGGCGGGCGAAGACGTCCACGACGCGGGCCACCTTGGAGAGGCCGAGAATCTTGCCGTCGGGGATGTAGGCCACATGGGCCCGGCCGAAGAACGGGAGCAGGTGGTGCTCGCACATCGAGTAGAGCTCGATGTCCCGCACCATGATCATGCTCTGATGGGTCTCTTCGAACACGGCGTCGCCCACCGCGTCCTCGACCGTCATCCGGTACCCCTGGGTCAGCCAGCGGAGTGACGACTCCACCCGCTCCGGGGTCTTGATCAGCCCCTCGCGCTCCGGGTTCTCGCCCAGGGCGCCAAGGATGGCCCGCACCTTGTCGGCGAAGGGCTCGAGGTGGGACGGCACCGCCCCCGGGTGCACCAGGGTGCGGTCCTCACGCGCCTTGATAGTCGACATAGTTCCTCGGCGTTTCCCAGAGCCGCAGGCGGAGCGTCAGGGTCTCGGGCAGGGCCGCCCGCAACTCGCGCCAGCACACCAGGGCCACGTTCTCTGAGGTGGGGATCAGGTCCCGGAACCACTCCACGTCCGTGTTCAGATTCTTGTGGTCGAGGTGCCGCAGCAGGCGCTCCTCGGCGATCTGCTTCAGCTTGTTCAGGTCGAGGACGTATCCCGTGTCGGGGTCGATCTCACCCTCGACGGTGAGCTCGAGCTCGTAGTTATGACCATGATAGTTCGGATTGTTACACACTCCGAACATCTCCCGATTCCATTGCTCGGAAAATTTCGGGTTGTGGACCCGGTGGGCCGCGTTGAAGTGGACCTTGCGGGTGACGCTCGCTCTGGGCATGTGAGGGAAGATGGCGGGGTCCTGGGGGTGTCGCAACAAAAACGCCGACCTCCCGGGGGAGATCGGCGTCTGGTACGGCAACGAAGAGGATTATTGAAGCCCAATGAGAAAGCTCGGCGCCCTCACCACTGACTTCTGCCTTCCCCCGAGGGGCATGACATCCGCCACGGTATTCGGGCCCACCATCGGACCTGTTGGCTCAATAACGTGGCTCCCCGTCACCGCGGGCTTTAAGATAGGAACCCGTACTGGGACAGTCAACGCACACGAATGCCCACGTGATCGCGCACTCGCCGGGAGACGAAAATGTCGCTGACTCTGCTCGCAGCCATCGTGGCGCTGGTCACGTGGGTGGTGCTGGTTTTCTTCACGCCGATGAACGCCGGGGCCATTCACCTGCTGCTCGCCCTCGGCGGCACACTGCTGGTGCGCTGGTGGGCCCTGCGAGCATGAGTTGTCGTTCGGGAAGACGTCCGTGTAGGCGATTTACCACAAGAATGACGCCAACCTGACTCTAAAATACTTGATGTCAGTGCTGTAAGAGATTGCTATCAAATGACATGAGAAGCATGGTGACAGCCTTTTCACCCCTGCCAGTACCGGGCATGGATCGTGCGAAAACTGTCAGCCCGAGCCAGCAGCCCCTGCACCCCGTCCGAGACAGGAAGCGGAACAGCCACGTGATCTCGCGCCGTACCGATGCGCTGGTCGAACGCACCGGATCGCCCGCCGACACCATCCCGGCGCGCGAGGAGCGACTCGATTCCGTTGCGGTGAGCGCGGTCGCCGACCACGGCTTCGCGGATCGGGCGAGCCGGATCGTCAACTTCGTGCTGGCTGCCATCGCCCTGTTCCTCGCGCTTCCGCTGCTCCTGCTCATCGCGATCGCGATCAAGCTCACCTCGCGTGGCCCCGTGCTCTACACCCAGGAGCGGGTGGGCCTGGATCGGCGGACCCTCGGCCTGACTCCGGGCAACCACCGCCGCGTCCGCGATATCGGGGGCAAGCCGTTCACGATCTACAAATTCCGCACGATGCGGGTGGACGCCGAGGCCCACAGCGGCGCGGTGTGGGCCACCCAGAACGACCCTCGGGTCACGCCGGTAGGCCGCTTCCTGCGCCAGTACCGGCTGGACGAGATCCCGCA
>JBKPGZ010000264.1:0-17217 GCA_046729675.1 Gemmatimonadota bacterium | reverse complement strand
CTACCTCTTCGACTGCCTCTTCTACGAGGGGATCGACCTCACCGGACTCCCGCTGCTCGACCGGAAAAAGGTCCTGCGCGACGTGGTGTGGTACGACGGCCTGATTCGCTTCACCCCCTACCGGACGACCGGCTCCGCCGCGATGTACCGCGAGGCATGCGCCAAGGGCGCGGAGGGGATCATCGCCAAGCGGGCGGAGTCGCGCTACGTGAGCGGCCGGTCCACCGACTGGCTCAAGATCAAGTGCGTGCT
The DNA here is from genome assembly GCA_046729675.1 of Gemmatimonadota bacterium. Classification (GTDB taxonomy): domain Bacteria; phylum Gemmatimonadota; class Gemmatimonadetes; order Gemmatimonadales; family GWC2-71-9; genus CAVVWJ01. The sequence goes on along the minus strand of JBKPGZ010000264.1, from coordinate 16,965 downwards.
CCAACAGGAGTTCGTGATCGGCGGCTATACCGCGCCGCAGGGCACCCGCGAGCACCTCGGCGCCTTGCTGGTGGGATACTACGACGACGCGGGCGTGCTGCGCTTCGCGGGCAAGGTGGGCACCGGTTACGACCAACGCACGCTGGAGATGCTCCGCCGCCGCCTCACGCCCCTGCACCGCCGCAGCTCCCCGTTCGCCCCCGGGCCGGTCCCCGCGGGCGAGGTCCAGTGGGTCACGCCGAAGCTGGTGGCGCAGATCGGCTTCAGTGAGTGGACCGGCGCCGGACTCCTGCGCCACCCCCGCTATCTCGGCCTCCGGGACGACAAGGCCGCGCGCGAGGTGCGCAGGGAAGAGCCGAAGCCGAGCGGTGACGCGGCGAGGAGCCGGGGCAGGCGCTGATCCCCGCTATTCTCCCGCCACCTCCGCAACCTCCGCCGTCCAGGCGTAGTTCTCCAGCCGCTCCGTCCGCTTTCCCGCACCCACAGCCGGCACCGCCAGATCGACACCGTGCGCGACCGAGAGATACATCTCCTCGACCGAGCGCTTGAAGTCGGCCGAGCAGGCCCCGCGCACGCTGGCGGCGTGAGTCGGTGACGGTCGCCAGGACAGCCGCAATGCGCGGCCGCTCGGACTGTTCTCGTCCGGCACCACGGCGCCCGTCATCACGACCGTGCCGTCGCCCTCGAGCACCAGCTCGCAGGCCTCGCCGCCGGCGCCGTGGGCCCCGCAGAAGAGCATAAGGGTGCGGCGGTCGAGCGAGCCGCGATACACGTCATCCGCTCCCCGCTGGATCGCGCCCTCCACGACCTCGTCACCCCCGTTCCGGCACGCCTCGCCGACCGCCGCCTGAGGCCAGGCGCTCTCGAGCCTCAGATGGTAGGCGCTCGCCAGCGCGACGCGTGGTGGTGCGGCCGCGCCGCTGTAGGCCATCGACTGCGATGCCGCGGGGCCGGCGGTGAGCACGGTGATGCCCAGTGGCAGCAGCGGTCGGAGTATCCGTCGCGAAAGCATGTCGTTCTCCCAGTCGAGTGAGCGGTGCAAGCTGGCGCCGCTGCGCGTCGATTCGGCCTGCGAGCCGTCGCGCGCCGGTAACACCATCACGCCCACGGATGACAAGAGCCGTGCCCGGGACAGCGGCACCGCCGACCTGCGACGCAGCGCGTTGGGAGAGCAGGACTTGGCGCGATAGACGGGGGAGGGCCGTCACCGCGGTCGAGGCCGCCTCGGCGACAAATTCGTCAGTCGCGGAAGCGGCGGGGGTCGATTCCGTAGCGGCGGATCTTGTAGTTGATGATCCGCTCGGTGGTGCTGAGGAGACGGGCCGCCCTGGCGCGGTTGCCGCGGGTGGTCTTGAGCGCGTCCTGGATCAGGTTGCTCTCGAACGCCGCGACCGCCTCACCCAGGGAGCCCGAGACCACGGTGCCCGAGGCCTCCGCCGTCTGGAGGGTGGGCGAGAGATGGTGGCCGTGGATGACGTCACCCTCGGCCACGAGAATGGCGCGCTCGATGGTGTTCTCCAGCTCGCGGACGTTGCCGGGCCAGTGGTAGCTCACCAGCATGTCGATCGCCGGAGTCGAGATCCGCTTGATGCTGCGGCCGTGCAGCCGGGCGTACTTCTCCACGAAGTGCTCGGCGAGGAGCAGGATGTCGGACTTCCGCTCCCGGAGCGGCGGCACGCAGATGGCGAAGACGTTGAGCCGGTAGTAGAGGTCCTCCCGGAAGCTCCCCTCCGCCTGGGCCCGCTCCAGGTCCTTGTTGGTCGCGGCGATCAGGCGGACGTCCACCTGGATCGTGGCGGTGCCGCCGAGGCGCTCGAACTCCCGCTCCTGGATCACGCGAAGCAGCTTGGCCTGGGTCGAAGGGCTCAGCTCGCCGATCTCGTCGAGGAAGAGCGTCCCGCCGTCGGCCAGCTCGAAACGCCCTTTCCGGCGGGCCAGCGCGCCGGTGAAGGCTCCCCGCTCGTAGCCGAACAGCTCCGACTCGACCAGCGTCTCGGGCAGCGCGGCGCAGTTCACCCGGATGAAGGGCTTGCCTGCCCGCGGGGAGTGCTGGTGCAGCGCGTGCGCGATCAGCTCCTTGCCGGTGCCCGACTCTCCGCGGATGAGCACCGTCGCGCCGGTACCGACGACCTGGCTCACCTGCTCGAACACCCGCCGCATGGGGCCGCTGTTGCCGATGATGTGGCTGAACTCGTAGCGCTCCTTGAGCTCCTGCTTGAGCTGGGTGTTCTCCTCCACCAGCTGCCGGCGCTCCTGGTCCACCAAGCGCTGGATCCGGAGCGCCTGGGCGATCATACCGGCCGCGATGCGAAGCGCGTGCACGGTGCGCTGCGCCACGTGGCCGGACAGGTAGCGCTCCTCGATGGCGAGCGTGCCGACCGTTCCGCCATCCAGGGTGATGGGGACGCAGATGAAGGTGACCTCCTCCTCCCGCTGCCCGCGGGACGCTGCGCGGTGGAGGAAGCGCGGCTCGAGGCTCACTTGCGGCACCACGGCCGGCGTCCCGGACTGGGCGACCATGCCGGTGACGCCCTCGCCCATGCGGTAGCGCACCCGTCCCGCAGACCGGGGATAGCCGAGGGCCGCTTCGACCGCGAGCATGCCGCTATCGTCCTCGAGCAGGGTGATGGCGCCGCGGAGCGCCCCGCAGTGGCGCTGGAGGACCTCGAGCACGCCGTAGAGACCGGCCTGCAGGTTTAGGGTGCCGGTGAGCGCCTGACTCACGTCCACCAGCATTGCGAGCTTGCGCGCATCCGCCTCGCTCTCGCGGCCCAGGTCCGTCGCGAAACCGGCGGGGACATCGGGCGGCCCGGGGTCCGCGGCGCGGGCGGGCGTCGGCGGAGCATCGGGGAGCAGCGATGGGACGTTGAAGACGATCTTCCGGGAAATGCTCACCGCGACCTTTGCACAGGAGATGTGGCTAAGTGTAACCGGAAACTGGCAGAAACTGCAATAATGAATGCGCGTTATTGCTGGAATGACGTGGTTTTAGTGGAAATGTTGATCACATTGCGCAAAAACTGCAGATAATCCTTGACAGCCCGGAATCGAATCCCTAGCTTCCGGTCGCACCGGCGAACTTGGCTCGCCGGGCTGGCTGGGGCGGAATCGCAGTGCTGGGCCCGGCGAACAACGAGGCGCGCCGCCCTTTCGGACGGCGCGCCCTCGTTTTCAGAAACCGGCGCCGCGTCAGGGCTCGTTCGAGTCCGCCCGTCCGCCCAGGCCGATCTCGAGGCCCAGCGAGGCCACGATGTCGTTCTGGAACTCGTCGCCGCCTCCAAAGTCCCCGTTGTAGAAATAGTCCTCCAAGTCGAGCCGAAGTGCGGTCCGGCCGGTCTCGTTGAGTCCGAACCGGAAGCCCAGGCCCGCCGTTCCGCCGAAGTCCGTCTTGCTCTTGTCATCGTCAAACGTGTTGCGGCCACGGGTGAGCAGGGCGGGCCCCGCGCCGATGTAGAAGCCTACCGGATTGGTCACCGGGCTCAGCGCGAGCAACAAGCGCCCGCTCGCCACGAGGAGATTGGTGTTCCTGGTCTCATTGATCGTCTCATCGGCGATTTTGGCGGGGGCATACCCGCCGGTAGCCTCGAAGCCCACGATCCCCGTGCCCCAGAAGGTGAGCCTCGCGCCGCCGATGACGCTGACGTCGCGACTGAGGGCATTGTCGATATCGGAGATCTCATTCTTCGTGGGGATGTAGGCGCCGGCCCACGGCACCAGATTGACGCCACCTTGCGCCACCGCCGTGCCCGGCACCGCCGCCGCCAGTCCCGCGGTCGTCAGAAGCGCCGGAAGCATCCTACGCAGCTTCAAGTTCCGCATATATCTCTCCAGGAAAGTGCACCAGCCTTTCCCCGGTTTTTCGGGGGTGGCCCGGGACGGGCCCAAGCCTCGTACCCACAATAGGGAAAGCTGGATGCGCCGCTGTGAAGCGAACGGCTTCCCGGATGTGAGTCGGCCCACGCCGGCGCGCTAGTAGGCCACCCCGCAACGACTTCTCGCCCCGATCGGCTACCGTGACCGCGACCGTCTGCCGTGGGCCGCCCGTCGCTTGCGCGTGGCGGCTGCCTCGCGCGCGGAGGCCGAGCGCGCGGCTTTGGGACGCCGGGCCGCGGCCTGCCCGCCCTTCTTCCCGCCCTTCCGCGCCGGCGCGAGGTTCAGCTTCCGGCCCCTGCCGGATCCACTCTTCTTGCCGCCACCGCTCTCCGCGTTGACCGTGGCCCAGGCCCGCCGCTCCGCTTCCCTCCCTGGGACGCCGCGCTGTTCGTAGCCCTCCTCGATGTGCCGGGCCTGTCGCTTCTGTTTCTGGGTGTAGGACGATTTGTCGCCTCGAGGCATGCAGCCGCTCCATCTAGGGTCTGCTCCACGTGGGGCTCCGTGTCCCTCTGTGCCCTCTGTGCCTCTGTGGTGAAGGGGCGGAAGGGAGCGGGCCGCACCGAACCAATACCACCAAAAAGGTGGGTGGAACGGGCCCGAGGCCCGTTCCCAGCGAGATGGATTTGGGAGAAGGGGATGAGATGGGATCAGCAATGAATGCAGCGGGTCGGTGGCTCGTCCGGCCTCAGAGCAGGGGACTCAGGGCTGGTCTCGGACGTCTCGCAGATCACCGCCTGACCTTACACTCACTGGTTCGCAAAATAGGTCACACGGGGGTCTCCGCTGTGCGGTGGATCACACCGGCTCGGTGGGGACGTGCTGGTCCTTGAGGTCCGCGAGCGCCCGCCGCAGTCGGCGCACCGAGCCATGGTCGGGATGGAAGTCGATGAGACGCCGGAGCTCCGCCATCGCGCGACCCGGGTCCTGGAGCCGCCGCTCGTGGAGATCCACCAGGGCCACGCCCACCGCCACATCCTCGGCCGGCATGAGCTTGCCGAGACGGAGCCCCTCCAGCTCCACCAGCGCCGTCTCGGGCTGCTGCAGCGGACCGCCGAGCAGCGCGGCGCGCCTGATGGTCGCCTCGACCCGGTCCGAAGGGCGCTGAGCGCGCTCGCGATACGCCTCGGCGGCCGTGGCGAAGTCGCCCCGGACCGTCAGGGCCTCGATCGCCGAGAAGCCGCCGCCCGCGCGAATGAGACCGAGATCGGCCAGCACCCGCACCACACCCTCGATGACCGGCTCGAGCACTCCGCTGGTCAGCCCCACGATGAAGCCGTAGATCGCCCAGAAGATGCCGACGAGCTGGAGCGCGCGGGGCTCGGCCCCGGAGAGCGCGAGCGCGACCGCCACGGCGCTTCCGAACAGGAGCAGCACGCCGACGACGATGCGGAGGAGCCGGAGCGGCTCATCGGTCGAGTCGCCCGCGTGCTCGACGGATTCGCGGAGCAGCGGAGAAAAGCGCAAGCCTCTAAACTAGAGGTCACGCGAGCGGCCATCAAGCAACCGGCAATTGACTTCCGAGGATGCCCGCCCTAAATCCCGGCACCCTTTTGGAGACGCTCGACATGCCGGCTCGCTCCAACCCGTGGCGCTCCCGCGCGCTCCTGCTGGTAGCCCTGCTTCCGGCGCTGCTGGCACGCGCGCCGGCGCTGGCCGCCCAGGGCGACGAGTCCGAGTACTACTCGCCGTGGCGCTTGAGCTACTTCCCCTACATCGCCGGCATGGCGAACGACGGGCCTGGGTACTTCCTCCGCGCGCGCTACTGGCAACCCGCCGAGTACGAAGCGGGAACCACGTTTACCGCCGCGCTGGATGGTGCCGTCGGCGCCACCTTCGAGGGGTCGCGTCTCGCCCTGGTGCGGTTTCGCGCACCCGGGCTGTGGAAGGACTGGCGCCTCGATGCCCTGGTGGGCGCGGAGCGACTGGTCCGCTACGGCTATTTCGGTCTCGGAAACAGCACCGCGCAGGACGACGACCTCGTCACCGAAGACACGCCCTTCCTCTACCGGGTCCGGCGGATCCGCTATGAGGGACGGGTCGAGGTCACCCGCCGGATCCATGGTCCGTTCCATGCCGCCGTGCGAGGGTCGGCGGTCGACATGCACTACACGACGCTGCCCGGCCCCTCGATGTTCGTCAACGATTTCGGCGAAGGGCTGGAGGAAGACGAAATCTCCGGCCGCCTGGCCCTGCTCTACGACACCCGCAACAACGAGTACAACACGGCCCGCGGGCTCCTCGCCGAGGCGGGCGTCCAGGTGGGCGACGCGCAGGAGAGCTACAGCAGGGTCTACGGAGTGATCGCGGGTTACTACCCGGTCAGGGAGGGGACGGTGGTCGCGGGGCGGATCGGAGGCTCCGGCACCGGCGGCACGCCGACCCTCTACGCCAGGGCCAGCGTGCCCACCTGGGACCGCGAAGTGCCGGTGCTCGGCGGGGAGAACTCGCACCGGGCATTCGACACGGGCCGATTCCTGGGCGACGGGACGCTGTTCGCCAACTTCGAGGTCCGCCACGACCTGCTGCCCTTCGGCGACCTCGGCGCGGTGACGCTGCTGGCGTTTCTCGATGCGGGGCGGGTGTTCGAGGAGGAATCGTTCCGGCTCACCACCGAAGACCTCCACGTGGGCGGCGGGGCGGCGTGTCGATCCGCATCCTCCGTACGGCGATCTTCGTCTTCAACTTCGCTGGCGGGCCCGACGGGTTCAACTTCTCCTTCGGGAACGGCTGGATGTTCTAGCGGGGCTCCGCCCTATGCCGCCGTGCGCCCGAGGCCCGCGGCGGCGAGCACCTCGCGCAGCGTCGTCTCGCCGCGGTCTCTCGCGTACCACTTCCGCACCTGGGGGTAGAGCTCGGCCTTCGGCACCCGCGGGCGGTTCTCCAGCACCCAGGACTGCAGCACGGCGGGACGGGGACCCCAGTGGCCCAGCTCGCGGAAGCTGTCGTCGAGGGCGATCACGATGGGGATGGAGCGGGATCCGTTGGTGAGGTAGCGGTCCATGAGCCCGGGATGCTCGTCACGACGCAGGAGCCTGAGCTCCATCCCGGGCACCGTGTCGGCGAAGCGGGCCACGATGGGGATCGTGCTGGACGCATCGCCGCACCAGTCCTCCGCGATCACCAGCAACCGGCGCCGGGTGCCCGGCGGCACCGCCTGGAAGGCCCACTCCGGCACCCGCATGAGCCGGTAGATCCCCTCCCACAGCCCGCGATGGTGCTCGCTCTCCGCCACGAATCGGTCGAACGGCATCGCGATGGCCCACAGCTCCCGGAAGTCCGGCACTACAGCTCCTCGATCCTGATGCCGCGCTTCCCCAGCTCCTCCACGTAGGGGCGGAACGGGATCGCCTCGTCGGGCGTCCGGACGCCCTTCTGGGTGACGCGGCCGTCGGCCTGCATCTGGCCGGTGATCGAGAGAGAGTAGCCGGTGGTGCGCATCATCGCGCTGATGCCGTGCTCGACGTCGTAGTAGTCGATGAGTCGGAAGCCGACCTCCCGCCGAGCCCCGTCTTTGAGACCCGCGACCACCACCTGGAGGGCGACCAGGTCCCGGCCTTGCGGCTTGTACAGCCTCGGCGAGACCGCCGCGATGAACACGTCCCGCGGCACCACGGTCTGCCCCTTCACCTCCACCGGCTTCATGTCCAGCAGGCCCAGCTCCCGGATCGGGCGCATGATGGCCGCGTGCCCCGGGTACCGCAGAGTCTTGTATTCCATCACGTCCACCTTGCCCTCGTAGGCGAAGGGGAGCGTGCTGATGCCGCCGCCGGTGTGGAACGCCTCCAGGGTGCCGACCGGCGCGGGGAACTCCACCGGCTCCAGCTCGCTCAGCGCGTCCACCTGCACCGGGCGGCCGCCCCTGAGGATCCAGGACGGAGTCGTGTAGTAGTCGAGCGCGCCCTCGAGGGAATAGACGATCTGATAGTTGAGCGGCGGCTCGGGGCTCTGGGGAAGGCCGCCCACGTACACCTTCACCCGCTCCGCCCGGTCCAGGCGGCGGATTCCCTCCGCCGCGAGGATGTTCACCATGCCCGGCGCGAGGCCGCAATCGGGAATGACCGAGAGGCCCCTCGCAGCGGCCTGTCCGTCGAGCTTCTTCTGCTCCAGGACGATCTCGGTGTTTCCCCCCAGATCGGAGAAGTGGCACCCGGCGTCCACCGCCGCGCGGGCCATCGGCGCGTTATAGTAGTATGGGATCGCGCTCATGACCGACGCATGTCCCTGAAGTGCCGCCTTCACCGCCCCGATGTCGGTGACGTCCAGCCGGAGGGGGCGGAGCCGTCCACCCCAGTTTCCCGTGAGAAACTGCGGCAGCTGGCCCGGGCGCAGGTCGGCCAATGTGACCTGGCTGACGGCCGGATTCTGAAGGAGATCGTATGCACAGGCACAGCCCTGAAGCCCGGCACCGAGGACCATCATTTTCATGGACAACCCCGAGCGAGAGTGACCGGCAAAAAGCCCCGGAAAATAGCCGGGCCGGCGGTCGCTCTCAACGGGGCCGACTTTCCTTCGATCAGAGTTCATGTCCAATCCAACGACGACTCGTCGCGACGGTGAGGCCACCCGTCAGCGCCTGCTACGCGCCGCCCTCGACCTCTACACCACCATCGGCTTCCGGGCCACGACGACACCGGCGATCGCCGCGCGCGCCGGAGTGGCGGAGGGAACCATCTATCGCCATTTCAGCGGGAAGGAGCACCTGCTCAACGAGGTGTACCGCAGCGCCCAGCAGTGGGGCGCGGGTCTGGTGAAGGAAAGGGAGCCGAACGGGGACCACTCGGTCCCGGAGCGACTCACCGGGATCGCCCGCCGGCTGCTCGACGCCGCATCCCGGGATCCCTCGCTCACCCGTATGCTGCTGCGGAACCGGGAGGAGCAGCACCTCGACGAGCGCAGCCGGGAGGCGGCGCGGGAGTTCCGGCAGTCGCTGCAGCAGGTGGTGGCCGGGGCTGGGAGCGAGGGGGTGGTGCGGAAGGGGCCCACCGAGCTCTGGACCGACGTGTGGCTCGCGCTGGTCGCGTTCGCCGCGGAGCGGGTGGGGGCTCGGGAATGGGAGTCCGAGAGTCCGCAGATCGGACTCACCCTCGACGCGGCCTGGGACGCTATCGCGGCTCGGTAGTGCCAGGGAACACGGTGAGCTGGCGGGGCCGCGCGGGGACCCCGCTCCACGTCACGACACGCGCGCGTCCCGGGCCTACGGGGCGCACCACCAGCCTGCCGCCGCTCAGATAGGCCACCGAGTCGTCGCCCCAGCGCGCGGCGTCGCCCGCCTCCTCGGCCAGGAGCGCGGGCGCCCCGCTGTCTCCCACCACGCAGAGATCGGCCGGATCATCGCAGGGCACCACCCGCGCGAAGACCGGGTTGCCGAGCAGCACCGCCAGTGACGACTCGGCCGCGGCCCGCGCCGGTCCTGCCAGCAGCCGGGCCTCGCCTTCTGCCGGCGGAGCGGGCACCTGATAGACCCCGCCCCGCGTCCCCACCACCAGCGCCCCGTCACGCCAGCCCACCCGCTCGGGCGGCCCGGTCTGCAGCGGCAGCGGCACCTGCCGCTCCGATCCGTTGACCAGGTTCAGTACCCAGACGGTCGCGGGCATTGAGTCGGTCAGGCTGGCGCCGCGGAGGAACGCGACCTGCCCTCCGTTGGGCGAGAGCGACGGGCGCAGCTCGCCCACGACGCTGAAGGTGATGGGAACCGCGCCGCCGCCGTCGGCCTGGAGCGCGTAGAGATCACCGCCGGCCGGCGCATCGCCGCCCACGAAGATCACCATGGGGTCGCGACCGATATCGAATCGGCCGCCCAACGGCAGGAAGCCGCGCTCGCAGGCCGCGAGCAGGAGGCTCGCGGCGATCGCGTGCAGCGGGCGGAGCATGAAGGGTCGGGCCTATTTCCCCAGCCGGGCCCGGTAGAACTCGAGGATGCGCTTCCAGGCGCGCTCGGGCTCCGGCCCGTCGCTGCCCTGGCGGCCGGGCTTGAGGAAGCCGTGCCCCGTGCCCGGGTAGACCTCCTGGGTGAAGGTCTTGCCGTACTTCTCCATCGCCGCGTTCACATCGGGCAGCGCGGCGGTGATCCGGGCGTCGTTCTCGCCATAAATGCCCAGCACGGGCGCCTTGATCCGGCGCAGGCCGGCGGTATCGGGCGCCGGGCCGTAGCAGACTACCACGGCCTTGAGGTTCGGGTTGTTGGTGGCGTAGCGGAAGCTCTGCCCGCCGCCCCAGCAGAACCCGATGGTGCCGATGTCGCCCTTGCGCACCGCGGGGAGGCTGTTGATGTAGGCGTAGGTCGCGTCGAGGTCGGCGGTGATCCGCTCCGGCTCGAGCTCGCCGACCAGCTTTCGGCCTTCGTCCTCGTCCTTCGGCGTGCGTCCGTGCTTGGAGGAGAGCAGGTCGGGAAGGACCGCGACGAATCCCTCCTTCGCCAGCCGGTCGGCCACCGTCGGCTCCCAGTCGGTGAGGCCGAAGATCTCGTGAATGACGATCACCCCGGGCGCCTTGTCCTTGCGCTCGGGGTAGGCGACGTAGGCGCGGATCGAATCCGCGCCCTTCCGGATGTACACCCACTCGCCATGGGTCGTGGGCATGGACGGGGCGGCGCCGCGCAGGGCATTCGCGCCGGCCGCGCCGACCAGCAGCGCGCCGACGCCGACCGCCAGATAGGGGAGCGTTCTCATTCGGGGAGATCCACGAATTCGAGGCGATTGTCGGTGAGCGATGGGACCGCGACTCGACCGCGCTCGCGATCGAGTCCGATGTCGGCCGGCCCGGGGAGGCCGCCGAGCAGCTTGGTGATATGATCGGCCTCCAGCACAAACAGACTGGAGTCGTTCCAGCTGGTGATCAGCAGGCGGCCATCACCCAGCGGCTCGACGCCGTCCATCATGCCGGGACCGTCCCTGATCACGGTGACCGCGGTGTCGCCCGGCATCCACTGGAAGATCGACTTCGCGCCGAAGGGGACGATCACGAACCGTGATCCCGCCGAGTCCCAGGTGATGCCGTTGGGGCCCGGCTTGTCGGCGAACGTCAGCGCCACGGTCGCCTTGCGGTTCTCGATGCGGAAGACCTGGCCGGGGCCGGGGTGCGCCATCCCTCCCTTCCCATCGTCGGCCACCCCGGTGTCGGTCATGTAGATCGCCCCGTCGGGACCGACCACGGCGTCGTTGAGGAACCTGGCACGGCCGGTGAGGCTCACGCTGGTGATCGGCTTCCCGGACCGCTTGTCGAAGGCGCGGGCGGCATCGATGTCGGCCACCCACAGCGTATCGCCCTTGATAGCCATCCCCTTCGGTGCGTTCAGCGTGGCGCCGCCCCGCCCGCCGGCGATGAACTTGAGCGAGTCCACCTTCCCGTCCCGGGTGAGCCGGCTGATGTACCCGTTGCCGTCCTTGCCCAGCGGATTGCCCTTGATGTTGGCGACGAAGTACACCTCGAGCTCGGGATCGAACCGGGCGGCCTCGGGCGCCTCCAGGCTGTCCACCGTGAGCGCGATCGCCGCCGTCGGTGCGGGCTTCGCCGTGTCGGCCGTGCCTGCGGGCTTAGCGCCGCCAGCCGTGTCCCCGCCCCCACCGCACGCCGCGAGCAACGCTACAGTGCCCAGCGCCAGTCCGCCCCGCCCGGTCGTACGCTGTGTCATGCCGGTCACTCCTCCGCAGTCGATGGTCTACTCTTCGGGCGCGCCGCCCGCCCGCGCGACCTGATCGGCCCGGATGCGGCCGGGGTCGAATCGCTGCGCGGCGGTGAGCATCCGCTCGATGGTCTCGTCGAAGTCTGCTGTGGCGCCCCGCTTGAAGCGGAGCGGGTTGATCCGCGCCACGACGAAGGCGCGCAGATAGGGGCTCTCGAAGCCTTTGGCCTTCAGCTCCTTCACAGCGGCGGTCACCGCGTCGTCCAGCTCGAGCACCCGTGCGGCACGCTCGCGCCGGGTCTCCAGCGCCTTCGGCAGCGGCGCGGAGAGGAATTTTTCGATCCGCTTGAGCACGGGATGATAGGAGCCGCCGGCGAACCGCCCGTTCTCCTGGTAGCAGAGACCGAGCGTGAGCAGCGCCGGCTCCTCGAACTCGCTCTCGAACTCCTTCTCCGGACGCGGGTCCAGCTGGGCGAGATTCTCGGCCAGCCGGATCACCTCCAGCGCCCGCTCGCGCAGGTTGTGGGCCTTCTCGGTGTTGAGCAGGAGGATCCGGTGGGCGACCTCGATCTCCGGCACCACGATGGCGACGACCGAGCGGGCGCCGAGGACCCGGAGCGCCGCGAGGCGATGGTTGCCGTTCGGGGTCCAGTACCGCCCCTCGTCGGTCCGCACCGCTACGATGGGATCGAGGTAGCGCCCCAACTTGTCGATCGCGGCGCAGAGCTTGGTGACGTGGGCCTCGGAGAGGTCGCGCTGGTAGGGGGTGGGTTCCACCAGCTCGATGGGCAGGCCGGCGAGCAGCTGCCAGCTGCCGCCGAGCGGATCGCGGTAGCGAGCGAGCACCGCGCCGCCGTCGCTCTCGACCGCGTCGGCCAGCCGGGTCACCGCCGCGGGCTGAGGGCCGCTGCCCAGGACGTCGGCCGCCACCCCGCGGGAGCGTGGCGCGGTCTCGGAACGTTTCCGCGAGCGTCGCGGCTTCTTCGCGGTCTTGGCCTCGGCCATGGAGCACCTCCTGGTGACACCTCTACACAACGAATGGTATCTAAACCCGATGCGCATCCCCGCGAAACCCGGACGGGCCTTGCTGCACGCGCCGCTCTCGTCCTAGTTACAGGCGGCCGAACAGGGGACTGATGATGTTCGATCTCGAGCTGCTGGGCCGCCCGGAGGGCGAGGGCGACCGCCTCTTCATCTGGGGCCGCATCAGGCTGGGCCAGTTCCAGGACGAGTTCCAGGTGCCGCTGTACGACTGGGCTCCCGGCGACTACGTGGCCCAGTGGCTCGACGCGGCAGAGAGGCTGGTCGCGGGCGCCCCAGCCGTCGTCTTCCTGACCCACATGGTGCATCCGACGGCGGCCTATCACATGGGCTGGCCCGCCTGGTGCGAAGGCGACCGGTTGCTGGTCCAGGAGCGCCTCTTCCTCGCCGAGCAGCTCGACGGCCCGTTCGACGTGGGGCGTCCCGAAGTCCATCTCGGGCCGCGCCAGGAGATCTCCGACGAGGGACTCCGCATCTCGCAGTGGGCCGTGAGCCTGCGGGACGTCGCCGCCTTTGTCGAGCGGCGCCGCCGATCGAGCGTCCCCGCCTGATCACCACGGAGACCCATGCTCACCCTGAAGCTCGACCTCCTCCAGACCCTCAGCCTCGCCGCAGTCCTCTATTTCGTCGGCCTTCAGCTCCGGCAGCGCATCGCGTTGCTGGACCGGCTGAACATTCCGGCCGCGGTGGTCGGCGGACTGCTCTTCGCCCTGCTGGTGCTCGTGGGTCGCGATCGCTTCCTGACCGTGCAGCTCGACACCAGCGCGCAGACGGTGCTCAGCGTCGCCTTCTTCAGCAGCATCGGGATGGGCGCGAGCCTCGCGCTGCTGCGCGCGGGGGGACTCCAGGTCGTGATCTTCCTCCTGATCGCGATCGCGTTCTGCTTCGCGCAGAACTTCCTCGGCATGTCGATCGCGCACGGATTCGGCGAGTCCCCGCTGCTCGGTGTCATGGCCGGCTCGGTGACCCTGGTGGGGGGGCCGGCTACGGGGATGGCCTTCGCGCCGATGCTGGAAGCGGCGGGTCTGGTGGGGGCGGGCACGCTCGCGCTCACTTCGGCCACGTTCGGGATCGTCTGCGGCGGACTCACCGGTACGCCGGTGGGGACCTGGCTGATCCAGCGCAACCACCTGAAGCCCAAGACCTTGCCCGGAACGCAGGCGATGACCGGGGAGGAGCTCCTCAAGCCGCACGCCCTGGTGGTCCCGACCGACCGGGAAGACCCGCCGCTCATCCTGAACATGATCGTGCTCGCGGCCGCGATGGGGCTCGGCAGCATCCTGAGCCGCTGGTTCGCTTCGCTCGAGTGGACGCTGCCCGCGTACATCGGCGCGATGATCGTCGCCTCGATCTTTCGCAACCTGGACGACCGGACCGGATGGTTGAGGATCGATCCCGCCGCCATGGACTTCGTGGGCGGGTTCGCCCTCAACATCTTCCTGGTGGTCGCGCTGATGGACCTCAAGCTGTGGCAGCTCGCCGGCCAGGCGCTGCCGCTCTTCGTCATTCTCGCGGCCCAGGTCGTGCTGGTCGTGGTGTTCGCGCTCACCGCCTCCTTCTGGATCATGGGGCGAGACCACGACTCCGCGGTCATGTCCGCCGGCTTCGTCGGCTTCGTCCTCGGCACCACGGCCAACGCGGTGGCCAACATGCGGGCGCTGGTGACGCGGTACGGTCCGGCGCCCCGCGCCTTCCTGGTGGTGCCGCTGGTCGGCGCCTTCTTCATCGACTTCGCCAACGCCATCATCATCACGTTCTACGTGAACTGGCTGCGCTGACGGGCCGACCGTGAGGTTCGTGCTCGCCACCTGCCGCACCAAGCCGGCCCTCACCTCCGGTGACGGCCGCCTCGCGGCCGCCCTCCGCATGCTGGGCGCGACGGTGGTGGCCGCCCCCTGGGACTCGATCGAGCCGACAGGTGACGAGGGCGTGGTGTGCCTGCGATCCACGTGGGACTATCACCTGCGATGGGACGAATTCAGGGACTGGGTGGGGAAATTCGAGGATGCAGGCAGACTGTGGAACCCGCCCTCGACGGTGCTCTGGAACGCCGACAAGCTCTACCTGCGCGACCTCGCCTCGGCGGGCATCGCTCTTCCCCGCACCCAGTGGTTCGAGCCGGGCGAGCGTCCCGATGTCGCGGCGCTGCTGAAGCCATGGGGTGCCGACCGAGCCGTGCTGAAGCCCAGGGTCTCGGCCACGGCGTACGGGACGCACGTGGTCTCCCGCGAGCGCGGGATCGACGCGGCGGAGTGGCCGGCGCTGGAGCGCTCGGGATGTCTGCTCCAGCTGTTCGTGCCGGAGATTCAGAGCAGGGGGGAGATCTCGCTCGTCTTCCTGGCCGGCGGGTTCAGCCACGCGGTGCGGAAGCGACCGGTCCCCGGCGATTTCAGGGTGCAGGCCGACTTCGGCGGAAGCCTGGAGACCGCGACGCCGTCGGCGCACACGATCGGGTTCGGTGAAGCGGTGCTGGCGGCGGCTGCGCGGCCCTGGCTCTACGCGAGGGTGGATCTAGTGGAAACGGACCGTGGGCCGGTGCTGATGGAGCTGGAGCTGATCGAGCCGGATCTCTTCCTCACAGCGGAAGGGACGGCTCGACTCGCCGAGGCATTGATCGACCGACGTGAGCGGAGCGGTGGCAGGTGACCACCGCTCCGCCGAGAACCTGACTCAGGCCGTCGCGGGCGTCCGCCGGACCAGGAGGTTGGCGAAGCCGCCGACCACGCCGGCCGCGATCGCGGTCCACGCCACGGCAGGCGTCCAGAGGGACTGGAGACCGAACAGCGCGTCGAGCGAGTACGCGCCCGGACCGGTCAGGGCCAGCGCGATCGCGCCGGCGGCGTAGAGCAGGGGCAGCTCGACGCCGTTGGTCATGGCGAAGAGACCGCCCGAGCGGTGGACGGCGAGCGCCGCCACCAGCATCACGGATACGACCAGCGCCGATCCGACCGGGCCGAGGAATCCCAGCGCCAGCAACAAGCCGCCGCCGACCTCGGCCAGTCCCGCCGCGAGGGCGAAGGCGCGGCCGGGACGGAACCCGAGGGCGTCGAAATATCCGCCGGTCCCGGCGAGACCGTGGCCGCCGAACCAGCCGAACAGCTTCTGGCTGCCGTGGGCCGCCAGGAGGAGTCCCAGCACCAGCCGGACGACGAGCAGCCCGGCGCTCACGGTGGCCAGGTCAGTGAACGTGAACGAGGACATAGGGTTCTCCGAGAGTGGGTGTTGTCACTATGAGTGTCATAACACCCATATACCCGGCCCAGTTCCCATCGGGGTCCGTCAGAAGCTCAGCTTGAGGATCCGGCCGTCGGTTCCCACCAGCCAGACAGTCCCCTTCCCCGGCCCCGTGGCGCCGACCGCCCAGTAGTCGCGCACTCCATCGATCAGGCGCCAGGTCCGTCCTTCGTCCGCGGACCAGGCCGCTCCGCTGGGCCCGGTGGCCACGACCGTGCGGCCGTCCCCGGCCGGCACGTAGGCCAGGCCGTAGACCGCACCCGGGAACGGCGTCCGGGTGGCGAGGGCCCAGGTCCGCCCGCCGTCGCGGGTGATCGCCACGTTGTCGGCCGGGGCGTCGGGCGCGGCGATGTCGCCGCCGGCGAGGATGCCGTGGAGCGTGTCGCGGAAGGCGATCGTGGCGGCGCCTCGGGTCTGGCCTCCCTGGGTGATCGGGGTGGCTGCTTCGCTCCAGGTGTCGCCGCGGTCGGTCGTCCGCAGCACTCGCGCGCGCGCGGCTGCCCCGGTCGCGATCCAGCCGTATCGCTCCTCCAGGGCGGCGGAGCAGGTCCCGCTCGCCGCGAAGGCTCCTTCTCCGGGCTGGGCCGGGGGCAGGCGGTCGCCGATGTCGCTCCAGGTGCCGCCGTCGGCGGTGCGGACCACGGGGAAGCGCCCATTCACCGCGTCGCTCATGGCGAAGCCTCTGCCCGCGTTCCAAAAGGCGAAGCAGTCGTAGAAGGCGCTGGTGTCGCGATTGACGAACTGGAGCGACCAGGAGCGGCCGCCGTCGTCGGTGCGATAGATGCGCGAGCGATCGCCCGGGCCGGCGGCGAGCAGGAAGGCTATCCGCTCGCTCAGGCCCTCCACGTCGCGGAACTCGAGGCTATCGGCGTCCGGCACGACCCCCGCGCGCCAGGTCTCCCCGCCGTCGGTAGTGACGGCGTACGTGCCGCCGACGCCGCTGACCCAGACCACGCGCTCGTCCACCGGGCTCACAGCCTGGAGCCGGTTTTTGGTGCCGCTGGTCTGGGGAGTGAGCGTCGGGGCGGCGGGGGCCACGGAGCGGTCGGCAGGGGGCGGGCTCGAGCAACCGGCAGCCACGACCGCGAGCGGGAGAAGGAATCTGAGAGAGATCGCCATCCGGCCAAGCTATGGCCGAAGGGGCCGCCAGGCTATCGCCCACCGGGCGGTCGGGCGGTCGGGCGGTCGGGCGGTCG
>JBKPGZ010000263.1:0-13925 GCA_046729675.1 Gemmatimonadota bacterium | reverse complement strand
AGAAGCTCTGCAGCTGGATCTGGATGAGGCTGCGGTAGAAGGTGGCGCCGCCCAGCCGGATCGGAGCACCGCTGGCGTCCCGGCCGATCACACCGGTGCCCCAGGACTCCACGCTGAAGCGGAGCTTCAGGTCGAAGACGCCACTGGGGAACTGCCGCAGGAACTTCGATCGAATAGTCGCTGAGGCCAGGGAGTGCGTAGGTGGGATGCCCTCGGGCGTGACGTCGCGGGGATCGCTGTACCATCCCTCCAGCGTGAACCAGGGGAGGGGTGCCAGTCGCGCGGCAGCGGTCACCCATTCGGTCTCGGGGATCGCGCCGATCGAAGGGATCCTGGGAAACTCGGCGTAGCCGAAGGGGCTGAAGGCCGCCGTGCGCGAGAGCGCGAGCCGCAGGCCGAGGCGCGCCCGCTCGAACCCGACGGCGGCCTCGTAGTCGGAGATCTCCTGCGCCGTGTCGGCCGTGATCGCCGGCGCCGCGACCACGTTGCCGATCCGGGCCGAGCCGGTGAGCGCCACGCCGCGTATCGGCTGAAGCCCGGCCGACAGTGAGACGAAATCGGAGTTGCGCCCCCCGTAGTGACGCTGGTGCACCGCCTCGGCACTCGCGGTGAACTGGGGCACCGGATTCCATCCCACCGTCCCGCGCACGTCGAGTGCGGTCCAGCGGGTGCGGTGGTACGCCGAGGCGCCGAGGGCGAAGGTCGGCGCCCGATAGGTCAGGGCCCCGCCGAGCTGGTTCACCTGCTGGTCGATGCCCGCGCCGTCCCAGCCCGTCCGACCGTAGAGGAGATCGATCCGGGGACCCAGCCCGCCGTCACTCCGCCGCCAGGAAAGCCGGAGCTGGGCATCGGTGCGCGTCGCGTCGAAGCCGGGCCCGATGGTGTCGTTGGGCACCGGTTCATTGACGACGAAGGGTCGCCGGTTCGGTGACGACCGAAGGAGCTGGTACTGGATCCCGACCATCCGCGTGGGGATGTAGTTCCCCTGCAGGAAGACCTGGGTGTTCGAGTAGCTGCTGGCGAAACCGCTCGCGGTCGGCGAGTTGAGGTAGTCGCCGGCCAGCGCGAAACCGAGCCCATTCTGGTACCGGCGCTCGAGCGCACCCTCGTAGCGCGCGAAGTCGCCGTCGCCGCGTGCGATGGCGATGCGGGACCGCGGCGCGAGCCGGTCGTGTTGCCGGGTGAAGAGGTAGACTCGGAGCAATCCGGGCCATCGCTCCACTTCGATACGGTCGAGGAAGCTGATGGAAAGCAGCGCGGGGTCCACCGCCACGCTGTCTACCCCGGCCGCCACGTAGGGCAGACCGTCCAGGTAATACTCGGCCGCGCTTGCCCCCCGTGCCTGATAGTTGATGGGCTCCGGCCGGCCGATGAACCCGCCGCGCCACAGGAAGACGCCCGGGACCTGGGTGAGGAGCTCGCCGACGGTCTGGGCGTGGCCCCACTCGATGGAGTCGCGGGTGAACACCGTCCGGCTGAAGGGAGTGTGGGGGCCGGGCGGCTGCACCGGCGCCAGGACGGGGACCCGCAGTGCCACCTGTCCCTGTGCCTCGAGGAAGCGGGCGGTGTAGTCCACCGTATCCTCGGCCAAGGAATCCGGGGCCAGCGTGTCGTCCAGGACCTGGGCAGACCCGAGGGAAAGCGTGAAAGGTGAAAAGTGAAAGGTGAACAGGACCGCCAACCCCGGCAGCCACCGCATCGCGACCGCCGGGAGAACCTCCCTTTCACCCTTCACTTTTCACCTTTCACGCCTTTGGCGTTTCCGTCGCGCTGCCGCCGTCGTTGGCCCGGGCGAGCACCAGCTCGCTGAAGAGCCGTACGCCCATGCCGGTAGGCCCCTTCACGCGGGAAGAGTCCTCGCGGTCGGTGTAGGCGGTGCCGGCGATGTCCACGTGGGCCCAGGGATAGCCTTCGACGAACTCCCGGAGAAACCAGGCTGCGGAGATGCTCCCGGCCGGGCGGCCGCCGGTATTCTTCACGTCCGCGATATCGGACTTCATCAGGTCGCGATAGTCGTCCCAGAGCGGGAGCGGCCACACCCGCTCGCCCGCGCGGTCGCCGGCGCGGCGGAGCTCCTCGACCAGCGCATCGTCGCTGCCCATCACACCCGCGGCCGTGTTGCCAAGCGCGACCACGATGGCACCGGTGAGGGTGGCGATGTCCACCACGCAGGCCGGGTGATACCGCCGCGCCCAGGACAGCGCGTCGCAGAGGATCAGCCGGCCCTCGGCATCGGTGTTGATCACCTCGATCGTCTTGCCCAGGTGGCTGGTGATGACGTCACCCGGCTTTACCGCGGTGCCCGACGGCATGTTCTCCGTGCTCGGGATGAGCCCGATCACGTGCACCGGGGGCCTGAGCCGCCCCAGCATCTCGAACGTGCCGAGCACCGCCGCGGCGCCGGACATGTCGTACTTCATGTCCTCCATGCTCTGCGCCGGCTTGATGGAGATGCCGCCGGTGTCGAAGGTGACGCCCTTCCCCACCAGAACGATCGGCGCCCCGTCGGCACCCTTGTACTCCAGCACGATGAAACGGGGCTCTTCCTCACTCCCCTGCGCCACGGCGAGCAGCGCACCCATCTTCTCCCGCACGATGGCGGCCTTGTCGAGCACGGTCACGACGTGGCCGTGCCGCGCGGCCAGTTCTTCCGCTGCCCGTCCGAGATAGCTGGGCGTGCAGACGTTGCCGGGGAGCACCTGGATCCCGCGGGCCAGCGTCTGGCCGGCGCCGATGGCCGCCCCGATCCGATGGCCTTCGGCGAAGGCATCGTCCTCGGCCAGGATGTTCACCCGCTCGAGAGGAGGCTTCCGATCCTCACCGGGCCGCTTCATCTCCAGGAACTGCCATGCTCCCTGGGCCAGCCCTTCGGCGACGGCCTGGGCGGCCTCGGCCGGGCGCACCTCACCGTGGGACTCGGCGGGGAGGTGGAAGGCACCCTCGGTCACGCCGAGTGCGCGCATCCGCTTCGCCGCGATCGACGCGGCCCGGCGGATACCACTGCGGCTCACCTCCTCGCCCTTCCCCATGCCGACCAGCAGGATGCGCTCCGCCGCCCCGGGGGGGTAGATCAGGGCGGTCTCGTCCCGCTTGCCGCTGAAGTCGCCCGCGGAGGCGAGCCGCTGCAGGGCGCCGCCCGCGAGGCGGTCGAGCTCCGCCAGCAAGGCGGCCAGCAGGCCGCGCACCACGGCGATGGCCAGCAGCGGCGTCTGAAAGCCGGCGGGCGCGGCTCGAACGACGGCGGTCTCGAACGGCATAGCGGCGAGTCGAATAGAGGTGAGAAAGACGGACGTGAGTCGGACGGGAAGCTACACGGGCGCGGGGGCCAGCGGCAACGGTTTCCGACTCAGCTTTTCGGATTGACCGCTCCGCCCCGCACCTTCACCACGGAGCCACGGAGGCCACGGAGGGGCACGGAGCCCCATGCTCCCACCCCGCAAAGATTCACCAGAAAGGCACGAAGGACGCGAAGGACTCCGGCGCTCGATCGGCATCGGAGTCCACAACCAATTTTTTCAGTTGTTTTTCTTCGAGCTCTTCGTGTCCTTCGTGCCTTCGTGGTTCAGTTTGTTGGGCTGCCGGGGGCTCCGTGCCCCTCCCCTCCGTGGCCTCCGTGCCTCTGTGATGAAGGTGCGGAAGGGGGCGGAGGCCCCGACCTCAGGTGGCCGAGGGCGAAGCCGGTGTGGGCACCGGCTCCCCCGCCCCGGCCCGCTCGGGGCGACGGAACCTGGACGCCGCCCAGCTGCGGAAGTCGTCGAGGATCTCGTACACCGTTGGAATCACCAGCAGCGTGAGCAGGGTGGACGTGATCGTGCCGCCGATGACAGCCCGTCCGAGCGGCGCCCGGAAATCGGCGCCTTCGCCGTGCCCGATGGCGACTGGGATCATGCCCGCGATCAGCGCCAGGGTGGTCATGATGATGGGCCGGAGCCGGATGCGGCCGGCATCGATCAACGCCTCGCGCAGCCCGACGCCGCGCTCCCGCGCCCACTTCGCGAAGTCGATCAGCAGGATCGCGTTCTTGGCGACGATGCCCATCAGGAGGATCACCCCGATCAGGCTCATGATGTTGAGCGTATCGCGGGTGATCAGGAGCGCCAGCACCACGCCGATCAGCGAGAGCGGCAGCGACACCAGGATCGCCAGCGGATCGAGGAAGGATCCGAACTGGACTACCAGGATGAGGTACATCAGCAGCACCGCCACGCCCAGCGCGGTGAAGATGCGGGTGAAGACCTCCGTCTGGTCCTGCGACTCGCCGCCGTAGGTGATCTCGTACCCCGGCGGCAGGCTGAAGCGCGCCAGCCCCTCCCGGATCTCGTTCGTCACCTGCGTCAGCGGCCGTCCCGACACGTTGGCCTGGATGATGACGACCTTGTCGCGGTCGAGATGGTCGATCTGCGCCGGCCCCATCCCCTGGGCGATCGTCGCGACCTGGCCCAGCGGCAGCGTCGCGGGCCGGTCCTCCGGTCCCGGCACCACCAGCGGGAGCCCTGCCAGGTCGGTCACCCGCTCCCGGGCCTGCGGTGCGAAGCGCACGGTCACGTCGCGGGTCTCACCCGACGGGTCGACCCAGTCCCCCGCGTCGATGCCAGCGAACGCCGGCCGAAGCGACTGCGCCACCTGGCCGACCGTGATGCCGAGCGACCCGGCGAGGCCGCGGTTGAGCTGCACCTCGAGCTCGGGCTTCTGGCCTCTGGTGGAGAGTCCCACGTCCACCGCGCCTGGCACCTTCGCCAACACGTCCTGCGCCGCGCGCTGCGCCAGCGTGGTCAGCACCCGGGCGTCCTCGCCCTTCATCTGGATCTGGATGGACTTGATGGCGCCGCCGAAGCCGCTGGTGAAGACGGAGATCTGGGCGCCTCCGATGGTCGACATCTCCTCGCGGAAGATCTGCCCCAGCGCCTCCTGGTGCAGCCTGCGCTCGGCCTTCGGCACCAGGCGGACGTAGACCAGCGCCTGATCCACGGACGGGGTCTTGAGTGGCACGGGCGTGCCGACCGTCACATAGGTGTACGCCACCTCGGGATGCGCCCGCGCGCGACGTGCCGCCTCCTCGGCCTTGATCCGGGTGTACTCGAGGTTGGAGCCCGGCGGCGCCTCCACGATCATGCTGATCTCGCTGCGGTCGCTGATCGGCACGAAACCGGCACCCACCTGCCCGATGACGGGCAGGACGGGGAGCAGAAACGCCATGACCGCAAGGACGGCTACGACGCCGAGCACCTTCAGACCGGCCTTGCGCACCGTCCCCTGCCGCTGGGGCAGCGGGTGGGACAGAATCCAGAAGACCCCGA
This sequence comes from Gemmatimonadota bacterium, assembly GCA_046729675.1. Classification (GTDB taxonomy): domain Bacteria; phylum Gemmatimonadota; class Gemmatimonadetes; order Gemmatimonadales; family GWC2-71-9; genus CAVVWJ01. The sequence goes on along the minus strand of JBKPGZ010000263.1, from coordinate 8,628 downwards.
ACAGGCCGGCGAGCACGACCATGGCCGCGAGCAGGCCACGGGCCGGGATGGTGAGCGCCGCGAAGAAGGTCGCAAGGGCGAGCCCGATCATCATCAGCCGGTGGTCGAGCGCCCAGGCGATCAGGCCCTTGTAGCGGTCGGCCATGCGGTCGAACCATCGGTTGAACCGGTCCAGCGCCCGGGCGATGGGGTTGCGGCGCTCGTGAGCCTCGACCTGGGGGTCGGGCCAGTAGGCCGACAGCATGGGATCCAGCGAGAACGAGACGAACAGCGACACCAGCACCGAGCAGGCGATGGTGAGCGCGAACGGCTTGAACCATTGTCCCGAGATGCCGTACATGAAGGCCACTGGCAGGAACACGGCGACGATGGAGAACGTGGTGGCCGCCACCGCGAGCCCGATCTCGTCGGTGCCCTCGCGGGCGGCGGTGTAGTGGTCCTTTCCCATCTCGATGTGGCGGACGATGTTCTCGCGCACCACGATGGCGTCGTCGATCAGGATACCGATCGCCAGCGAGAGTCCCATCAGCGACATGGTGTTCAGGGTGAAGCCGAAGGCCCACACGGCGATGAATGAGGCCAGCACGCTCACCGGCAGCGCGAGACCGGTGATCACGGTCGAACGCCAGGAGTTGAGGAAGAGGAACACCACCAGCACGGTGAGCAGCGCGCCCTCGATCAGGGCCTCCTGCACGTTCCGCACGGCGTTGTGCACCCGGAGACCCGCGTCCTGCACCACCTCCAGCTTCACGCCGGGCGGCATGCGGTGCTGCAGCGCGGCGACCCGCTGATGGATGACGTCGGTCACCTGGGTCGTGCTGTAGCCCTTGGCCTTGAGGATCTCGATGCCTACGGCGTCCCGGCCGTTGAACAGGGCGAGGTCCCGCTGTTCCTCGGTGGCGTCCAGGACCGTGGCGATCTGTCCCAGCCGGATGACCTGGCCGTCGCGCTCCGCCACCACCAGGCGGGCGAAGTCCGCCGGCGTGTCGAGCCGCCCCTTGAGCCGGATGGCGCGCTCCTCCAGGGGACCGTTGAGACGCCCCACCGGCGCGGCCAGGTTCTGCGCCTCCAGGGCCTGCACCACCTCGGCGACACTGATCCCGGCGGCCTGCATCTTGACGGGCTCGACCTGGACGGTGAGCTCCCTTTCCAGGCCGCCCACGACCGTCACCTGAGCCACACCCGGAACCGTGCGCAAGTCGCGCACGATCATCGGATCGGCGATCCTCGTCAGAGCGGCGGTGGGCACCTCCGAGGAGGTGAGCGCCAGCGAGAGCACCGACTGCTGGGAGGGATCGAACCGGGTGAGCACCGGCTCCTCCATCTCCGTGGGCAGATCGGCGCGCTTGGTGGAGATGGCGTCGCGGATGTCCTGGGATGCCTCCTGGACGTTCTTCTCGAAATCGAAGAAGACCACGAATTGCGCCAGCCCGTCGGTGGCGCTGGCCTGGGTGCGCGACCAGTCCACGCCGCTGATGGTGGAGAAGCTCTCCTCGATCGGGTCCACGATCTCCCGCTCGACCGTCTCGGGCGAGGCGCCGGGGTACAGGATGGTCACTCCGACGATCGGCTGCTGGATGTCGGGGAACTCGTCGGTGTTCAGGTTGACGAGCGCGGCGATGCCGAAGGCCACCAGCGCCAGCATGGCGGTGACGGTGACGATCGGACGACGGATCGCGAAATCGGAAATAAACATCTAGCGCCCCGCCTCCTCCTCGAGCACCCGGATCCGGCTGCCCGGTGTGACTCCCTGGGCGGAGCCGAGCAGCACCGTGTCGCCCGCGGCGACGCCGGCCTGGATCTCCACTAGCTCCGCGGCCTCGTCCCGCACGCCGGGGTGGACCTCGGCTTCCGCGACCCGGCCGCGCTTGATGACGTGCACCTTGGGCGTGTTGCCCCTGCTGTCGATCGCGGTGACCGGCACCGCCACCGCGCGCTTGGTGTCCGTCGCGACCCGGCCCTCGGCGAACAGCCCCGCCACCAGCGCCTGGTCGAGATTGGAGATCGCCACGTAGATCCGGATCTGACGCGTGGTCGAGTCCACCACCGGATTGATCCGCTCGATGCGTCCGGTGATCTGGCGATCCACGCCGGTGACGGTGAATTCCACCTCGGTGCCCTGCCGCAGCCGACCGATCTCTTCCGCGGGCACCGTGGCCTCCAGCCGGAGCCGCCGCGGGTCCACGATGGAGAACAGCGCGTCGCCCACCTGCACCACGTCCCCCGCGTCCATCTGCCGCTCGCTCACGATCCCGTCGAACGGTGCCCGCACCCGCGTGTCCTCCAGCTGTTCCTGGGCGTTGGTGAGCCGGGCTCGCGCATCCGCCAGGGCACCTTCGGCGTTGGTCACGTCCAGTCGGGCGCTCTCCAGATCCCGCTCCGGAAGCGCGCCGGCCTGCGTCAGCCGCTCCGTCCGCTGGAGATTGCGGCGGGCCAGCTCCAGCGCGGACTCCGCCGAGCGGACCGCCGAGCGCGCCGAGAGGAAGCTCTCCTCCACCGCGCGATCGTCGAGGCTGGCGAGGAGCTGGCCTCGCTTCACCCGCTGTCCCGCGTCCACCGACGTGCGGAGCACCGAACCGCCGACCTCGGCCCGCACGGTGGCCGCCTGCTCCGGCTCCAGGGAGCCGGAGATCGTCGGGCCGCTCCGGAGTTCGGCCAGTGTGGCGATGGCGACGTTCTCGGGACCGACGGTAACGACCGTCTCGGCGGTATCCGTCACGGTGGCGCTCGCATCGTCACCACGATTGCAGCCGGCGAGGCCGGCGAGAAGGAGAGCGGCCGCGAGGGCCGCCGGAAGCTGGTGCCGGATCATGGCCCGCCCACTCCACTCTGTCGTACGCTGGAAAGGATGCCCTGCGCCTGCGTCGGGGGCGGCTGATAGGGCGTCATCTGACTGCCGCCGGTCTGACCGCCGGGCGCGGTTACGGGCGGCAGGCCCTCGCCCTCCGCGACCCCGGTTGCCGCTCCGAGCGGGAGCGACGGCAGGAGCGCGAGCCGCATGCGTGCCACCTGGAGGTCGCGCGCGGCCTGGGCCCGATTGGCCTGCGCCTGCGCGAGCTGGATCCGAAGATCGTTGAGCTCCGTCTGGGTCGAGATCCCCTCGCGATAGCGGATGTCCGCGATCTGGTACGCACGGTCCGCCTGCTCTTCGGTGCCGGCGCTCGCCTCCCAGGCCGCCAGCGCCGCCGCGAGCTGGAGCTGCGTGTTCCGCGCGTCGAGCTGGGCCATCTCTCGGGTCTGGCGAAGTCGCAGACGCGCCTGCTCCAGCCCCGCCTCGGCCACGGCGACGTCGCCGGTGACGCGGCCCCCGGTGAAGAAGGGGACCTGAAAGCCGAGCACGACGACCCAGTCGGACAGATAGTCTGTGCTGACGGGCGAGGCATCCTCCGGATAGCCGAAGGCGGCGTAGTCCGAGGTGAGCGACACCTGGGGCCAGCGTTGCGCCCGCGCGGCACGGAGCAGTCCCTCCTGGGAGGTCACCGCCTCGTCCGCCTGACGGACCGGCGCCCTGACGTCGGTGGCGGTGTCGCCCGGCGAGTCCACCAGGTTGGCCAGCCGGGCGGTCCGTACCAGCCCGGGATCCACCAGGTGGCTGGTCAGCTCGAGCGGCTCTTCGGGCGGCAGGTTAAGAAGATTCATGAGCCGGTAGTAGGCGATGTCGCGAGCCGCCTCGCGCTGGATCACCACGGGGCGCTGGTTGTCTCGCGTCACCCGGGCGCGCAGGAGATCGAACTCCGACTGGTTGCCCACCTGGCGGGCCAGCTGCGCCTGGCTGAGCGTGCTATCCGCCTGCTCGAGCGAGGCCTGCGCGATCGCGACGAGGCGGTCGCCCAGGGCGGCGTCGTAATAGGCCTCCGTCACGTCGAGCAGCAGCTGGGCCTGAGCCGACGTGAGGCCGAGCTTCGCGCTCCGGACCTCCGCATCGGCCGCGCGAGCCTGCCCGCTCACCCGGCCTCCAGTGAACAGGTTCTGGGAGAAGGAAAGGCCGATGCGATAGGTGTTCTCCCGGCCGAACGGCAGGTCGTTGGCGAGACCGGAGAACGGATTCGAGTTGCTGGCGCACTCCACCGCCGATTCGAGCGAGTCCAGGCGCTCCCCGATCGGAAGGCCCGGACGGGGCACGAAGCTCGGGCACTCCTCCGGCACCGGCCCGGTGGGGCCTTCATCTTGGAGGGCGGAGAACTGGCTCCTGAGCGCGCGGGTGTACGAGGCCGAGCCGGTGAGCTGCGGATAGTACCCACTGCGTGCCCGGCGGCGCTCGCCCTGGGCCTGGGCGAGACTGCTCCGGGCCAGACCGACGGATTCGCTCTCTCGGTCGGCCAGGTCGAGCGCCTGCTCGATCGAGAGTTGCCGGGGCGACTGAGGGCTCTGTTGCGCCCCCGCTGGCGCGGCGAGGGCGAGGAGGAGCATCGTGAGGGTCAGGGCGGATCTCATGCACTGCTCCGCGGGCTGCGTGTTTCCACGCCGATCCCCCGGAGAAAGACGGTGACGTACTGTGTCACCGCTTCATCCCTGGGAATGGCGTACATGTCCGGGACGAGGTCGCGGCCGATGGCGTCCGCGAAGAGCGCCCCGAGGAGCATGGCGGCGGCCGCGCGCGGCTCGACCGACCCCGCCGCGAGACCGCGCTCCTTGAGGCGCTCGAGATAGCCGGCCAGCGCGAGCGTCGCCTGCACCGGACAGCTGATCTCCGGGGTCACCATGTCGGGACGCTCGGCGAACTCGCTGAGGCAGGTGCGGATCAGGGCAGCTCGCTGGTGGAGGTGCTGCAGGTGGGACCGGCTCCAGTCGGTCAGCTCCTGGAGCGGGTCGTCGGGGGTCTCGGGGAGTGGAACGATGCCTTCGGCGTGGCAGCGGCCCAGCGCATCCCGGAGGAGGAGGTCCTTGCTGCCGAAGCGCCGGAACAGCGTGATCTCGTTGACCCCGGCGGCGGCCGCAATGCGGCGCGTCGTAGCTCCGTGGTAGCCGCTTTCAGCGTACACCTGCAGCGCGGCCTCACGCAGCTGGTCCTTCACGTTCATATGCGGATGTATAGAAAGGAGGAACCTGCAAAGCAAGCAGGTACTTGCAAGCAGTGGTTTTCAGGAGGCAGGACGCACTCGTCAGGGGCGGACGACGGAAGCGAAACGAGCGCCCAGTCGCCGAATGGAGGCGATGCCGGCCGCGGGGCCGAGGGCAAGAACGGGAAAGGCCAGCGGCCAGCCCAGCAGCGATACCAGCACCGGGACGAGCTGGATGGTGACCATCGTGAGCAGGAAGCCGAGCGAAGTCTGAAGGGTGAGGGCGGTGCCCACGGCGTGCGATGGTGACAACTCCGTCACCATAGCGCTGAACTGCGCCGAATCGGCAACGACGAAGAAGCCCCACACGACCACGACGGGGGCCAGCAGCCAGAGGCTCCTGCCGAAGAGCAGCCCCACCACCAGCGAGCAGGCTCCGCTGATGGCCATGGCGATCGTGACGACCCGGGCGTAGCCCAGTCGCCGCGCCGCTCGCCCGCCCCAGATCGCGCCGGCGCCGCCTGCCGCGATCGCCGCGAAGGCCAGCACCGATACCGTCGAGGCTGGTACGTCGCCTGCCGAGGCGGCCACGCTCGCCGCCAGGAAGGCGGGGACCCAAGTCCACATCGCATACAGCTCCCACATGTGGCCCAGGTAGCCGCCGGTCGCGAGCCGCGTCTCCCGGTGCCGCACCACGCCCGCGACCAGGCGCCAGGAGAACGGGCGGCGGGGAAACTCATACGGCCCGTCCCGGTAGCCCAGAGCCACGAGGCCGGCGGAGATGACGGCGCCGGCGGACGCGGCGAGCACCACCCCGCGAATGCCGCCCGTCTCCACGGAGCGCACCAGATACGGCATCGCCTTCCCCACCGTGAGGGACGCGACGATGACGCCGATCGCGAGGCCGCGGTCGCTGCGGAACCAAGTGGCGGCCATCTTCATCGCCGGCGGATAGACGCCGGCCAGGAACACCCCGGTGGCGAAGCGGCAGGCGAGCGCGGTGGGATAGTCCTGCGCCCAGGCGAGTGCGGCGTTGGCACTTGCGCCCAGCAGCGCGCAGACGGCGAAATACCACCGGGAGCTGACGATGTCGGCGAAGTTGAGCACGGCCGCGCCCGCCGTTCCAACCACGAAGCCCAGCTGCACCGTGGTGGTGAGCCACCCCGCCTCGGCAGGGGTCAGCTGCCACATGGCCCGGTACTGCGCGGAGACGGCGCTGGCGGAGAACCAGAGCGACATCCCCAGGACCTCGGCCAGCGCGAGAAGGCCGAGTACGCGCCACCGGCTCGGCTCGCTCAGTCGATGGCCTCCATCGCCCGCGTCGCGGCCTCCCACTCCGCGAAGGCCGCCTCCAGCTCCCCCCGCGCGACGTCCAGCTCGGCGCCGATCTGACGCGCCTGCGTGGCGGCGTCGGCCGTCAGATAGAGGGCGGGATCTTCCAAGCGCGCGCGGAGCTCCTCGACCCGTCGCTCCCGCTCTCCCACCCGGCGCTCCGCCTCGATCACCGCGTGCTCGGCCGTGCGCCGCTCCGAGTGGCGACGGCGTCGCTCATCCTCCGGACGGCGGGTCGCCTGGCGCTCGCGGACTTTCCGAAGCGCCCCCTCTTCTGCCGCGGCCACCGCTGCCGCGTGCTCCCGCTCGCTGCTCGCCACCTCCCACTCGTCGAACCCGCCGTCGAAGTCGGTTATCCGGGTCCCGTAGAGCACCCAGGTGCGGGTGGTGAGCGCGCGGAGCAGGGCCCGATCGTGGCTCACCAGCAGCACGGTGCCGTCGAAGGCCTTGATCGCGTCCTCCAGCGCCTCGATGGACTCCACATCGAGGTGGTTGGTGGGCTCGTCGAAGATGAGGAAGTTGGCGCCGGAGAGCATCATCATCGCGAGAGCCACCCGGGCGGTCTCGCCTCCAGACAAGGATCCGGCCCACCGCTGCACCGAGTCGCCGGAGAAGCCGAATCGGCCGAGGTGGCCCTGGATCGGACCGCGGCCCCAGGAGGGGCGGAGATCGGCGATGATCTCGTGGAGGGTACGGTCCTGGGGCACCTGGGCGAGGTCCTGCCGGTAGTAGGCAATGCGTACCGAGTCCGGGACGCGGATCTCGCCTGCGTCCGGCGCGCGGTCACCGACGATCGAGCGCAGGAGCGTGGACTTGCCCGCGCCGTTGGGGCCTACCAGGCCCACGACCTCGCCGCGGCTGATCCGGACGGTGAAATCGTGCAGCAGGTCGCGTCCCTCCACCGCGAGCCCGACCTCGGCGGCGACGAGGACCTGATCCCCGCTCCGCTCGTCCGCCGCGAGGCGCAGGGCCATCGCGCCCTCTTCCCCGGGCGGCGGACCGAGGCGGCTGATCCGCTGCAGGCGCCGTCGCCGCCCCTTGGCCTGTGCGCTGTTCTGTCCCGCGATGTTGCGGCGGATATATTCCTCCTCCGCGGCGATCACGCGGGCCTGCTTGGCGACGGCGCGCTGCTGTGCCAGCCGACGCTCGGTGCGCTGCCGTACGAAGGCCCCGTAGTCTCCGCCGTACGGCTGCGCGGTGCCGGCCTCGAGATGAAGCACGTGATCGACGACCGCCTGGAGAAAGGCGCGATCGTGGCTCACCACCATCACCGTGGCGTCGAGCTGTCGCAGATGACCTTCCAGCCACCGGGTGGTCTCGAGATCGAGGTGATTGGTGGGCTCGTCGAGGAGGAGCAGGTCGGCCGGCGCCACCAGCTGGCGCACCAGCCCGAGGCGCCCGCGCTCGCCGCCGCTCAGGCCGTCGAGCGGACGCCGCCGCGCGTCGTCGGGATCGAAGCCCAGCCCGTGGAGCACCGCATCCACCCGGGCGGCGACGCTGTAGCCGTCCTCCCGCTGAAAGCGCTCGAGGTCGCGGTCGTAGCGCGCCAGCGCCTGCTCGGTGACCCGATCCCCGGCCTCGGCCAGGGCGGCAGCCTGCTCCGCGAGAGAGCGCTCGAGCTCCAGGATCGAGCGGAACGGGCCGGCGGCCGCCTCCCACACCGTCGCGGCGTCGGCGAACTCCCGCTGCTGGTCCATGAGCGAGATGCGAAGACCGGAGGCGCGCGCTACCGTGCCCGACACCGGCTGGAGCTCGCCGGTCACCAGCCGGAAGAGCGTGGTCTTCCCCGCGCCGTTGCGACCGATGATGCCCCAGCGCTCGCCGCGGGTCACGGTGAAGGTCACGCCGTCGAGGAGCCGGGTGGCGCCGAAGTCCACCCGCACGCCGGCGAAACTGAGCTGGGTCAACGGCCGGTCCACTCCCGCCAGGTGGACTCGGCGTCCCCCACGGTGAGCCGCTGCTGCTGCCGCACCAACGGCATCCGCAGGAGGAGCGGCTCCTCCACCAGCTTGTCCAGCCAGCGCTCCTCGCTCAGCTGTGCGGCCCCCAGGCCGAGATCGGCGAAGCGGCGTGCGCCGCGGTCCACCAGCGCCTGGACGCCGAACTTCTGGGCGAAGCGACGGAGCTCACCAGGAGAGGCGGCGCGTTCCTGCAGGTCGACAAAATGGGTCTTGATGCGCCGCTCGGCGAAGAACCGGAGCGCCTTGCGGGTCTCGCTGCTCTTCCGAAGGCCGAAAATCTGCACTTCCATGCGGCGGGAATCTAAACCGGCGGGTGCAGATCCGCATCGCGGAGC
>JBKPGZ010000262.1:0-17470 GCA_046729675.1 Gemmatimonadota bacterium | reverse complement strand
CGCACCGAGGGAGCTGGTCCGGGCACGCGTCGACCCAGGCGGAGTAGCTCCCTCGCTCCGCTCGGGAGACATATCCTAACCCATTCCCGCTCAACACTCTACCGCCACCGACCGCTAACCCGCGGCCCGCGGCACGCGTTTTGACTACGCCCCCGCGGCCTGTTAGCTTCCGTGATGCGCGTCCTAGGCGTCATACCGGCTCGTCTTGGCTCCATCCGACTCCCTAACAAACCGCTCCAGATGCTGGCCGGTGAACCGCTGATCACCCGGGTCATCCAGCGCGTCCAGGAGCATGGTCTGATGGACGAGTTGGTCGTGGCCACCGACTCGCCGATGGTGGCACAGGTGGTCGAGCGGTCGAGCGTGCGCGCCGTCCTGACGGGGCGCGGGCACCTCACCGGCACCGATCGGGTGGCGGAGGTGGCCGCGAGGGACGAGTTCGCCGGTTTCGACACCATCGTCAACGTGCAGGGCGACGAGCCGTTCGTGGTGCGCGAGGCGCTGGCTGGAGCCATCGAGCGCGTGGCCGGGGGAGACGACGTCGGCACGGCGGCCGCGCCGCTCGATCCTGCCCTGGCCGACGATCCGGCGCGGGTGAAGGTGGTCACCGACGCGCGAGGCAGGGCGCTCTACTTCTCCCGCGCGGCGATCCCGCACCGGCGCGAGCAAGGCGACCCGGGCCCGAGACTCTACTGGCAGCACGTCGGCCTCTACGCCTACACCCGCGCGACCTTGCGGCGCTGGACCACCCTGGAGCCGAGCCCGGCGGAGCTGGCCGAGCGGCTGGAGCAGCTCCGGGCGTTGCATCACGGGCTCCGGATCGGCGTGGCGCTCCTGGCCGAGTCGGTCGAGCCCGGCGTGGATACTCCTGACGATCTTCGACGGGCCGAGGCCCATTGGCACGCACTACAGAGGTGAAGCTATGAATTCGGGTCCGAACGCGACCAAGTACATCTTCGTCACCGGCGGCGTCGTCTCTTCCCTCGGGAAAGGCATCGCCGCCGCGTCGCTTGGACGGCTGCTCGTGGAGCGGGGGCTGAGCGTCACGATGCAGAAGTTCGATCCGTACATCAACGTGGATCCCGGCACCATGTCGCCGTTCCAGCACGGCGAGGTGTTCGTCACCGACGACGGGGCCGAGACCGATCTGGACCTCGGACACTACGAACGCTTCATCGACCACTCGCTCTCCCAGCAGAACAACATCACCACCGGACGCATCTACCAGACGGTGATCAACAAGGAGCGCCGCGGGGAATACCTCGGCAGCACGGTCCAGGTCATCCCCCACATCACCGACGAGATCAAGAACGCGATCCGGCGCACCGCTCCGGGGCACGACGTGGTGATCACCGAGATCGGCGGCACCGTGGGCGACATCGAGTCGCTGCCGTTCCTTGAGGCCATCCGCCAGTTCCGCCAGGAGGTCGGCCGAGACAACGCCCTGTTCATCCACCTCACCCTGGTCCCCTACATCGCGGCGGCCGGCGAGCTCAAGACCAAGCCGACCCAGCACTCGGTTCGCGAGCTGATGCAGATCGGGCTCCAGCCGGACATCCTGATCTGCCGCAGCGAGCAGGCCATCTCCGCCGACATCAAGCGCAAGATCGCCCTCTTCTGCAACGTGGACTTCGACTGCGTGATCGAAAGCCCGGACGTGGGCTCGATCTACGAGATCCCGCTCCGCTTCCACGACCAGGGACTCGACCGGGTCGTGTGCGAGCGGCTCCGGCTGGAGACCAGGGCGCCCGATCTCGGCGCCTGGAGGGCGATCGTGGACCGCATCCTCCACCCGGCGAACAAGGTGCGCATCGCGGTGGTCGGCAAGTACACCGCGCTGCACGACGCCTACAAGTCGGTGCAGGAGGCGCTGATTCACGGCGGCATCGCCAACGACGCCCGGGTGGAGATCGAGTGGATCGCGAGCGACCGGTTCCCCGATCAGGAGGCCGCGGGCAAGGCGCTCGGCGGCTTCGACGGCGTGCTGGTGCCCGGCGGCTTCGGCGAGCGCGGCATCGAGGGGATGGTGAACGCGGTGCGCTGGGCCCGAGAGAACGACCTGCCGTTCTTCGGGATCTGCCTCGGCCTGCAGGTCGCCATCATCGAGTTCGCGCGCAACGTCTGCCGGCTGCCGGAGAGCAACAGCACCGAGTTCTCCCCCGAGTGCGAGACGCCGGTGATCGCGCTCATGCAGTCGCAGCGCGACGTGGCGGACCTGGGCGGCACCATGCGACTCGGCGCCTACACCGCGAGACTCCGCCCCGGCTCCCGCGCGGCGCAGGCCTATGGGACAACAGAGATCAGCGAGCGCCACCGGCACCGCTGGGAGGTCAACAACGCGTACCGCGACGTGCTCGCCGAATACGGCCTCCGGCTTTCGGGGCAGTCCCCCGACGGCGGGCTGGTCGAGGTGATCGAGCTGCCGGATCACGCATGGTACATCGGCTGCCAGTTCCATCCCGAGCTGAAGTCGCGCCCGACCCGGCCGCACCCGCTCTTCGCGGGGTTCATCGGCGCGGCGCTGAAGCGGCGGCGGGGACGGGGAAGCGGTGAGACGCCGGCCCCCAGGACGATGGTGGAAGCCACGCTTTGAGCGGCTGGTCGTTCGCGCAGGCACCGTTCGTGATCGCGGGTCCCTGTGTCGTCGAGCCGGGCGACGTCCTGCCGCGTGTGGCCGAGGTGCTGGCGCACTACGCGGAACGGCGCGGGGTACCGGTCTGCTTCAAGGCCAGCTTCGACAAGGCCAATCGGTCGCGGCTCGGCGCGGCGCGCGGTCCCGGCGCGGACGAGGGTCTCCGCCTGCTCGAGCGGGTCCGCGGAGACAGCGGCCTGCCGCTGCTCACCGACATCCACGAGGCGCACCAGGCGGCACCGGCCGCGGAAGTCGTGGACGTGCTCCAGATTCCCGCGTTCCTGTGCCGGCAGACGGATCTGCTCGTCGCCGCCGGACGCACCGGTCGCCCGGTCAACGTGAAGAAGGGCCAGTGGATGTCGGCCGACGGGATGGCGGGGTCGGTGGAGAAGGTGCGGAGCGGCGGCAGCCGCGACGTCGCGGTCACCGAGCGGGGCACCTTCTTCGGCTACGGCGACCTGGTCGTGGACATGCGGAACTTCGCGCGTCTCCGCGACGCCACCGCCGCCCCGGTCATCTTCGATGCGACCCACTCGGTGCAGCGTCCCGGCCTGGGCTCGGCCGGCGCCACCGGCGGCGAGCGGGAGCACATTCCGGCCCTCCTCGCGGCGGCCGCCGGCGCGGGAGCCGACGGGTTCTTTCTGGAGACCCACCCGGATCCCGCCGGCGCGGCGAGCGACGCCGCCACTCAGTGGCCGCTCGACCGGCTCCCGGCGCTGCTCGACCGCACGCTCGACCTCTGGGCCCGGGTCCATGGAGATTGAGACGGCTCGCGCCGCCCGGGTTCGGATCGTGGCGCTCGACGTGGATGGTGTGCTCACCGACAACGGCATCTGGATCGGGCCGATCGCCGGTGTGCGGGTGGAGCTGAAGCGGTTCGACATTCAGGACGGACTGGGGATGCGCCTCCTTCGCACCGCCGGCATCCCGGTGCTCTGGCTGAGCGGGCGGCACTCGGAGGCGACCGCCCTCCGGGCCGAGGAGCTGCGGGTGGACGAGGTGCTCCAGGTCTCGGGACCCGACAAGCTCGATGCCTTGGCCCAGGTGCTCTCGCGACGGGGTCTCGGCTGGGACGAGGTCGCCTATGCCGGCGATGACCTCGCCGATCTCCAGGTCATGCGGCGGGTCGGACTGCCGATCGCGGTCGCCAACGCCGTCCCTGAGGTGCGCGCGGTCGCCGCGGCGACCACCACCGCCAGGGGCGGACACGGCGCCGTGCGCGAGATCGTGGACGCGCTGCTCAGGGCGCGGGGAGTCTGGACCGACATGCTCGAGCGCTACTTCACCGAGCGGACGGGGCGCGATGTCTGATCCGGGCGCGACGGTCGAGCTCGGGCGACGTGTGCTCCGGCTCGAAGGCGCCGCGCTCGGCGCGGTGGCCGACCGGCTCGATGAGCGGTTCGACCGCGCGGTGCGGCTCCTCGCCGGCGCCGCCGGGCGGGTCATCGTGACTGGCGTCGGGAAGTCGGGCCTGGTGGCGCGCAAGATCGCCGCGACGCTCACGTCCACCGGAACGCCCGCGAGTTATCTGCACCCGATCGATTCGCTGCACGGCGATCTCGGCATCGTGGGGCGCAAGGACGTAGCGATCGTTCTGAGCAAGAGCGGGGACTCGAAGGACCTGTTCGGGCTCCTGGGCTCGCTTCAGCGCTGGGGCGTGCCGATCGTGGCCATCACCGGGGACCCCGGGTCCACACTCGCGAAGGTTGCAACGGTCGTGCTGGACGCATCGGTGACCGAAGAGGCCTGCCCCCACGATCTGGCGCCGACGACCAGCACGACGGTCGCCCTCGCACTGGGCGACGCACTCGCGGTCGCATTGCTGGAGAGGAAGGGTTTTCGCCGGGAAGACTTCGCGGCACTGCATCCGGCAGGTGAGCTGGGACGCAGTCTGCTGCCCGTGCTTCGAGTCCAGGACGTCATGATGGCCCCGGGGCGACTCCTGCCTCCGGAGGCGACCATGCGGGATGCGGTCGTAAGTCTCGCTCGTGATCGCGGTCTGGCGATGGTCGGGACCGATGGAACGCTCGTGGGGGTGCTCACCACCGGCGATCTCACGCGCCTGGCGGAGCGTGATCCGGATTTCCTCGGCCGACCCGTGACGGACGTGATGACGAGATCTCCGAAGACCACCGGCCCCGGTGTCTTGGCGGCCGCGGCGGTCGGCACCATGGAGCGCAATGGGGTGATCGCGCTCCCGGTGATATCGGACCAAGGCAAGATCGTGGGTGTGGTTCACCTCCACGATCTGATGCGGGCAGGAGCGGTATGAAGCCGGTGCGTTCCGCCGGTCCGCCGGTCCGCCGGTCCGCCCTCGCGGCGATTCTGGCCCTCGCCACGACCCTCGCCGCCTGCGAAGAGTCCGGCGCCCGCCCGACGACCACAATCCAGGCGCCGGACAGCGCGGACCAGGTGCTCGAGGGGTTCTCGCACTACGTGACGAGCGACGGCATCCGGCGGAGCCGGGTACAGGCGGACACGGCCTACTTTTACGAGGGGACCCAGGTCACGAACCTGGTCAACGTGAAGGTGACGTTCTACGACCTCAAGGGCGCCGAGAGCTCGACTCTGACGTCGAAAACCGGCCTGTACCGCTGGCAGGATGGCGCCATGGAGGCGAACGGCAAAGTGGTCGTGGTGTCGCCCGACGGACGGCGACTCGCCACCGAGCGGCTCCGCTACGACAACGCCAGCAACCAGATCTCCACCGACCGGCGGTTCACCTTCGATCGTGGCGCGGAGCACCTGGAGGGCAACAGCTTCCGCTCGGACCCGGACTTCCGGAACGTGGTGACCGATCAGCCGCGCGGCGGAGGACCCGCAGGCAACGGCATACTGCTGCCGGGGCAGGAGGGTGAGCAATGACGCGGCTCCCGATGCGCGCCGCGGTGGCCGCGGTCCTCCTGGCCGCCGGGGCGCTCCTGATGCCAGCGCAGCTGCTCTCCCAGGGCCAGCAGTGCGTCTTCCAGATCGACAACGTCGACCGGCAGGGCGCGGTGGTGGAAACGCCGCAGGGCACCAACTACTTCGCCGGCGGCAATGTCCGACTGAGCTGTCGGGGCACCAAGATCTCCATGGAGAGCGACAGCGTGGCCGCCTACGGGGGCAACGTGGTGCAGTTCATCGGCCGGGTGAAGTACCGCGACTCCACCCTCACCATGGACGCCGACCGGGGCACCTACATCAAGAGCCGAGAGCGCTGGGAGGCCCGCGGCAAAGTGGTCACCAAGAACCTGGTGACCGGCTCGACCCTCACCGGCCCCTCGCTCGACTACATGCGCGTCGTGAAGGGCGTGCGCGACACAATGGAGATGTTCGCCACCAGCCGGCCAACCATCCAGTATTTCCCGAGCGACAGCGGCGGACAGAAGGCTGAGCCGTACGTGATCGTCGGGGATCGGGTGCGCCTCAAAGGCGACGACCGGATCTTCGCCGGCGGCAAGGTCACGGTGGACCGCAGCGACTTCGCTTCCCGCTCCGACTCCCTCCGGCTCGATACCGGCCCCGGCGGAGACGGCAGCCTCGTCGGGGGGCGGCCGGTGCTCCGCGGCCTCGGGGCGGACAGCTTCTCCATCACGGGCAACCGGATCGACCTGAAGCTGGAGGGCAGGGAGCTCACCTATCTGCTCGCCAAAGGGAACGGCAAGGCGGTCAACAAGGAGTGGGAGCTGGTCGCGGACACCATCGCCCTGGATGTGAACCGGCGCAAGTTGGAGCAGACGCTCGCCTGGGGCGACAGTCTCCGGCCCTCGGCAACCTCCACCAGCTACGCAATGAAGGCGGACTCGCTGGCGCTCGACACTCCCGGGCAGCGGCTGCGGGAGGTGCGAGGCTTCGGGCGGGCCTGGCTGGGGGGCACCGTTTACGAGCCCACCAAGGACCGCGACTGGATGCGGGGGGACACGGTCATCGCCAGGTTCGCGGCGCGCGACTCCGCCGGCACCCAGCGGGCCGTGCTGAGTCAGATCGTGGCCCGCAAGGCGGCCCAGTCCTATCACCTGGAGCCCAACGAGCGCGCCCCGAAGCTTCCCTCGGTCAACTACGCCCGGGGCGACGTCATCACGGTTACCATGAAGAACGGGCCCGCTACGGCCGGCTCGGGCGTGGATCGGGTGGACATCCGCGGGAAGGTAGACGGCATTCAGCTGGAGGCCGCGCCGCCCTCCGCGATGCCGTCCGATAGCACGCCGGGCGGCGGAGGCACGCGATGAGCGCGCCGGAGTGGATCGCCCCCCTCGGCGATCGCGATCCGTCGGTCCCCATCGCGCTCGCGGCGATCACCCGCGCCGCGGCCGCCACCGACACGGTGGACTTCGGCGACCTCGTCATGAGCTACCGCGAGGCGCACATCGCCTGCCACCGGCCGCTCAACGGGCCGGCGCAGGTCGAGATCACCGGCGACGAGGTCCGCGACCACCTGAACCGCTCCGTGCTGCCCCGACTCGCCACCGAGGGGTGGATTCTCGACTCCCCCGACGGCGATTGGAATCCGGTGCGGCCGCGGGTGCCCTGGTGGGGGCAGACGCCCGAGGCACGGCAGGTGGTCTACGACGCGCTGCTCGAGGCCGCCCGGCGCGCGGCCCAGCGGGCCAAGCCGGTGGTCGCCCAGGCCAAGTCGGCCAGCGTGCTGGAGGGGATGGACCTGGCGAAGAGCTTTAAGGGCCGCCGGGTCGTGGACCATGTCACGGTCCGGGTGCAGCAGGGGGAGATCGTGGGTCTCCTGGGACCCAACGGCGCGGGAAAGACCACGACCTTCTACCTTATTACTGGGCTGATCCGTCCCGACGACGGGCGCGTGCTGCTGGACGGTCTGGACCTCACGCGCGCCCCGATGTACCGCCGGGCCCGCGCGGGGATCGGGTACCTGGCGCAGGAGCCGTCGATCTTTCGGAAAATGACGGTCGAGGAAAATATTCTGGCAATCCTGGAGACCCGGCAGCTCTCCCGGACCGAGCGGCAGAAGCGCCTCGACCGGATGCTGGACGAGCTCTCCATCAAGCACCTCCGCCGCAGCAAGGCCTACGCGCTGAGCGGGGGCGAGCGGCGCCGGCTGGAGATCACCCGGGCTCTCGTGACGGAGCCGAAGTTCATGTTGCTGGACGAGCCGTTCGCAGGGGTGGATCCCATCGCGGTGCACGACATTCAGACCATCGTCGCCGGGCTGCGCCATCGCGGGATCGGCGTGCTCATTACCGACCACAACGTCGAGCAGACGCTCGACATCGTCGATCGGGCCTACATCATGTTCGAAGGCAAAGTGCAGGCATCGGGCAGCGTCCGTGACCTGGTCTATGACGATCGGGTGGCCCAGCTGTATCTGGGCCCCACCTTGACCGCGCGGCTGCGAGCCCGGCTCGAGGCGGTCGCATGAGGACCGGTCTCTCGCAGCACACCAGCCTTCGCCAGGAGCTCCGGGTCAATCCGCGGCTCTATCAGGCGATGGACATGCTGTACATGCCGATGATGGACCTCCAGCAGCACCTCAAGCAGGAGCTGCTGTCCAACCCCTTCCTCGAGCTGCTCGAGCCGGAGGAGGAGACCCCGGAGCAGAAGGATTCGGAGCAGGAAAAGGAGCAGAAGGAAAAAGAGGAGGAGATGGACTGGGAGGAGATCCTCCTCAACGGCTTCGAGGTCGGCGGCACCCGCGAGCAGTTCGAGCAGCTGGAGTACACCGAGCCGGTCACGGTCGAGACCAAGGACCTGATCGACCATCTCCGCGAGCAGCTCCAGATGTTGACGCTCACCCCGCGCCAGCTGCTGCTGGCCGAGGAGTTCCTGGGCAACATCAACGAGGAGGGGTACCTCGCGGCCTCGCTGGAGGAGATCCGGAATTCGGTGAATCAGCTGGTGGCCTCGCACATGAAGGGGGAGGGCGAGGAGGAAGCGGAGGAGGACGCCGCGCCGACGGCCAGGGCCGCTGTGGCCGCCGCCGCTCCGGCAGCCGTCGCCGCTGGGCCGGCCGAGCGGCCCGACGAGGCGGTCGCCGAAGGCGAGGCGCCCCCGGCGCTGGTGGAGGACCTGCCGTCGCCGCCCTACTACTCGACGGCCGAGATCGAGGAGATGGTCGGCATCATCCAGAAGCTGGATCCGCCGGGCACCGGCGCGCGCGACCTGCGGGAGTGTCTCCTGATCCAGCTCCGGGAGGAGAAGGACACCGAGTCCCTGACCTTCCGCCTGGTGGACGAGGCGTTTCCCGACCTCATCGCCCACCGCTGGAACGACCTGGCCAAGCGCTTCGGAGTGGAGCCCGCGGCGGTGCAGGCCGCGGCCGACGGACTCGCCCGGCTCGACCCCAAGCCCGGCCTCAAGTACTCCAACCAGAGCGACGGCTACATCATCCCCGACCTCATCGTCGAGAAGATCGCCAACCGGTACCAGGTCTTCCTCAACGACACGGGAATGCCCCGGCTCCGCCTCAGCCGGTCGTACCAGGAGATCGCGCGGGACAAGAAGAAGATGACCCCGGAGAACCGGGAGTTCATCGCCTCCAAGATGAACAGCGCGAACTGGATGATTCAGGCGATCGAGCAACGGCGGCAGACGATGCTCAAGGTGATGAACTTCATCGTGGACCGGCAGCGCGATTTCTTCGAGAAGGGGATCGAGTACCTCAAGCCGCTCACCCTGCGCGAGGTCGCCGAGGTCATCAACATGCACGAGTCCACGGTGAGCCGGGTGACCAACGAGAAGTACGTCCAGACGCCGCGCGGGGTGCTGCCGCTCAAGTTCTTCTTCTCCAGCGCCCTCGCCACCGCCTCGGGCGAGGAGGCCAGCGCGCGCTCCATCCGGGCCAAGCTCCAGAAGATGGTGGCCGAGGAGGACAGCGCAAAGCCGCTCACCGACCAACAGATCGTCCACCTCTTCCAGGAGCAGGGCATTCAGATCGCCCGCCGCACCGTAGCCAAGTACCGGGATCAGCTCGGGATCCTGCCGGCGCGCATGCGGAAACGCGTATGACCCTTCCTTCCGAGGCGCTGGATGTCAGCGTCCTCGTGCCGGCCAAGGACGAGGCCCCCAACCTCCCCGAGTTCGTGCGACTCTGTGCCGAGGCCCTCGGACCCGCCGGCTTCTCCTTCGAAGTCGTGATCGTGAACGACGGCTCCCGCGACGACAGCGCGCGGGTGCTGCGCGAGCTGGAGGGGCAGTACCCCTTTCTGCGGGTGGTCACCCACCGTCGCCAGCGGGGCATCGCCGACGCGCTCCGCTCCGCCGGCGACGTGGCGCGGGGCGACGTGTTCGTCTTCTACCCGGCGGATCTCCAGTACCTGCCGGCCGACATTCCGGCGCTGGTGGCCCCGATCCTTCAGGGCCGCGCCGACATCGTCACCGGAACCAAGCAGGGAAAGTACGAGAAGGCCTTCGTTTCGCGGATCTACAACGGGCTCTGCCGCTGGCTCTTCGGCGTGCGGGTGACCGACCTCAACTCGGTGAAGGCCTACCGGCGGGAGGTCATGCAGGGCGTGTCGCTCCGGCCCGACTGGCACCGCTACATGGTGGTGATCGCCGCGGCGGACGGGTTCCGGCTCGACGCGCTCCCCGTCCCGCTGTATCCGCGCACGGCCGGCGTCTCGAAGTTCAACTGGCGCCGCATCCCGGTCGGCGTCTTCGACCTCGTCTCCGTGTGGTTCCAGCTCCGCTTCGGCCGCAAGCCGATGCTCTTCTTCGGCGTCGCCGGTGCGCTGCTGTTCCTCATCGGTCTCGTGGCCGGGGTGACGGCGCTGGTGCTCCGCTTCGGATACGGCTTCGGGTTCCGGCCGCTGTTGAACCTGGTCGAGACGATGGTCATCAGCGGCATCGTCCTCTTCGGGTTCGGCCTCCTCGGCGAGATGATCGCCGGACAGCAGGAGGAGACCCGGGAGATGGCCCGGACCCTGGCTCGCCTCGACAAACTCGACGTGCGGGACTGATCGGTGCGGGTGGTCTTTCTCACCCACAACTATCCACGATGGGCGGGCGACGTCTCGGGCGCCTTTCTAGCGACCCTCGCCGGCGGGCTGGCGCGCCGCGGGATCGACGTGCGCGTCGTCGCGCCCAGCGACGAGGGCCGGGGCGGTGAGGACGAGCTCGAAGGCATCCCGGTGCGCCGGGTGCGGTACGCCTCGGCCCGGGCGGAGACGTTGGCCTACCGCGGCACCATGCAGGGCGCTCTCCGGGCGCCGTCCGGCATTCGTGCCCTCGCCGGCCTGTGGCGCGCCCTGCGGCACGCGGCCGCCGACGAGGCGAAGGCGGGCGCGGACCTCTTCCACGCCCACTGGTGGGTGCCGGCGGGCATGGCCGTGCCGAAGGGGGCCCGCAGCGTGCTCACCGTCCACGGGACCGACGCCGGGCTGCTCCGACGGTCGCGCATCGCCCGCACCCTGGCGCGGCCGGTCTTCCAGCGCTCCACGGTGGTCACCGCGGTGTCCCGCGAACTGGCGAGCTGGGTGCAGGCGGGGGCCGGGCGGTTCGTGGACGCGTCCCACATCCAGCCCATGCCGGTGGACAGCCGCAACCGACCCTGGTCGGCGGGCGGTGGGGGCGCCATCGTCGTCTCGCGGCTGACGCCCCAGAAGCGCGTCTCCCTTGCGATCGAGACCGTCGCCTTCCTCGCCTCCTGCGGCCACGAGATGCCGCTCACCATCGTAGGTGACGGCCCCGAGCGCGCGGCGCTCGAGCGCCTGGTGGAGAAACTCGGCATCACCTCGTTCGTCCGCTTCACCGGTGCCGTCCCTTCCGAGGAAGTCCCCAACTACCTTGGCCAGGCCGATCTCATGATCTTTCCCGCCCAGGGCGAGGGGTTTGGTCTGGTGGCGGCGGAGGCGCTGATGGCGGGCGTGCCGGTGGTGGCCTGCTGGGACGGCGGCGGAGTGCTCGACGTGGTGCCCCCCAACGGCGCGGGCCGGCTCACGCTGCCGGCCCCCGAAGCCATGGGCGACGCTATCCTCGGTCTGCTGCTGGAGCCGGACCACCGCGACATGGCCCGCCTGGTCGGCGAGTCCTGGCGCGCGCGACTCGCGCCCGATCACGTCGCCGAGATCTGCGAGGGCTGGTACCGCGAGGCCCTGAGTGGCTGATCGCCGGATCCGCGCGCTCCAGTGGCTGCTCGGCGTCGCCATCGTCGGCTTCGCCGCCCGCTCGCTGGTGCGGAACTGGGATCAGCTCCGGGCCCAGCCGCTGGACTGGAGCCTCGAGCCGGGCTGGCTGATCCTGAGCGCGGTGGTCGTGTGGCTGATGTACGGACTGCTGATCGCGGCCTGGCGCATCATGCTGACCGGGTGGGGCAGGGGACTCGATTTCTGGTCCGCGGCTAGGATCTGGACCGTCTCCAGCCTGGGCAAATACCTGCCGGGGAAGGTGTGGGCGGTGGCGGGCATGGCGGTCATGGCCCAGCGCGCGGGTGTCGGAGCGGGGCCGGCGACCGGCTCGGCGGTCATCCTCCAGGTGCTCGCGATCGGATCCGGCGCGGCCGTGGCGGCACTCACCGGCTGGACCTCGCTCCGTGCGACCTATCCGGGCGCCGAGGGCGGACTGGCGGTGCTGCTGGTCGTCTCGGTCCTGGCGGTTGCCGTGCTGCTGCGGCCCGACTCGGTCCGCAAGATCGTTCGGATCGCCCTGCCCGAAGCGACCGTATCGTTGACGCCACCGGTCGGGGCGGTGGCGTTCGGCATCGCCGCCAACACGATCGCCTGGCTGGGCTACGGTGTGGCGCTCTGGCTGCTCGCGCGGGGGCTGCTCCCGGCGGCCGGACTCGGCGTCCTGCCGGCGATCGCCGTTTTCACGGCATCCTACCTCGCCGGATTTCTCGCGCTGTTCGCACCGGGTGGTATCGGAGTCCGGGAGGGGGTCTTCATTCTCATGCTGCAAGGACCGATCGGGATCGGCGCGGCCACGGCGCTGGCCGTCGCCTCCCGGCTCCTGCTCACCGTGACCGAGCTGGGCGCGGCGGTGCCCTTCCTGCTGTTCCCCCGGGGAAAGCCCAGTGTCGCCCGACCCAGCTGAGAAGCTGCTCGAGCCAAAATGGCCTAAGGTGTTGGCACTAGCGGTCTTCACAGCTGCCGCGCTGACCCTGTGCTGGCCCATGCTCAGCGGCGGATTCCTGCTGGGCGACGACCAGTACGTCGCCGGCTACAGTTTCCGCCTCTACGGCGCGGAGATGTTCCGGGAGACGGGACACATCCCGCAGTGGAACCCGTACCTCTTCGGCGGCCTGCCGTTCATCGCAGCCATGCACGGGGACATTTTCTACCCCACCGCCTGGCTCCGGTGGATCCTCCCGATGGACACCGCGATGAACCTCGGCTTCGCGATCCACCTGGTGCTTGCCGGATTCGCCATGTATCTCCTGCTGCGCGCCCTGGGCGCGTCGTGGGCGGCCGGCATCGTCGGCGGGGTGGCGTACGAGCTCACCGGCATCGTGGCCTCGCTGGTGAAGCCTGGGCACGACGGCAAGCTCTTCGTCTCCGCGCTGGCACCACTCGCCTTCCTCGCGCTCGTGAGGGCGGCGCGCGACCGCAATCCCGGCGGTTATGCGCTGCTCGCGCTCGTGGTAGGCCTCGGCCTGCTGAGCCCGCATTACCAGATGACCTACTACCTGCTGGTCGCCTCGGGCCTGTGGACCCTGTACCTGGCATTCTTCGCGCCGGAACCGCCGGCCCGACGGGACGGAGCGGTGGTCGTCGCGCTGGCGCTGGGTGCCGTGCTCCTCGGCGTCACCCTCTCCGCGGTCCAGGCGCTGCCGTTCCTCTCCTACATCCCGTTCTCGCCGCGCGGCGAAGGGGGAGGCAGCGGGGGTTGGGAGTATGCGGTCAGCTACTCACTGCCACCCGAAGAGCTCATGACCACGATCCTGCCCCAGTTCAACGGCGTGCTCGAGAGCTACTGGGGCCGGAACTTCTTCAAGCTGCACACCGAGTATCTCGGCGCGGCAGTCGTGGCGCTGGCGGTGCTCGGCCTCGGCGATCGCAAGCGCACCAGGACCATTCGCGCACTCGGGGTGATCGCGATCCTCTTCCTGCTGGTCGCGCTCGGGGGGCACACGCCCTTCTACACCTTGTGGTACGAGGTGATGCCGATGATGAAGAAGGTCCGGGCGCCGGGCATGGCCTTCTTTCTGGTGGCCTTGCCGGTGGCGATCTGGGCCGGCTTCGGCACCGATCGGCTGCTGCGCGGGGAAGTGACGGTGAGGACCCTGGCGATTCCGCTCGGAGTGATCGGTGCGATCGCGCTGCTCGGCGTGATCGGCGTGCTGGGCAGCGTGGCGACGCTGTTCGCCTCCGCGGAGCAGGCGCCCAGGCTGGCGGCGAACGCGCCGGACCTTCGCATCGGCGCGCTCCGACTCGTCGTGTTCGCCGCGCTGGCAGGCGCAGCCTTCTGGGCCGTGGGGACAGGGAGGCTGCGAGGGCTCGCCGCGGCGGGAGCCCTCGCAGCGGTAGTGGTCGCCGACCTGTGGAGCGTGGACCGGCGGTTCTTCGACTACAAGCCACCCGCCTCCGAGCTGTTCGCCGACGACCCGATCACGACCAGGCTGAAGCAGGAGCCGAAGCCTTACCGCGTGCTCGACGCCGGCGTGTATCAGGGCTCGGTGCTGATGGCTCACTCGGTACAGACCGTGCTGGGGTACCACGGCAACGAGGTTCGCTTCTACGACGACCTGATGGGCGGGAAGAACGTCTGGCGCAACATCGGCAACCCGAACCTCCACGACCTGCTCGCCACGCGATTCCTCCTGCTGCCGGACACCCAGTCGGTCCCGGGCTTCCACCGGATCATGGAGCCGACGCCCACGGCCCACGGATCGGTCGGCGTCCTCTACGAGCGGGACACCGCGCCGCCGTACGTCCGCGTGCTCCCGGCCGCTGCCAAGTTGCCGGAGGACCAGCTGGTGCCCACCGTCATCGATCCTAGGTTTCCGGTGAACGGGGTCGTCGTATTTCCGGAATCCGCCTCGGTGACGCCGGCGCAGATCCGGGCCGGGGGCCCGGACACGACCTCGGTGCGGGCGAAGCTCACGGAGTGGAAGCCGGGAAGCATGCGCGTCGCGCTGACGGGGAGCGACAAGGCGACGCGTTACCTCCTGGTGAGCGAGACCTGGTTTAAGGACTGGCACGCCACGGTGGATGGCCGTCCGGCGCCGGTCCTTCGGGGCGACCACGCGCTGATCACTGTCGCGCTGCCGCCCGGGGCCCGTGAAGTGACGCTCGACTTCGACTCGCCCGAGTACGCCCGCGGCAAGCTGGTGAGCCTGGTCGCGCTCCTCGCCATCGCGGGCCTGTGGTCCTGGACCTTCGTGCGACGCCGGTGGCTCCCCCGTGGCTGAGCGCGCCCTCGTGGTGATGCCCACCTACAACGAGTCGGCGAACCTGCCGCTGATCGTTCCCCAGATCCTGGCAGAGGACTCCCGGCTCGACGTGCTGATCGTGGACGACAACTCGCCTGACGGCACGGGGCAGCTCGCCGACCAGATGGCCGCGGCGGACACGCGGGTTCATGTGCTGCACCGACCCGGGAAGGGTGGGCTGGGGAAGGCCTACCTCGCGGGCTTTCGCTGGGCGCTGGAGCGGGACTACGAGCTGGTCTTCGAGATGGACGCCGACTTCAGCCACGATCCCAAGTTCCTGGCCGACTTCCTGCGGGCCGTGGAGGATGCCGACCTGGTGATCGGATCGCGCTACAAGACCGGCGTCAATGTCATCAACTGGCCGATATCGCGGCTGCTCCTGTCGCTCGGTGCCAACCAGTACGCCCGCTGGATCACCGGCCTGCCGATCATGGACTCCACCGGCGGCTTCAAGTGCTTCCGCCGGCGAGTGCTCCAGGCGATCGATTTCGACCGGGTCCGGTCCAACGGGTATGCGTTCCAGATCGAGATGAGCTTCCGGGCCTGGAAAAAAGGCTTCAGGTTGGTGGAGATTCCGATCGTGTTCACCGACCGGGTCGAGGGTCAGAGCAAGATGAACAAGCGGATCGTGCGGGAAGCCATCTGGATGGTCTGGTGGCTCCGGATCAAGGCACTGGTGGGGCAGCTGTGAGAGGGACCATCGTCTACAAGATGACCGGCTCGGGCAATGACTTCGTCATGCTCGACGGCCGGTTCACGTCCCCCGAGCGCTGGCCAGCCACCCGGGTCGCGGCCATCTGTGACCGTCGCTCGGGGGTGGGGGGCGACGGGCTGGTGATCCTGACCCCTGACGCCCCTGGCCGGGTCCGCATGACGTACTGGAACTCCGATGGATCGCGGGCGGCCATGTGCGGGAACGCGGCTCTGTGCAGCACCCGGCTGGCGGTCTACCTGGAGCTGGCCGAGCCCGGAGACCTGTGCCTCCTGACTGAGGCCGGCGTGGTTCCAGGACGCTGCGACGGCACCGGAGACCAGGCGGAGATCCGGCTGCCGGACGTCGAGATCCCGGAGGGAGTGGACGGGCTTGCGACCGCGGCAGACGAGCGCTGGCTCTGCCTCGGGACCGTCGGCGTCCCGCACCTGGTGGTCCGGGTGGATGACCTCGAGGCGGTGGACCTGCCGCGGCGCGGCCGGGCCCTTCGGTTCGACCCGGCCACCGGACCCGACGGCGCCAACGTCAACTTCGTGGCGCCCGGGGTTGCCAGCGGCGAGCCGTGGCGGATCCGCACCTACGAGCGCGGCGTGGAGGGCGAGACCTTGGCCTGCGGCACGGGTACCGTGGCCGCGGCGATCGCCCTGGCCGCCCGGGACGAGGCCCGGCTGCCGCTCCGGTTCCGCAGCAGGGGAGGACCCGAGCTGCTGGTCCGGGCCGAGCTGAACGGCGCCATGGCGCACGACATCTGGCTCGGTGGCCAGGGGCGGTTGCTGTTTCGAGGGGTCTGGGAAGGAGTTTGAGGGGAGTTTCCACGCGCTTGGCCAAACCTTCCAAGTCTGCTTCAATCAACAACTTCCAATTGAACCGCCACATCAGTCGCTGACTTTCCCACAGTTATCCCCACGTCTACTTAACATAACATATCTTATACGTCACTAGTCTGAGCAGGAAGAAAAGAGGGGGGCCACCGTCGGCCCCCGCACCCTGCTTACCGCCCGACCGCCCGACCGCCTCACATCTTCCCGTCGGTCAGCTCCGCCAGCCGAACTTTCGCTTCGGTCATGCTGGGACTCTCCGGAAAGCTGTCGATCACCGCCCGGTAGGCCGCGATCGCCTCGGCCTGCTTCCCGCCCGCCTTGTACGCCCGGCCGGCATCGATCAGATACCGGGCCCGGAGGTACTCCAGATCGGCCGACTTGGAGGCGCTCCGAAACGCCTCGCCGGCCTCGGCCGGACGCTTCGAGTTCTCCAGCGCCGTCCCCAGGAGCCCATAGGCCGGCGCCAGATACTTGGCCGGCGGGTTGCGCTGGATGAACTCCCGGAGCCCGACCGCGGCGAGCTCGCTCTGCCCGTTCACCATCCGGACCTGATTGAGGGTGATCACGGCCTCGGTGGCCGCGTCGGTGCCCCGGTAGGTATCGATCAGCCGCTGCAGCTCGCTCGAGGCCAGCGGCAGGTTGCCGGCCTCTGCCGCCGCCCGGGCCTGGTTCAAGCCCCTGGCGGCGAACTCCTCCTTCCGCCGCTCGCTGCTCCAGACCACCCAACCAACGACGGCCAGCAGCAGCACCGTGGTGGCCGCGCCGACGATCAGCCTGGTCCGGTCCCGGTACCAGGGTGCGGGTTTGCTCGTCGTTGCGGTCGTCTGTCCTCGGGTTGTCGCTTCCACCATCGTCGCCATGTCGTTGTCGCGAGTGAAGAGTTGAATGCGCCGGCCCGTGCCATCGCGTGCCGACGTCCGAGTGCCCCCGGCGTGACTCGAACACGCGGCCAACAGTTTAGGAAACTGCTGCTCTATCCATCTGAGCTA
>JBKPGZ010000261.1:0-11998 GCA_046729675.1 Gemmatimonadota bacterium | reverse complement strand
CCCAGGTGTCCTCCAAGGTCTCCTACCCCGCCGAGGCGGTGAGCCGGCTGTTCGCCCCGCCCGAGCGCGAGGTGCCGGCCGACAAGCTTCGCCGCCTTCTCCACGAAGCCCGGGATAGGAAGACCTATCTGCACACCGCCGGCGCGTACGACGCGTTCACCGCAGCGATCATGACGACGCTCGGCTTCAAGACCCTGTACGGCAGCGGCTGGCAGCTCGCCGCCACCAAGAGCATGTACCCCGACATCGGCATCTACCAGTCGCACCAGATGGTGGAGCTGGTCCTTGAGATGAAGAAGGGGATCGAGGGCGCCCGGAATACAGCCTGGTACGACAGCGAGGGCAAGGAGCTGCTCCCCGCCCCACCGGCATTCGTGGACATGGAGGCCGGGTTCGGCGGTCCCACGCAGACCTTCACCCTGGCGACCGAGCTCATCCGGGTTGGCGCGGCGGGCGTGCACCTCGAGAACCAGGACCCGTCCAACCGCACCTGCGGCCACATCGTGAACGTGGGGAAGCAGAAGCGGAACAAGGTGCTGGTGCCGCGGAAGGACTGGCTGGCCAAGTTGAAGGCGATCAAGGCCGCCGCCGAGGCCACCGGGGTGGACGTCGTGGTCATCGCCCGGACCGACTCGATCGACGGCGCGCTGCCGGACCAGGAGCCCGGCGGCATAAAGATGGCGATCGACGACGCGCTGGAGGCCGCCGAGCTGGGTGTGGACGTGATCTGGCCCGAGTTCAATAACGTGGACCTCGACCAGCCGCAGCAGTTCGCCGAAGGCGTGCGGAAGTATTACCCGAACCAGATGCTGGGCTTCAACCTGTCGCCCTCGCTCTATTTCGGGAAAGCCAAGAAGGCCGGCACGCTGATCACCAACCAGCAGCTCGCCGACCTGGGCTTCATCCTTCAGTTCTCCACCCTCTTCAACTTCCGGACGGCCGGCATGGCGCTGGAGAAGGGGCTGCGGAAGTTCCTCACCAACGGGCTCGACGCCCTGGCGGATCTCCAGATCGAGGAGGACGCCCAGGAGCAGCCGCCGATCACCAAGATGCACCAGAAGTTCGCCGGGATGAACCGGTGGCTGGTGCTGGAGCAGGTGCTGAGCGGGAAGTAGGCGGTCGGGCGGACAGGCGGGATCACGCTAACCTGTCATCCCGAGCGAAGCGAGGGATCTTCTCAGCGGTCATCGAAGACCGGGTAAGAAGATCCCTCGTCGCATACGCTCCCCGGGATGACAACGCGCCGGCGGGGTCCGCCTGTCCGCACGGCGGGGCGCGGGCGGGCGGGGCTCCGAGCTACCCCGCCCTCCGCCCTGCCTCCCCGCTCACCACCGCGTCCGCCACCTCCACGCCCTCGCCCCGCAGCCGCTCCACCTGCCAGCGGTCCAGCCTGACGGTGACGTCGAGGGCGGCGCCGTTCTCCTGGCGCGAGAGAACCTCGCCATCGCGATAGAGCGCCGCGAGGCGGGCGCCGTCCGAGACCGGGAGGCGCACGCGGACCGTTTGCCGGCCGGCCCGCTCCTTCTCCCGCAGCACCGCCTTGAGCGGCGCGAGACCGCTGGTGCGCATGGTGCTGACGGTCAGGGCGCCCGGGTGAAGCTCCCGAACCCGCTTGGCGAAGCCCACCGGGTCCGCCACCAGGTCCATCTTGTTGAAGACGGGGATCAGCGGCCGGTCGGTCAGCTCGAGGTCGGCGAGGACTCGCTCGACCACCCGCATCTGGCCTTCCCAGTCGTGGTGACTCGCGTCCACGATGTGGAGCAGGAGGTCGGCGTTCCGGGCCTCCTCCAGAGTGGCCCGGAAGCTGGCCACCAGGTGGTGGGGCAGCTTGCGGATGAAGCCGACCGTGTCGGTGACCCGGGCGCGCTGTCCTTCACCCAGGTCCACCTCTCGGGTGAGCGTGTCGAGCGTGGCGAAGAGCCGATCCTCCACGAAGATCTCGTGCTGGCCCGAGAGCGCGCGGAGGATGCTCGACTTGCCGGCGTTGGTGTAACCCACCAGCGCCACGCCCAGCATCGGGTCGCGGCCGGAGCGAAGATTCTCGCGGTGCCGCTCGACGCCCTGGAGCTTGGCCTTCAATCCCTGGATCCGGCGACGGATGATCCGGCGGTCGGTCTCCAGCTGGGTCTCGCCCGGCCCCCGGAGGCCGATGCCGCCGCGGATACGGGAGAGGTGGGTCCACATGCGGGTGAGCCGCGGCAGCAGGTACTCCAGCTGCGCCAGCTCCACCTGCAGCTTGGCCTCGTGGCTCCGGGCCCGGGTGGAGAAGATGTCGAGGATGACCTCGGGTCGGTCCATCACCCGGACCTCGAGCGCGCGCTCCAGGTTCACCCCCTGCACCGGGCTGAGCTCTTCGTCGAAGATGACGAGCGAGGCGCCCGCGTCCGCGACGGCGCGGGCCACTTCCTCGACCTTGCCTTCGCCGATCAGGGTCGCGGGATTGGGTGCGGTGATCTGCTGGGAGATCCGGCCCACGACTTCGGCGCCAGCGGTGTCCACGAGGCGGGTGAGCTCTTCGAGGTGATCGGTCACGTGCCTGGCGTCCCCCGACCCCTTGCGCGGGGCGGCGACCAGAACGGCACGCTCGATCGGGTCGCGGACTTCGATGGGTGTTCTGCTGATGGCTCCTGGTCCTCGCCGCTCAGCGGCCGGTGGCGGACGGCTGCACGCCCACTCGGCTGAGCGGCACGCGGCCTTCCCTGGTGAACGGGACGCTCTGCGCGCCCCACGGTGTCTGAATCGTCAGCTGGCCCTTCATGTCGTAGGGGATCTCGCCCGAGCTCAACGCGGTCTTCAGGGCGGTGCCGACCCCGGCCCACTCGAAGCGGAGCGGCAACGACAGTGTGCTACGGCCGCCCTGCTGGAGGTTGAAATCGTCGGCATAGCGCACGTCCCCGACGTGCGACCCCTCGACATCGAAGCCCAGTGCAATCTCGGTGCCGCGCAGATCGAACGGGTTGGGGTTCTCCAGACCGAGCTGAAGCTCGAGCTCGCCGCCCCGGACGTCGACACCGCGCACCAGCACGCGCTCGAGCTTGACCTCCGGGTCCTGGAGCGCGCTGCTCACGGCCGCGCAGGCGGACAGGGTGGCCGCGAGCATCAGGGGTCCCGCAGCACCTCCGAGCCTCATCCGCGCCTCCTCGACGAATGGAAAGATACTGCCTCGGGGCCGGGTGCCGCGGCAGTGCGGGGGGGTCACAGGCCCTGTCCCTCATCTGGCTCTCCCTCCCCCTTCTTCCGCTCCCACCACGCCATCCGCTCCGCCACCCGCTTCTCGTACCCGAACCCACCCGGCGTATAGAACGCCTTTCCCTTCAGCTCATCGGGCAGATACTCCTGGGGCAGGTACGCATCAGATGAATCGTGCGCGTAGCGATAGCCCTTCCCGTAGCCGAGCTCCTTCATCAGCCCGGTCGGCGCATTGCGGATGTGCATCGGCACCGGAGCGGCCGGCGTGTCCTGCGCCGCCGCCATGGCTTCGCCTAGGGCGACCTTCGCGCTGTTCGACTTGGGCGCGGTCGCCAGGTAGATCGTCATCTCGGCCAGCGGCAGGTAGCCCTCCGGCGGGCCCAGCATGTGGAAGGCGTCCCGCGCCGCCACCGCCATGACCAGGGCGTTGGGGTCCGCCAGCCCGATGTCCTCCGCGGCCATCGCGATCGCGCGGCGGAAGAGGGTCATCGGGTCCTCGCCTCCGTCGATCATCCGCGCCATCCAGTACAGCGCGCCCTGCGGGTCGCTCCCCCGGAGCGACTTGTGATAGGCGGACAGCAGGTTGTAGTGCTCTTCCCCCGCCTTGTCGTAGCGGGCGAAGCGCTTCTGCATCGCCTCGCGCGCCACCTCCGTGCTGATCGCCCCTCCCTGGCCCACGTGCGCGGCAGCGGCCTCGAGCACCGTGAGCGCCCGGCGCGCGTCGCCGTCCGCCTCGACCGCGATCGACTCGATCGCGTCAGGCTCCACCACCAGGTCCATTCCCCCGAGGCCCCGCTCCCGGTCCCCCAGCGCCCGCCGGAGCAGCTCGGCCACGTCCGCTGCCGTAAGCGGCTGCAGCACGAACACCCGCGTGCGCGACAGCAGCGCGCCGTTGATCTCGAAGCTGGGGTTCTCCGTCGTCGCGCCGATCAGGGTGATGGTGCCGTCCTCGGATGGCGGCAGCAGGCTGTCCTGCTGCGCCTTGTTGAGCCGGTGGATCTCGTCCACGAAGAGGATGGTCTGGGCTCCGCCCGAGTCGAGCCGGGCGCGCGCCTGCCCCACAATCTCCCGGATCCGGGGCACACCCTCCGAGACCGCGCTGAAGGGGACGAACACCCGCGCCGTCGAGCTGGCCACCAGGTGGGCGAGTGTGGTCTTTCCGCTGCCCGGCGGGCCCCAGAAGATCATGGACCCCGGCACTCCGCGCTCGATCGCCTCGCGTAGCGGCTTGCCCGGCGCCAGCAGGTGCTCCTGCCCTACGAACTCGTCCAGCGTTCTCGGCCGCATGCGGGCGGCGAGCGGCTGGCCCTCCCGCGTCGCGCTGAAGAGCGACTCGCCCTGTTCGGCACGCTTCCTCGCCATGATTCCTCCCGGGCGGCCTACCGCATCCACAGGTCGAGCAGCCGCTCCGTCAGGAAGAATCCCACCGCGCCCCCGAAGAACGCCAGAGCGCTGAGCCAGCCCCGCTTGGCCTGGAACTCCGGGACCAGGTTCGACGCTGCGACGTAGATCGTGACCCCGGCGGAGATCGCCAGGCCGTGTCTCGCCAGCGGCACCATCAGCTCGGTGAGCACGACGCCCAGGATCGTCGCCACCCCCAGCACCGCGGCGGCGCCCAGCGCCCGACTCGGGCTCTCCCCGCCGGCGACCATCACACTCGCGATCGTCACTCCTTCCGGCAGCTTGTGCAACAGCACCGCGAGGAAGAGAAGCACGCCCAGCTCGCCGGAGACCAGGAACCCGCTCGCGATGGCGACGCCGTCGAAGAAGGTATGCAAGGTGAGGCCGAGCAGCGCGGACACGCCCGCCGAGCGGCTGACGCGGTGGGTCTCTTCGCCGAAATGGAAGTGCGGAGTGAAGACGTGCTGCGCGAGGTGCACCGCGAGGTAGCCTCCGAGCACATAGATCGCGCCGCCCTGGCCTTCGCGCAGCACCTCCGGCAGCACGCCGAGCAGGGCCACCGCGAGCATGAACCCGGCCCCGAAGGCGAGGCAGGCGTCGATCACCCGGAGCTCGCGCTGCAGGCTTCGCACCACCGCCACGGCCCCCGCCATGTTGCCCAGTGCGGCGGCGAACGCGAACCAGAGCGTGCTCACCGCCGCTCCCGCGCCAGCTCGAGCAGTCGCTCACGGGTGTTCGCCGCGGGATCCTCCAGCACCCGGTCGAGCAGTGCCGCCAGCGTCTCGCCGACCGCGCGACCGCGGATGCCGAGCGACTCGAGATCGCGCCCGCCCACTGCCAGGTCTGCCCGGCTGAGCGGATCTCGGCGCTCACGGATGGCGTGCATGGTGCCGAGCCAGGGGGCGTCCGTGGCGTGCCGCAGGCGGTAGAGGGCCACGAGATCGTCCGCCGCCCCGCCGACTGCCGCGAGCCAGCGGCGCACGGCGACCTCGTCGAGACCCTCGGGCTGCGCCGGCCCCTTTACCAGGGACTCCGCCCGCGTGATCTCCGCATTGGAGCCGCGCACCCGGCGGAGCAACCCCACCGGATCCGTCGCGAGCAGTGCGGTGAGCAGTACGGGATCTCGTGGGGCCGGCGAGCGCTCCGGTGGGGGGACGCCTTCATCCGCCCCGCGGAGCCCGGGCAGCCACGCGGCCGAGGCACCGGACTCGTGCCAGAGCCGCACCAGTGTGCCCAGATCCTTCGCCGTGCGTATCCCCTTGAACCACTCGTCCCGCACCCGCTCCGCCGACAGCCGGCCGAGCCCGTCGGCGGCATCCTTCGCGGCCTTCCATGTCGCCGGGTCGATGGCGAAGCCGAAGCGGGCCGCGAACCGGATCGCACGCAGGATGCGGAGGTAGTCCTCCCGGAAGCGCGCGGCCGGATCGCCCACGGCGCGGACCACGCCGGCCTCGAGATCGCGATCGCCGCCGTGGGGGTCGCGCCATTCCTGGCGCAGCGGGTGGTAGGCGATGGCGTTGATGGTAAAGTCACGGCGGGCCAGGTCCTCGTCGAGCGACGCGCCGTACTCGACCACCGCGTGGCGGCCGTCGGTGCGGACGTCCCGCCGGAAGGTGGTGACCTCGTGCATGACGTGGTTCCGGTCGATCACCCCGACAGTGCCGTGCTCCACCCCGATCGGCGCGGTGCGCCGGAAGAGCCGCATCACCTCCTGCGGGCGGGCCGAGGTGGCGAGGTCGAAATCGGAGTGTGGATCGCCCAGCAGGGTATCCCGCAGCGCCCCGCCGACGCACCAGGCCTCGTGGCCGGCGCGCTCCAGGACGCGGGCGATCTCCAGGATCTCCTCGGGGACTGGAACGGAGGCGGGGAAGCTCATGGCGAGCCGTACGACACGCCGGCCGAGAGCGCGATCGCCAGCTCCATGCGCGCCTGCGACGGCGTCCGGGGCCCCGCGGGGATCGCTCCCATCGCGGTGGTTCGCGCGCCCCCGCCTTCGAAGGCGTAGACCGGCGTCACCTGCCCCCACCAGCAGCGGCTGGCCAGGACCACCGGCTTGCCCTCGGCGATCCACCGGCCCACGGCGGGCACCGCGCCGGGCGGCATGTTGCCGCTGCCGTAGGCCTCCACCACGACGCCGTCGTGATCGCCGCGGGCGAGGTCGAGCAGCGTACCCTGGTCGCCCACCACGGTGGGCACGTGGGCGATCCGGGCGTGCAGCGAGGGTGGCTCCAGCGGTCCGCCGTCACGGGTCGGCTCCGAGGTGTACCTGACCGCGCCGTCCGCCACCAGTCCGACCGGTCCGCCGTGGGGCGCGGAAAACGCGTCGGGATCCGTCGCGTGCGTCTTCGTCGCCGTACGCCCGGCGAACACCTGGCCGGCGAACACCACCATCGTTCCACGGCCAGCGCTCGACGCGCTCGCCGCGACCGTCACGGCGTCCCGGAGATTGCTGGGACCGTCCCATGCGTCGTCGCTCGACGTGCGCATGGCGCCGGTGATGGCGACCGGGATCCGGCGGTCCAGCGTCCGGTCGAGCAGGTACGCCGTCTCCTCCAGGATGTCGGTCCCGTGGGTGATCACGATCCCGCTCACTTCGCCCGAGGCCGCCAGCTCACGCACCCGCTCGCGCAGCGACCACAGCCGAGCCTGGTCGAAGTGGCACGCGGGCATCCGCGCCCAGTTCTCGATCCGCAGCTGTGCGATCCGCTCGATGCCGGGAGCCAGGCGCAGGAGGGCCTCGCCGGAATGTGCGGGCACGTTCCCTCCCGCCGCGGCGTCACGCTGCATCGAGATGGTGCCGCCGGTGAAGAGGATGTGGATCATCGGCTCAGCCGCACAGGACGCTGCCCCCGTTCACATTGAGGATCTCACCGGTGATGTGGCTGGCGAGATCGCTGCACAGGAACACGATCGGCCCGGCTATCTGCTCGGCGGTGGGGATGCGGCGCAACGGGATGGTGGCGGCGATCCGTGCCTTGGCGTCGCCGTCGAAGGCGGGTGCGGCCATCTCGGTGTCCACCCAGCCGGGCGCCACGCAGTTGACCAGGATGTCGGGCGCGCACTCGATGGCGAGCGACTTGGTGAGCGCGATCAGCGCGCCCTTGGTCGCGGCGTAGTCGGCGTGGCCCGCCTCGCCCCGCTGGCCCGCGGTGCTGGAGACGAGCACGATTCGGCCGCCCAGTCCCATCAGTCCTAGCGTGGCGCGGGTGGAGTGGTAGACGGCGTCTAGGTTGGCCGTCACCGTGTCGCGCCAGCGCTCGGCGGGGAGTTTCGCCAGCGGCACGTCCTCGGGCGGCCAGACGCCGGCGTTGGCGACGAAGATGTCCAGCCGGTTGAACGTCTCCGCTACTCGAGCGACCATGTGCACCGAGACACCGGGGTCGGCGAGGTCGCCGCCCACCGCGATCGCGCGCCGCCCGAGCGACCTCACCTCTGTAGCCACTTCGTCCGCCTCGGCGGACCGGCTCCGGTAGCCGATCGCCACGTCGGCGCCGGCGCGCGCCAGCATGACGACGACCGCGCGTCCGATCCCGCGGCCGCCACCGGTGACCAGCGCCGTTTTCCCGTTCAGGGTGATCATGCGCTGCGGGTCAGCGCGGCTTCCACCAGCTCCACGATCAGGTGCTCCAGCGCGAGCTGGATCACCTGGATCCGGCCGGAGTCCTCGGACGGCACCACGATAGCCTCGTCCACCAGGGCCGCGAGCGCGCCGCCTCCTCGGCCCAGGAAGGCCACCGTCGCCACCGAGCGCTCCCGCGCCGCGCGCGCGGCCGCGAGCAGGTTGGGACTCTCGCCGCTGGTGCTGTGGAGCACCAACAGATCGCCGGGCCGGCAAAGCGCTTCCACCTGGCGCGCGAACACGCGCTCGAAGCCGAGATCGTTCGCGGCGGCGGTGAGGAGCGAGGAGTCGGTGGTGAGGGCCACGGCGGCGAGGGGACGGCGCGTGGCCGCGTAGCGCACTACGTACTCGGTGGCGAGGTGCTGCGCGTCGGCCGCGCTTCCGCCGTTACCGCAGAAGAACAGGGTCCTGCCCGACTGCAGGGTCTCGCCGTAGCGCCGCGCCGTCGACGCTACCTGCTCGGCAAGCGACGCACTGTCGAGCGCCGAGCGCGCCAGCGCCTCGAGCCCCGCGCGGATCGCCGCGGCGGTCATTCGCCGCCCTCGAGGAGCTGGCGGATCTTCTGCACCCAGCTTCGACGGAGCTCCACCGGCGGCACCGGCGTGAGCGGCGCGTCGTCCAGAATCGCGCGCGGATTCACCCGGGTGAGCAGGTCTGCCTGCTCGGCGCCGTCCTGGGCCTCGAGGAATTGTCGCCCGGTCCCGATGCTCCGCTCGTCGCCGTGGTTATCCGCCGCGAGAATGTCGGCCAGGCCGGCGGCCACCAGGGCCCGCGCCCGGTGGCCCCGGGACTGGGGCGTAATGAGCGTCGTCGCGTCCACCTGCATGCTCGCGCCGATCTCGCGCCAGCGCGCGACCGCCTCCGGGCTGCAGCAGGTGTAGCGCTCGGGGTGCGCCAGCAGAGGCAGCAGGCCCGCCTCGACCACCCGATGCAGGGCGGTGCAGACGGTATCGAACGCGACCATCCGGGAAAACTCGACCAGGAGATAGCGCGTGCCGCCGATGGTGTAGCGTCGGGCGTAGGGCGTGTTCGGCGGGAGCGGGCGGTCGAGCATAACCTCGGCGCCGCGATGCAGCCGGGGCAGCGGGAGAGCGGCCGCCTCCAGCGAGGCGTACGCAGTTTCGTGGGCTGCGGGCGGCGCCTTCGCGAGGTCGCCCGCGCGGACGTGGGGCGTCAGACAGATGTCGGTGACGCCGCGCGCCACCTGCTCCTTCATGACCTTGACCGACTGCGCCACGGAGCGCGAGCCGTCGTCCACCGCGGGCAGCAGATGGGAATGGAGATCGATCACGCGGCGGCGGACCCGTCGCGGAGCAGGGCCGCGGCGAAGGCATCGAGCCGCTCGGGCGCAAGCTGGGCCTGTGCCAGCAGGGCGAGGGTCACGAGGGCGTCTGCGGCAAGGAGATCGAGCGCCACCGAGCGATCGCCCACGCGAGCGAGTACCCGGTCGAGCGCGCGCCGGCCGGACGCCGCCAGGGCCTCGGGCGATGTGGCGCTGGAGCCGGCATGGGACAGCACGCGCTCGCGCAAGCTCTCCGGCGCGCCGGCCGTCTCCCGCTCCAGCCAGTGGGACGTCAGGCGCCGTTCCCTTCGGCGCGGGCGCCCCCGAGCCAGGCCGAGACGAGGTCCCGGGTGGCGGCACGCGCCTGGGGAAGCTTGGTGGCGTCGCCCGCGCCGGCCGAGGCGAAGTGCGGACGCCCACCTCCTCGGCCGCCGCTGAGTGCGGCGATACGGTTCACCAGGTCGCCGGCGTTGCGCCCGGCGCGCACCAGGTCGTCGGTGAGGGCGACATGGATGCCGCCGCGGCCCCCGGTGCTGAAGAGCACCAGCACCCCGTTGCGCTTGCCCTCGCGGAACTGGTCCGAGATCCGGCCGACTTCCGCGCGGTCGTCGCTGGTGGTCTCGGCGATCGTCAGATCCACGCCGTCCACGGTGGTGCGGTCCCCGCTCATGGCCGAGCCGCCTCCGGTGCGGAGCGCCTCCTGGAGCCGCGCCTCGAGGCGCTGCCGCTCCTCCAGCAGCTGCTCCAGCCGGCGGAGCACGTGCTCGGGCTGCGCCTTCAGCGTCTCCGCCACCTGGGCGAGCCGCTGTTCCTGCTCGCGCAGCGCGCGGAGCGCGCCGCTGCCGGTGACCGCTTCGATCCGGCGCACGCCCGCGGCGACGCCGGTCTGCCCGGTGAAGCGGAACGGCCCGACCTGCCCGGTGGTGCGCACGTGGGTGCCCCCGCAGAGCTCGATCGACGGTCCCATCCGCACCACCCGGACGACGTCGCCGTACTTCTCGGAGAAGAACGCCATTGCTCCGAGCGCCAGCGCGTCGGCGTAGGGCATCTCGCGGGTGCTGACCACGTCGTTGGCGAGGACCAGGTCGTTGACCTCGTCCTCGATGGCGCGCAGCGCGGCCGGCTCGATGGGGCCGTGGTGAGAGAAGTCGAACCGCAGGCGCTCGGGTTGGACCAGCGACCCCTGCTGCCGCACGTGAGTGCCGAGTCGCTTGCGGAGGACGTAGTGCACCAGGTGGGTCGCGCTGTGGTTGCGCTCGATGTCCCGGCGGCGGGGCGTGTCCACGGCGGCGTGCAGCCCGGTGGGCTCGAACGCCTCGGCGAACTCTCCGCCGACCACGGTTCCCTTCGGGTCCTTCCGCACCGAGTCCACGCTGAGCGACCAGCCTTCACCGCTGACGCCGCCGATGTCGCTCACCTGGCCACCCGACTCGGCGTAGAAGGGGTTCTCCTTCAGCACCAGCTCGACCCGCGGGCCCTCCTGGCGGAAGGCGAGGACCTCGGTGTCCGCCTCGGTGGTGTCGTAGCCGACGAAGCGCTGCTTGCCGCGCTTCACCGAGCGCCACTTGTCGCGCTTACCGGTGCGGACCGCTGGGGCGCCGGCTTTTCCTTCCTTGCGGGAGCCCGCACGGGCCGCCCGGGAGCGCTCACGCTGCTCGTCCAGCGCGCGCTCGAAGCCCGCCAGCTCCACGCCCACACCGCGCTCCCCGGCGATGATCTGGGTGAGATCGATGGGGAACCCGTAGGTGTCGTAGAGCTTGAACGCGTCCTCGCCGGAGATCGTCGTCGCGCCGGAGGCGAAGATCTCCTCCAGCCGCGCCAGCCCGCCCTCGATGGTCTCGAGGAAGCGGCGCTCTTCCGTCTCGGTGACTTCGTGGATGTAGCCGGCCTTGGCGGTCAGCTCGGGGTAGACCTCGCCCATCTGACGCACGACCGCGTCGGAGAGCGGCGCGACGGTCGGCTCACGACGACCCAGCAGCCAGGCGTGGCGCACCGCGCGGCGGAGGATCCGGCGCAGCACGTAGCCGCGACCCTCGTTGCTCGGATAGACGCCGTCGGCCAGCAGGAAGCTCACCGCCCGCGCGTGGTCGGCGAGCACCCGGTAGGATGCCCGGTTCTCCGCGTTGCGATCATAGGGCACACCCACCAGCTCCCCGACGCGATCGATCAGCGGCTGGAAGAGGTCGGTATGGAAGTTGTCGTCCTCACCCTGCATGACCGCGGCGATCCGCTCCAGCCCGGCCCCGGTGTCCACCGAGGGCTTCGGCAGCGGGGTGAGCGTGCCGTCCGCCGAGCGATCGAACTGCATGAAGACCAGGTTCCAGATCTCGAGGAACCGGCCTTCTTCGGCGAGCCGCTCGAACTCCGCCTGGGGAATGACCTCGTCGGCGGTCGGGGGGGGGGGGGGGGGGGCGGGCGGCCCCCCCGCAAGCACAGCGCGACACACTCGCACCCCCCCCGCCCCCCGGGCGGGCCCCGACACACACAAGTGAAGTTGGGCCCCAAAC
>JBKPGZ010000260.1:0-7840 GCA_046729675.1 Gemmatimonadota bacterium | reverse complement strand
ACCCCGGACCGTGCTAGCCATAGCTCATCCCGCAGCCGGGGGAAGTAACAGTCCCGTCACAAGGGTCGGCGAAAGGCGTCTCCTGGCCACAGGTTCCGCGCACTCAGCGCATCAAGGCTCAGACCGACGGTATCGCTCTATGACGAACGCCACATTCATCCAACGCCTGTTCGACGACGCCTTCGCCACGCTCGACTTCCGCGACCTCGCGGCACACCTCGCCGAGGACGTCGTCTTCGAAGTGACTCCGCCCGGTGAGGCCGAGGTGGTCGAGGCCCGCGGGCCCGACGCGGTCGTGGACTACTTCACCGCCCTCGGTGACATCGTAAGCTTCTGGAAGGTCCGCTGCTACGGCGAAGGTGAGCGCGTGGTGGCTGTCGGAGCGGAGCGGTTCACCATCCCCCGTGGCGTCACGCTCGGTGGGGAGTTCGCCATGCTGCTCCACGTCTGCGGAGATCGGATCACCCACTTCTTCATCATCGAAGACCTGTCGCGCTCCCCGGAGCTCGAGGCAGAGGTCCTGGAGGGAGGCAGGGCCTGAGCGTCAGGCGTGGCCGTCCGCGTTGGTGATGACGGCTTCCAGATCGTCCGGGTTCCGCACCCGGCACTCGCGGCGCAGATCCTCGATGTCCGCGGCCAGGAAGCTCCCCAGGAATCCGTCCACCGTCACCTCGAACGCGGGCAGCTCCTTCTTGGCGACGCTGTTGGAGTACATGGCCATGATGGCCCGGTCGTCGAAGCGGTAGAACGAGTACGTCGGATACCGCCCGAACAACCGCACCTGGACCGGCTTCTGGTATTCCCGGGCCAGCCGGGCGAAGTAGCGGTAGGCGTCCTCCACCAGGGCCGGGATCAACGGTCCATCATCGAAGTGCTTCTCCAGCGAGAACATCAGCTCGTGGTTCTCGAGGTCCGGCAGAAACACCTCCAGGGTGGTCTCCGCCTTCGCCATGAAGCCCTTGATCGCGCTCGCATGGTTCTCCCGCCACCGCCGGGAGTGGATGAAGTAGAGGACC
The DNA here is from genome assembly GCA_046729675.1 of Gemmatimonadota bacterium. Classification (GTDB taxonomy): domain Bacteria; phylum Gemmatimonadota; class Gemmatimonadetes; order Gemmatimonadales; family GWC2-71-9; genus CAVVWJ01. The sequence goes on along the minus strand of JBKPGZ010000260.1, from coordinate 6,824 downwards.
ATCGAGGATGAGCTGGTGATCAGCTCATCAAACCGGGAGACCAGCGCCGCAAAGGGGCTGATGCGGACGATGCCGGGCGACGGAGGGAGCGCGGAGGGCGTGAGCGTCATACGGGATGATGCTATACCCTCCCAACCGGCGGAGCAAACCACGACCTGCGTACTCCAGGCTGGCGTCGCGGTCGCCGCTGGGTGAGATTCCGCAGCATACCAGTCCCAACTTCCGTGGCCGCCACTTCCAATCCCCTGGCCGAGGCACTGCGCGACCGGTACGTGCTGGAGCGCGTGCTCGGGCGCGGCGGGATGGCCACCGTCTACCTGGCCCGCGACCTCAAGCACGACCGGCTCGTCGCCCTCAAGGTGCTGGATCCCGATGTCGCGGCATCGCTCGGAGCCGAGCGGTTCCAGCGCGAGATCCGGGTCGCCGCCCGGCTGAGCCATCCCCACGTCCTGTCGGTGTACGACTCGGGCGAGGCGGCGGGGCGCCTCTGGTTCAGTATGCCCTTCGTGCGGGGCGAGAGTCTCCGCGAGCGGCTGCGACGGGAGGGGATCCTGCCGATCGACGAGGCGCTCCGGATCACCCGCCAGGCCGCGCAGGCGCTGAGCTACGCCCACAAGGAGGGCGTGGTCCACCGCGACGTGAAGCCGGAGAACCTCCTCCTGACCGAGGACGGCTCGACCCAGGTGGCCGACTTCGGAATCGCGCGCGCGGTCGAGAGCCCGAGCGAGCAGCGGCTCACCGAGATGGGCGTGGCGCTCGGCACCCCGGCGTACATGGCTCCGGAGCAGTCTTCGGGTGAGGGCGTGGTGGACGCGCGGGCCGACCAGTACGCGCTCGCGGCGACCTGCCAGGAGATGCTCACCGGCGCGCCACCGTTCACCGGCTCGTCCTCCCACGATCTCATCGTCCGCCGCTTCACGACTCCGGCGCCCAAGGTGCGCACCTCGCGGCCCGAGGTGCCGCCCGAGGTGGAGGAGGCCCTCCATCGGGCGCTGGCGCTCAAGCCGGGCGACCGCTTCGCCACCATGGCCGAATTCGGTGCGGCGCTCGGCGGCGGCCAATTCACCACCGATCCCAACGCGACCGCGCGCGTGGCCGCCGCGGGGGGCAACCGGGCCGTCTGGATCGCCGGGGCCGCGGCGGCCCTGCTCGCGGGCGGGTTCCTCTATACCCGGGCGACCGACCCCACCGACAGCGCCGCGGCGGTGGACATCGGTGCGATCACGCCCAGCACCCGGCTCGCCGTCCTGCCCTTCGAGAACCTGGGCGACACCACCGACGCGTACTTCGCGGACGGCATCGCCGACGAGGTTCGCGGCAAGCTGGCCGTCGTTTCAGGGCTGGAGGTGATCGCCCGGTCGAGCTCCAGCAGATATCGGGGCGAGGACAAGACGCCCCAGGACATCGCGCAGGATCTCGACGTGCAGTACCTGCTGACAGGAACGGTTCGGTGGGATAAGAGTCCGGGCCAGGCCTCGCGCGTACGCGTGAGTCCGGAGCTGGTGGACGCCCGCACCGGCACCACGCGTTGGCAGAAATCGTTCGACGCGGCGCTCACCGACGTGTTCGAGATTCAGGGGCAGATCGCGGGTGAGGTCGCCGACGCGCTCAACCTCGCGCTCGCAGCCCCGGCCCGGCGGGACCTCACCTTGCGCCCGACCGATAGCCTCGAGGCGTACACGCTGTACCTGCACGGCCGCGAGCTCCGGTCGGGCGAGGTCGCCCCCGATGCGCTGCGCGGCGCCCTCGCCGCCTACCGGCGGGCGGTGGAGATCGATCCCGGCTTCGCCGCCGCCTGGGCCGAGCTCGCGGCGGGGCACGTGGACGCCATGCGGCTCGGCGGCATGCGGGCGGACGACGCGGAGCAGGCCCGGATCGCGGTGGAACGCGCGGAGGCGCTCGCGCCGGAGTCGCCCGATACCCGCAAGGCGCGCGGCCGCTACCTGCACGTGGTCCGCGGTGACCCGGGAGCCGCGTTGGCCGAGTATCGGGCCGCCCTCCGGATCGCGCCGAGCCGGAGCGATCTGCTGGATGCGGCGTCGGAGGCGGAGGTGGACCTGGCGCTGTGGAGCGACGCCGTGGTGGACCTGGAGCAGGCGGTCCGGGTGGATCCCCAGTCGCCCGCTGTGCTCAACGACCTGGGCATCGCCTACATGCGCCTGCGCCGGTTCGACGACGCGCGGGCGATGCTGGAGCGGGCCCGAGCGCTGCGGCCCAGCAGCATGAGCCTGGCCCACAATCGCGCCCGCCTGGCGGCGATGGAAGGCGATTTGGAGGGCCTCCGCCAGGTATTCCGCACGATGGAGGAGATCGCGGGGCGCCGCCGGTTCGTGGCGTACGTGGCGCTGCGTGAGGATCTGGTCTGGGCCCTGGACGACGAAGGGCGCCGCACGCTGCTGACGCTCACGCCCGCGGATCTCGACGGCAGCGTGGCGGATCTTGCCGTGGCGCGGGCACAGGTCCACTGGCTCCGCGGGGAGCGGGAACTGGCCCGGGCCTGGGGCGACAGCGCTGCCGCGGCGTTCACCGCGCTCCTGGCCCAGTACGGCGACCAGCTGCACCGGAATCAGCTGATCGCGATGCGAGGGCTGGGATTGGCCTACGCCGGCCGGTACAAGGAGGCGATCGCCGAGGCGTTGCGGGCCGAGCGGGAGCGGCCGAAGGACCAGAACAGCCAGACCTCCTACGTCCGCTACGCCATCGCGCGCATCTACGTGCTCGCCGGCCAGCCCGACGGCGCGATCGACCGGCTCGAGGCGCTGGTCTCCGAGCCGGGCCTCCGCGCCGCTGGACTCTTCCGGATCGATCCGAACTTCGATCCGATCAGGAACCATCCGCGGTTCGTGTGGCGGTAGGCGGTCGGGCGGTCAGGCGGACCGAGCCTACCCTGTCATCCCGAGCGAAGCGAGGGATCTTCTCGGGCGGTCATCGGAGACCGGGTGAGAAGATCCCTCGTCACTTACGCTCCTCGGGATGACAGCGTGCCCTGACCGCCCTACCTCCTTACGGAAAGATCCCCAGCTGCTCGTAGCTCGTCGCCACCTTGTCGATGGCCACGATCATGGCGGCGATGCGCATGTCCTCCTTGCCCCCGTGGCGCTTCCAGATCTCGCGGATAGGGTGATACGCCCCCATCATGGTCTCCTCGAGCCCCGAGTTCACCAGGTCCTCCTCGCTCGCGCCCTGAGTCACCCGCTGGACCTCCTCGGGGGTGAACTGCCGCCCGGTCACACCCTCCACCGCCTCCAGCAGGCGGCCGTAGGCGCCCTGCTCGAAGCGCTTCTGCATCCGCCCGAATCGCACGTGGCCGAGATTCTTCACCCACTCGAAATAGGAAACCGTCACCCCGCCGGCGTTGACGTAGGCGTCCGGCACAACCATCACGCCCTTGTTCTTCAGGATCTCGTCCGCCTCGGGGGTGGTGGGACCGTTGGCCGCCTCGACTACCATCTTGGTCCGGAGGCGCGGCGCGTTTTCCTCGGTGATCTGCCGCTCCAGCGCCGCCGGGATGAGGATGTCGCATTCCAGCTCCAGCGCATCCTCCCGCCGCGCGAGGTTGGTGGCGCCGGGGAAGTCGAGGATCGAGCGCCGCTCCCTCCGGTAGGTCATCACCTTTTCGATGTCCAGCCCCTTGGGATTCGCAATGGCGCCTTCGGACTCGGCCAGACCGACGAGGAGCGCGCCGGCCCGCTGGAAGAACTGCGCCGCATGATAGCCCACGTTGCCCAGTCCCTGGATCACGATCCGCTTCCCCTCGAGCCCGGTCGAAAGCCCGAGCGCCTTCATGTCCTCCTTGACGGTGCAGACCTCGCGCACGCCGTAGAACACGCCCCGGCCCGTGGCCTCCACCCGCCCCCGGATCCCGCCGGCACTCACCGGCTTCGCGGTCACGCAGCCTAGCGCGTCGAGCTCGCCGGAGCGGAGCTGGCTGTAGGTGTCGGCGATCCAGGCCATCTCCCGCGGTCCAGTGCCCACGTCGGGTGCGGGAACGTCCAGGCCCGGGCCGATGAAGTTCTTCCGGGTGAGCTCGAAGACGTAGCGACGGGTGATGCGTTCCAGCTCCGCTGGCGTGTATCGCTTGGGATTGAGCCGGATGCCGCCCTTGGCGCCGCCGAACGGCACGTCCACCAGCGCGCACTTGTAGGTCATGAGCGCGGCCAGGGCCTGTACCTCTTCGGCGTCCACGGTCTCCGCGTAGCGGATGCCGCCCTTGGTGGGAAGCTTGTGGTGACTGTGCTCCGCGCGCCACGCGTGCATCACCTCGATGCTGCCGTCGTCGCGCTTGATGGGGAAGCTGGTGTAGAAAAGATTCTTGCAGGCCTTGATGTTGGCGAGCAGCGTGGGGTCGTGCCCGGTGTGCCGGGCGGCGCGATCGAACGCGCGATCCACCTGCTCGAGGAAGCTGGCACCGATGGACATGGGCATCTCGTTGCGGAGGGAATCGAGTGCGACGAATATAGGCCGGTTCAGGCCGCTTCCACGAGTCGCGTCAGCAGGGCGCGCAGGGTCCTCGCCTCGGATGCCGTTAGCCGCCGTCCCACTCTCGCCTCGATCTCAGCGCCATAGATCCGCCAGCATCGGCGCAGTGCCTGGAGTCCTTGGGGGGTGAGCACGGCGAAGGCGCCGCGCGCGTCGTCTTCGCACGGCTCCCGAGTGAGGAGCCCTGCCTGCTCCAGCCGGTCCACCAGCCGGCTCAGTCCGCTCCGAGTCAATAACGTCGCCCTCGCCATCTCCGCCAGGCGGAGACGGCGGCCCGGGGCTTCGTACAGCGAAAACAGCGCGTCGTACCACCGGAGCGGGATCACGTCCGCGGCCCGGAGAGCGGCATCCATCCGCTCGGTCAGCTCCGCATGTGCGGTCAGCAGCGCGCGCCAGGCGGCCACGTGGTCGGAGGACGGGCGGTCGGCCATGTCGGCGACTCAGCGCGACTCGCGGCTCTCCTCGCGCAGCACGGCCAGACTCCGGGCGCCCAGGGTGATGAGCGCCTGGAAGGTGCCCTTCACGTTGATCCTGGAGCCGCTGCGCGGCGGGCCACCCGTCTCGCTCACGACCGTCAGGGTGCCGGTGTCGTCCCGTACCTGGTAGGCGCCGAGGCCCAGGCCGCCGGCGGACTCCTTCACCTCGCCCTCCACCCGCACGGTCTTGCCGTCGTACTTGGCAGGATTGTCCAGCAGCTCGCCGATGGGCGTAACGCCGGCGCAGCTGGCAAGCAGGAGCAGGGCGCCGGCCAGGGCCACGAGGGAGGCGGGCCGGGCACTGCAGGGTGTGCGGCGGAACATGGTCGGACTCCGGATCGAGGAAGGGGTGCGGAGTGCAGCAAGGCGCAGAAGTGAAGTTGGCTCCGGCGGCGAGTTTTGGCGAGCCACCCCGGGCGGCGCACCTCTTGCTTGGCTGGGGGGCTCCCCCTTTCGGGCGATGGTCCAAATGCCTGGTTTCAGCGGCTCACGGTACCCCCTGGCGCGGTGGGCCCTCGCGGTCTGCGGCACTCTGGCGCTCTCCGCCTGCGCGTCGAAGTACGCTCAGGTCCCGCCCCGGCTCGACCTCCGTCAGCACGGCCAAGTGGCCCTGGTCACCTTCTCGGCCGCCGAGGAGCACCGCGGCATGGGCGAGCTCGCCACCCGGCGCTTCGCCGAGGCCTTGCTCGCCGGCCAACCCGGGGTCGAGCTGCTGGAGCTGTCCCCCTCGGATTCGGTCCTGCGCTCGCTCCCACGCGGCACTGATCCGATCGTCCTGGCCCAGAAGCTCGGAGAGGCGAAAGGCATTCCCGTGGTGTTCGTGGGCGAGCTCAAGGTCTCGGGAGTGAAGCCGAAGGCCCACGTCGCCGTGGACGATCTCAGGCTGCGGGCGACGGTCTCCGCCGAGCTCGGAGTACGGCTGCTCTCCACTCGTGCGGGTGGAACGCTGTGGCGCTCGAGCTCGGCAGCGAGCGGGACCGTGGGACGCGTGGCGCTGGCCGGCGGCCTGCCTTCGGTCGCGGTGCGCGACAGTGAGGAAGCCTATGGCGAAATCGTGGCGACTCTGGTCGATCACGTGACCGCGGACCTCCGACCCACCTGGGTCAAGCAGTAGACCTTCCCTGGTCTCCGCCGTACTCTCACGCCTCGCGCCGATCGCGCCGTCATGGTGATGCCCGGATGGAGCGGCAGGAGCTGACCGACCTGCTCCGTCGCCAACGGCCGCGAATTGGGGTACTATATATCTGAGGGCAGACCGGGGACGAGCTTGCCCGACGCCTGCTGCTCGACGCCTCGGTGCCCTTCCTGCAGAAGCCGTTTCTACCCGACGAGCTGGTCGAGCGGGTGCAGGAGCTCCTCGAGCTGCGGGCGCAGAGCCCCGATGACTGAACGTCGCGCCTTGCTCAACTCCTTCCTTCCACTGCTGCTCTCGGCAACGGGAAGCACCAGTCAGTGCGTCATCATCACGGACAGCAGCACCGGCACGCTCTTCATCAGCGGCACGGTCGTGTATGTGGCGAAGGCCGACGGGTGCTGGCGCCTGGACGACGGGGAGGGCCGGCACTACGAGCTCCTGCCCGACCAGGCCCCAGCTGAGCTGCTCCAGGACGGAGTCCGGGCGACGGTCAGCGGCCAGACCGCGGACGACTCCGATACCGGCTGCCAGGTCGGCCTTCCCATCGCGGTGCGCCGCATCGTCTCGATGGAGCCTGCCCCCGCGCCTCGCTGATCTCGCTGGTTCGCCCCGCTACCCTCCGGCTCGCCCCGCCACCACGCCACCCCTTCACCACGGAGCCACGGAGGGTACAGAGGACAAGGAGCCCAGCCCCGCCGCCTCAGAAAGATTCACCACGAAGGCACGAAGCACAC
>JBKPGZ010000259.1:0-16567 GCA_046729675.1 Gemmatimonadota bacterium | reverse complement strand
GCCCGGGAGCGGGGCGCCGCGCTCGCCGCGCACGAGCGCGATCAAGGCGAACCCCTCGCCCACGGCGAGCTCGGCGGGAGGCGGCAATATGGTGATGCTGCGTGCCGATCCGCGGAGACCGGAATGCACCACCGAGCGCTGCGGTGTGATACGAGGACTGGCGGGGCTGGGCGGCGTAGCCGGTTCCTCAGCCGTGGGCGCGGCCAGGCGGCAAAGCTCCGCGAGCAGGGGATCGCCCTCCGGCAGCGGCGCCGCGCCGAGGGCGGCCTTCGCTTCGGCCATCCCGGGGAAGCGCTGGGCCGGGTCCTTCGCCAGCATGCGGATGACGGCGGTCTCGAGGTCGGGCGGGCAGTCGGGACAACGGTCCCGGATGGGCGGAGGCGGCGTCTCGACCTGCGACTGCATGACGGTGAGCGTCGAGCCGGTGAAGGGGGCCTCGCCGGTGATCATCTCGTAGGCCACGGCGCCGAGCGAATACTGATCGGTGCCACCGGTCACCTCGGTGCCGGCGCACTGCTCCGGGCTCATGTACGCCGGCGTGCCGACCAGCGCGCCCGTGTGCGTGTGACCGGGGAGCCTCGCCACCTTGGCGATACCGAAATCGGTGACGACCGCGTTCCCGTCCACGTCGATCAGGATGTTGGCCGGCTTGATATCGCGATGCACGACGCGGGAGCGGTGGGCGTAAGTGAGGGCCGAGCTCACCTGGAAGAGGATGGACCGCACGATCGGGATCGGGAGCCGGCCGGCCTCGCCGATGATCTGCTCCAGGGAGCGACCCTGGATGTAGCGCATCACGAAGAAGTGAAGGCCTTCCGCCTGACGCACCGAGAAGCAGGAGACGATGTTCGGATGATTCAGATGCGCGATGGTGATCGCTTCCCGCTTGAACCGCTCGATCATGCCCTCGCCCATCAGGAGCCCGGGCGACATGACCTTGATCGCGACCTTGCTATCGAGGGCGATGTCGTGGGCGAGGAACACGGCCGCCATGCCGCCGCGGCCCAGCTCGCGGCCGATGTCGAACTCGCCCCGGGTGGCGCGGCGCAAGCGCTGCACGACTTCTGCCCAGGGGGATTCGGGATCGTCGTCGGGGTGGGGGCGGCCGTCCATCGGCGGGGAAAGCGAGCTTGCGGCCAACTCGGCTCCGCACCGCGAGCAGTAGCGGTCGGTGGCGCGAACGCTTTCGCGGCACTCGAAACAGATCAGCGTCGTTGGCATGCCGTCACAGGAAGTCGTCGCATTCCCGCTGCAAATATTGAAGCCGGGCGAGGGCAGCGCAATTCGAACCAAGCTGTCGTGGCTTCAGAAACAACTTCAGCGTAAACGTCGATCATGCTGGGGTGCAATAGCTTGCGGTGTGCCATGGGCGGTCACCTTTCGCTTGCACCCGCTGAAGGTACTTTCATGCGGCCGGGGCATGGGGTCTGCGCTGTGCGATTATCGCGCCGCGTGCGCCCGTCCCGGTCGGCACCGGTCGAGCCCTCGCCACCTCCTCGATAAGTCGTTGGAGCTCACATGCGGTTCACCCGACGGGGGCTCGGCCCCACGCTCGTGCTCTGCGGCGCCCTCCTCCTGCTCGGTGGATGCGGCGACGACTCTCAGTCACCGCCGGCGCGGGTCGAGCCGCGCCCCGAGGTGCTGAGCAGCGACGAGCCCGGCAATCTCGCCCCCCTCGACCTGGTGTACGTCTGCGGGAACAAGTTCCTCGCCACCAACTCGAACCCCCGCACCGTGGAGCTGACCTGGCGGGTCATCGGGTCATCGGAGACGGGAAGCATCACCCTGCCGCCGGGCCCCATCGAGGACCCGGGCTTCAGCGAGACGGAGCTGGAAACGGTCAAGCAGGGGATCGTCGAGCTCTACCAGGACGGGGACCGAGTGGTGCGCCGGCGGAACCTGCACCGACCCTGCGGGGCGGCGCCGGTCGCGAGCCTGATGGCCTCGGCCACCGCGGCCGACGTGGGGAGCTGGACGGCGCCGTTCCCCTGGCCCTCGGTCGCCATCCACCTGAGCCTCCTGCCCAACGGGAAGGTGCTCTCCTGGGGGTTGATCGGCCCACCGGTAACCTGGGATCCCGAAACCGGCGAGTTCACCGAGGTGCCGAGCCAGGAGGAGCTCTTCTGCGCCGGGCACAGCCTGCTGCCCGACGGACGGGTGCTGGTGTCGGGCGGGCACATCTCCAGCGACCACGGCATCCCGGACATCAGCATCTACTCTCCGTCCACCGACTCCTGGACGAAGTCGTCCCCCATGCGGCGGGGTCGGTGGTACCCGACCAATACGACCCTGGCCAACGGTTCCGTTCTCATCATCGCCGGCCGGGACCAGGTGGGCGACGAGGTGGCCGAGCCCGAGGTCTGGTCGTCCAGCGGCATTCGCCAGCTGAGCAACGCCAGCCTGGTACTGCCGTACTACCCGCGCACCTTCGTCGCGCCCAACGGCCTGGTGTTCTACGCCGGTGAGCAGACGACGTCGCGGTATCTCAACACGGCCGGCAACGGAACCTGGACCACGGTCGGCTCGCGGAAGTACGGGGCCCGGCCCTACGGCGCCGCCGTCATGTACGAGCTCGGCAAGATCCTCTATGTCGGCGGCGGGCGGACGACCAACACGGCGGAGATCATCAACCTCAACACCGCCTCGCCCACCTGGCAGTGGACTGGCTCCATGGCCTTCGCGCGGCGGAACCTGAACGCCACGGTGCTCCCCACCGGCGAGGTGCTGGTGACCGGCGGCAGCAGCGCGGCGGCCTTCAGCGACGTGACGCAGGCGATCCGGACGGCGGAGATGTGGAATCCCGCCACCGGCGTCTGGACCACCATGGCCAGCAACGCCGTCCGGCGGACCTATCACTCCACCACCCTGCTTCTGCCCGACGGCCGAGTGCTGCACACGGGGAGCGGCGAGGGCGCAGACATGCCGGAGGAGCGGAACGCCGAGCTGTACTCGCCGCCGTATCTCTCGCGGGGCCCGAGGCCGACGATCACCGACGCACCGACGCAGGTAGGTTGGGGGACCAGCTTCAGCGTGCAGACGCCCAACCCGACCGACATCGCCAAGGTCAGTCTGATCCGCCTGGGCTCGGTGACCCACGCGTTCGACATGAACACCCGGCTCCTCTGGCTCCCCTTTACGCGCGAGTCCGAGGCGCTCACCGTGACGGCGCCGGCCAATGGCTCGCACGCGCCGCCGGGTCACTACATGATCTTCCTGGTGAACCAGAACGGCGTCCCGTCCGTCGGCAAGATCGTCAAGGTCAGCGCGCAGTCGGAGCCCTCGCCGGGACCGAACGGCGCCCCCTCGGCCGCGTTCCTGGGTGGATGCGGCGGGCTCAACTGCAACTTCGCCGACAAGAGCACCGATCCGGACGGCAACCTTTCGGAGTGGCAGTGGACCTTCGGGGACGGTGAGAGTTCGACGGCGCGGGACCCGAGCCACGCCTATCTGTCGGGCGGCACCTACACTGTGCGGCTTACCGCCAAGGACAGTGACGGGGAGAGCGCCAGCGTGACGGGGCAGGTGACGGTACCGGGGCCGACCACTCCGCTCGGATTGACGCTGACCACCTCGTCTACCAGCACGGAACACAAGGTGACGCTCAGCTGGACCAGAGCGCAGGGCTCGATGGTGTACATCTACCGGGACGGCCTGGTTCTCCAGAGCACCCAAAACGACGGGCAGCAGAGCGTCTCCAAGAACGCCACCGGGGCCGCGACCTACGTCTTCAAGGTGTGCGAGGCGGCCACCACGATCTGCTCGAACCCGGCGACCGCGCAGTTCGGGACCGCCGCGCCCGCGCCCAACGCACTTCCCAACGCCGCGTTCACACCCACCTGCACGGCGGCCACCTGCCGATTCTCGGATGGCAGCAACGACACCGACGGCAGCGTGGCCGCGTGGCGCTGGGACTTCGGCGACGGCGGCTCGTCCACCCAGCGCAACCCCTCGTATACCTTCGCCTCCGGCGGGACGTACCAGGTAGGACTCACCGTCACCGACAATCGGGGAGGGGAGGGCACCACGACGAGGCAGGTATCGGTGGAAGCAGCGGGGAACTCAGCGCCCACGGCGGACCTCACCTGGAGCTGTACGGCGCTCGATTGCAGCTTCACCGACGCGAGCTCGGACGGGGACGGCGGCATCGCGGCCTGGGCCTGGAACTTCGGGGACGGCGGGACGGCGACCGAGCAGAACCCGACGCACAGCTATGGCGCGGAGAACAGCTATACGGTGTCGCTCACGGTGACCGACGACGAGGGCGCCGACGGCTCCGTCTCGAAGCAGGTGACGGTCAGCCTGCCCGGTTCGAACGCGAGCCCCGTGGCCGATTTCACGTCGGCTTGCACCGCCCTCACCTGCGGCTTCACCGACCATAGCATGGATTCCGACGGCAACGTCATGTCCTGGAGCTGGACGTTCGGGGACGGTGCCACTTCCACGGCGCAGAACCCCGGCCACACCTACGCGTCGGCCGGGACCTACAGTGTGACGCTGACGGTGACGGACGACGATGGCGCGACGCACCAGCACTCGGCTTCCGTATCGGTCTCCGCGCCACCGCCCCCGCCGCCCTCGTCCATCACGCTGACGATCTCCGGGCGCACCGACGCCGAGAAGCACTACATCACACACCTGTGGTCGGGCGCGACCGGCGCCTCGGTGGATCTCTACCGCAATGGCACCAGGATCACGACCACGCCGAACGACGGGCGCCACACCACGGCGCACAAGTTCAAGGGCACCGCTACCTGGCGGGTAAAGGTGTGCCAGGCGGGAAGCACGACGGTGTGCTCGCCGGAGCGGTCCATCACGCTGAGCAATTAGACGTCTGAGCGAGCGGAGCCAAAAGAGCGGGGTAACGAGACGGGCGCTGATTGTCGGCGCCCGTCTTGCCTTGAGAGGGACATGTCCGATCTTACGATGAGGGATCACGGATCTCTCCACGCCCGCTTGGAATCGTATGCTGGGTGCACGCATTGCCTTCCTGGTCCTGGCGCTCGCCTGCGGAGGCGAACCCGGGACGGGGCCGGGGCCGACACCAGGACCGGGTCCGGGCCCGGAGCCGGAACCGGGCGCTGAATGCGCCCCACTGACCGTCCTCTGCCCGGGAGAGACCCTGGCGACGGAGGTCAATGCGGCGCCGGAAGGGACTGCGTTCCAGCTGCGGGCCGGCGTCTACCGGCTCCAGCAGATCAGTCCGAAGGCGGGGCAGAGCTTCACCGGCGAGCCCGGCGCTGTGCTGGTGGGAGCACGGCTGCTGACCGAGTGGGCCCGAGAGGGGTCCAACTGGGTTTACGCTGGCCAGGTGGAGCAAGGCGAGGTGCGGCTGCCGGGGGCTTGCCAGGACACTCGTCCCGGGTGTGCGCTGCCCGAGGAGCTCTTCATCGATGACCAGGTGCTCCAACGGGTGACGACCGTGCAGGGCGTGAGTCCGGGTAAGTGGTACTTCGATTATGCGAGCGACAGGGTCTACATCGCGGACGATCCGACCGGCAAACGGGTGGAGATCAGTGTCTTGCCCTGGGCGATCTCCTCCGCGGCTCCGGATGTGACGGTCGAAGGCCTGGTGGTGGAGAAGTACGCCTCTCCCGCGCAGCGGGGTGCCATCGGCTATTCGGGGCCGGGCAGCGGCTGGGTGGTGCGGGGGAACGAGGTGCGCTGGAACCACGGAGCGGGCATTCGCATCGCCGATCGAATGCAGGTCGTGGACAACTTCATCCACCATCAGGGGCAGATCGGGATGGTCGGGCCCGGATCCGACGTGCTGGTGCAGGGCAACGAGATCGCCTTCAACAACGCCGCCGGCTTCGGGCCGGGGCCGCAAAGTGAGGCGGGCGCCACCAAGTTCGTCTTCACCAATCGCCTGGTGGTACGCGACAATTACTCTCACCACAACCATGGCCCGGGGTTCTGGACCGACATGGACAACAACGACTGCCTCTACGAGGGCAACCGCGTCGAAGACAACGACTGGCGCGGGATCTTCCACGAGATCAGCTACGCCTGTGTGATCCGAAACAACGTGGTGCGGAACAACGGCCATGCGTTGCCGGCCGGGACACCGTTGTTCGTGCTCGAGGGGGCGGGTATCCTCGTGAACACCAGTGCCGACGTGGAGATCTACGGCAACGTCGTCGAAGCCAACAGGAACGGCATCGGCGCGATCGATTCCGATCGGGGGAGCGGCTCGCGGGGTCCGTACGAGGTGGCGAACCTGTGGGTCCATGACAACACGATCCAGCAGCGCTCCGGGCTGGCCGCGGGAATCCTGGGTAGTAATCCGGTGTTCCTGAGCCAAGGAAACCGCTTTACCGGAAACAGATACCTGTTGGGGGACACGGCCTTGCGGCAATTCCGCTGGCTGCATGTGAATCGCACCGAGCAGGAGTGGCGGAGCTTCGGAAACGACACCGCCGGGATGTTCTCCCGGTGAGCTCGAGCTGTCGCCCGACAGGACCACGATGAAATCCCGCGACTGAATGGCTCGCGCGCCGTCGCCACCCGGCTTCGCCGAGTCCACGCTGCCCTTCCTGCATCTGTGGCGGATAGTATTGCTCTGCGCTGCGATCACCCATGAGCGAGAGCATCCGGCGCTGGCCCTCCTGCTTCTGGTACCACTGAACCACTTCGTCTACAACCTCACGGCGACGCTCGAGAGCGCCAGGCGCCGGCCCACGCACTGGAAGAGGGTGACCGGCGTCGTGCCGGGACAATCGCTTCCGCCAGCCTGGTTCAAGCGTGCCGGTCTCGTCGCAGGATTGCATCTGCTCGCGTCGGTGACATTGATCTGGTGGTACGGCTCCTTCCGCGCCCTGAGCGCCGACGTGAGGGCCTTCGGGCGGATCTGGGAATTCTGGGCGCTGGTGGCCACGCTCATCGTTCTCGATCTCGTCTATCGACCCCTGGTGCGGTCCCTCAAGCGGCTGGTAGGAGCCACCGGGTTGCTGGACTCCCGCCTGTGGTCCGCCCTCTTTCTGGCGATCGCGGTCTGGATCTGGTGCGACGGGGTCTTCGCGGCTCTCTATCAACGGCTCTCGCTGTACTGCGACGGTTCCGCCGTCTCCTGGTGCGAGGGCGGGCAGGTTTTCTCCCAATCGCTGGCACGCTTCGTCGACGCCGCCTACTTCAGCACCGTCACGCTCTCCACCACCGGCTACGGCGATATCCTCCCGGTCGCGGCCGTTGCCCGGGTGTTGGTTGCCGTCGAGATCATCATCGGCTTCGGGCTCCTGGGCTTCCTGCTGAGTCGGGTGGCGGGCTATGTGGCGCCGGCTTCCGATCGCGACGAGGCCGAGGAAAGTCGGCGTTGATACATTTGGAGACAATGTCGCCGTGATGACCTTCAGCACGTCGAGCGGTCTGCACCGCGGAGGCCAAAGTGTCCCGACTATCCCTTCCCAGGCAGCGTCGCATCGGTAGCGCGGTTGCTCTCCTGTCCGTCCTCAACTGCACCGAGCACACCCCTGTCCCGCCGGACATCGCCTCGCCTACTCCCAATGCTCCGCAGCTGCCGGCCGCGAGCCTCACGTGTGATGCCGACAACGGAGGGATCACCCTTCCGCCCGGCTTCTGCGCCATCGTCGTGGCGGATCGAGTGGGGCTCGCCCGGCACGTGACGGTGCGGCCGAACGGCGACGTCTACGTGGCGCTCAGGAGGGCCCCGAATGGCTCGGACAACGGTGGAATCCTGGCCCTGCGAGATACGGATGGAGACGGGAAGGCGAACCGGAAGGAGCGGTTCGGGACCCTGGGAGGCACCGGAATCGGCTGGTACCAGGGCGCGGTCTACTTCGCTGCCGATGATCGGATACTCCGTTACCCGGTCTCCGGCACCGCGCTGGTTCCCACAGCTGCTCCAGCGACGATCGTCTCAGGACTTCCCACCGCCGTCGAGCACAAGGCCAAGAACATCACCTTCAGCTCGACCCACATGTACGTCAACATCGCGTCCGGCTCGAACTCGTGTCAGGTGCAGAATCGGGTCCTGGAGTCTCCCGGCAAGGACCCGTGTCCCGAGCTCGCCACGCGCGCCGGAGTCTGGCGCTTCGACCCGACCCGTACCGGGCAGAAGCAGTCGAACGGAGTGCGCTTCGCCACCGGTCTTCGCGACATGATCGCCCTCGCCATCAAACCGGGCGCGGGGGTGCTCTACGGTGTGCAACACGACCGCGATCTCCTGGGGACGAACTGGCCCCGGATCTTTACGATGGCCCAGGATGCGCAGCTCCCTTCCGAAGAGTTCGTCCGGATCAAGCAGGGAGAGGACTACGGGTGGCCCTACTGCTATCACGACCGCCTGCAGGGCAAGAAAGTGCTGGCCCCCGAGTACGGGGGTGATGGCCAGGTGGTCGGTCGCTGCGCGACGAAGAAGCTGCCCCTGATGACATTCCCGGCCCACTGGGCGCCGATGTCCATGGCCTTCTACACCAAGCAGCAGTTCCCGGCGAAATACCTCGGCGGCGCGTTCGTGGCATTCCACGGTGACCTCTTCAACGAGACCAGACCCCGAGCCGACGATCCGGGATATCACGTCGCCTTTGTTCCCTTCGTCAACGGCGCCCCGACGGGGAGCTACGAGATCTTCGCCAGCGGGTTCGAAGGCTCGGGAACGGCGACCGCGAGCGGTGCCGACCACCGCGCAACGGGACTGGCACAGGGGCCGGATGGTTCGCTCTACATCACCGACGACAAGGCAGGTCGGGTCTGGCGAGTGATTTACCGAGGGCTCTGAATAGGTGTGATTGGCCCTCCAGGATTCGAACCTGGATTAACGGATCCAAAGTCCGCTGTCCTGCCATTGGACGAAGGGCCAGGGCAACAACTTACCACATTGGGTCAGTTCCTGTACTTGTTTTGTCCTTGCGAGCGCGAGACTTGCCGCCAGGACGTCGGCCGCCTGCCGCCGAGCGGCGGCGGGAATCGTCGGCAGTGATTGCCATGCTCGCATGTCCCCAATAGTTCCTGCACCAGCTTGAGCGGCAGCCCGAGCCGCTTGAGCGTCGGCCGCCAATGGTACTTGTAGACCATCGTCCCCTGCAACGGCTCGCCGGTTCCCATAGGCTTCCAGCATCTCGCGCACCTTCGGTGTGACTGGGGCCGCCATTGTAGCGCCGATCACGGTGAGAGGGGTCAGCTGACTCGTATTGTGTTCCTCTCCAGCCCTGACGGGGAGGAGCCGGTGGACGTTTTCGACTACGAGCGGCTCACTCGGGTGAGGAGCGGCCATCTCGTCTTCCAGCCAGCGGGGCCCACTGACGTCGCCCGCCGGCATTCCCACACACCATGGCGCGAAGGAGCCACCGCCTCGGCCGTGCCGCGCGTCGGTCCCGCGCCCCTAACGCAAACCGATCACTCGCCATCTGCGCAGATAGAGAGGGGGTGCTACAACATGCCCCACCGCTTTAACCATGCCCGTCGTCAATTGCGAAATCATCCCACAGTCTGGTATCTCGCGGTGCTGCTAGGCGCACTGGCTTGCAGTCGAGATGACCCCCTCGCCCCAGACCCCGGCAGCGCAGTTCCCGCCGCCGACACCTTGGACTCGACACCGAGTGACAACGGGATCGTAATCACTACCGACAGCATCGGCGACGAAATCGACTCCACGCTCGCGGCGGCCGAGACGGGGACGACCATCTATCCTGGGCAGGACATTCAGGCCAAAGTAAACCAGTATCCCGGCGGCACCACATTTCAGATCAAGGCAGGGATTCATCGCCTCCAATCGATAGTGCCTAAGAGTGGGAATAGTTTCGTAGGCGAGCCCGGGGCGATTCTCTCGGGAGCCCGGCGACTGACTACCTTCACCAAGTCGGGTAGCTACTGGATCGCGACCGGGCAGACTCAGCAGGGAAACATCAAGCCCATCGCCAGGGATTTCTGTTTGCCCCAACGGCCGGGCTGCTTCTACCCCGAGCAGCTCTTCATCAATGACGTCCTGCTTCAGCACGTGACCTCCCTGGGCGCGGTGGCTCCTGGGAAGTGGTATTTCGACTACGCCGCGGACAAGATCTACTTCGTGGACAGTCCCACGGGGAAGAAGGTCGAAACCAGTGTCAAGGCGTTCGCATTCAAAGGCAACGCATCGAATGTCACCATCAGCGGCCTGACGATCGAGAAGTATGCCACCCCGCCCGCTGAGGCGACGATCGATGGCCAGACGAAAGGAGCGATCGGCTGGATCGTGAAGGACAACGAAGTCCGCTGGAACCAGGGGAGGGGCATTAGGAGTGGCGAGCGGATGCAGATTCTCCGCAACCACGTGCATCATCAGGGCCAAACCGGAATCGCGGGCGCAGGCGACAACGTCCTCGTGCAAGGCAACGAAACCGCGTACAACAACACGGCGGGCTTCACTAGCGGCTGGGAGGCGGCCGGGATGAAGTTCTTCGTGACGAGCGGCCTCATCGTCCGGGGGAATTTCTCGCACCACAATGATGGGAACGGCCTACATTGCGACATCGACTGCATCAACGTCTTGATCGAGAACAATCGCGTCGAGGACAACACCTGGCGCGGAATCTTCTATGAGATCAGCTACAAGGGCACGATCCGCAACAACGTGTCCCGTCGCAACGGGTTCAGGCCGCCCAAAGGAGTCATCAGCCCGGTCGACCACGCCGGCATCCTCGTCAGCAATAGCCGAGACGTGGAGATCTACGGCAACACGGTTGAGAACAACTGGACAGGCATCGGCGCCTATGAATCGAACCGCGGATCAGGGGAATTTGGGGTGCACGACCTGGTCAACCTTAACGTTCATGACAACACCGTGGTCCAGTCTACCGGCAGAGCGGCGGGTGTGATGCAGTTTATCGGAAGCAACGCCGTTTTCACCAGCCAAAACAACAGGTTCACTCGCAATAACTACGATCTCGGCACCAACACCCGCTACTTTCACTGGATGAATAGCGAACGTACCACGTCACAGTGGAAGGGATACGGGCTGGACGTCAACGGGACCTTCAAGTAACCGCGTTTTCGCCTTGGGGGCCTGTCGCTTCTGGGCTGGCGACAGGCTCCCCGGTAGCCGATTGCCGGTGCCATCGACGCCTCACCTACCTGACGGGCGTGAGCCTGCCGGCCGGGAGTAGTCACCCCGCGCTTCTAGGCCAACTCGGTGCCGAGCCCGGCACATCCGGAAAGCGCACCAGCGCCCCGTGGGGGAGACCCAGGGCAGGGAGACCGGCGCCTCGCATGAGCTCCCACTCCCCCTCGCCGAACGGCGTCAGCCAGGCGATCACGGAGGCTTCGAAAGGGTCCACCGCGCCCGAGAGGCCCAGGGCGGGGTAGCCCGCCAGGACGACGGGGGCCCACCGTAACCCGGTCTCACCGTGCTCCGGGTCGTTCCCGCGAAACGGCAGCGGCAGGACCAACTGAGCGACCGCGGCCGGCCCCCGCTGAAGCACATAGGCACGCTCCCCGCCTCGCCGCACCTTCGGCACATCCGGAACCCAGCTCCACCACGCCGACATACACCACTCCAGGAGAGAACACGCTCCTGGTTAGCTCGCCGGCGTCAAGCGGATCTCAAGGGACCGCCTCCGGCCCCTGGGGCGGGCTCGAGAGGGTCCGGGCCGGAGTGACCGTCCCGTGTTTCCGCCCCAGCATCATTTGCGCGTCCTCCCGATCCCGCTCCGAGCGATAGATCGCGAAGATCGCCGACCCCGAGCCGCTCATCCGGCACACCAGCGGCCGCGTCCCGACCAGCGCCTCGAAGGCAGCCCGGACTGCCGCATGATGGCCGAACACCACCGATTCGAAGTCGTTTCCCGCCATGCGACCGATGTCGCCCCAGGTGGAGAGCGCGTCGAGGTCGAGCGCGACCGCGCCGCGGCGGCCCAGGGACTGTCGCGCCTCGTCCAGCCATCGGTAGGCCTCGGGCGTCGAGACCGGCACCGGCGGAGTCAGGAGCAGGACGGGGGCCGGCGGCAGCGGCGGCAGCCGCAGCAGCCGCTCGCCGTGCGCCCAGGCCAGGGCGAGCGGGGCGCCGCTGAGGAAGAACGGCACGTCGCTGCCCAGCTTCGCGGCGAGCTGGAGGAGCTCGTGACGCGGGATCGCATCGCCGGCGAGGCGGTTGACGGCCACCAGAGCGGCGGCCGCATCGCTGGAGCCTCCGCCCAGACCGGCGCGGGTGGGGATTCGCTTGGAGAGCGTGAGATGAACGCCGAACCGCTCCCGAGTGGCGCCGAGCACGGCCGTCGCTCCCCGGACCGCGAGGTTCTCCGCGGGCAGGCCCACGTCGGCGCCCTCCACGTCGATCGTGACCTCGCTCCCCTCGCGCCGCTCGGCGACCAGCTCGTCGGCGAGGTCCAGCAGACAGAACAGCGTCTCCAAGCCGTGGAACCCATCGGATTCGCGCGCCAGGACGCGGAGGAAGAGGTTCAGCTTCGCGTGCGCCCGGATGCGGACTGTCGCGGTCATGTCTCCGGAGCGCTACGCAGATCGCTCAGGTGGACCGGCGTGCGGGCCAGCGACCAGGCGCCCGCGAGCGTGATCGGCAGGAACGTCGCCCCGTGATAGGCCAGGGCGTACGAGCTGGCGACCTCGTTGGAGATGCCGTAGAGAGCGAGCCCCGCGACGACGGCGGCCTCGAACTGCCCGACGAATCCGGGCGTAAGCTGGACGGAGATGCCGATCGCCAGTATGCCCTGAAGCACCAGCGCTCCCTCGAAGCCCACCGGGATGTCGAAGGCGGCGAAGGTCACCCACAGTGCTGCCGCGTTCAACAACCAGAGCGCCACGGACCAGAACACGACGCCGGCGAGGAGGCCGGGCGATCGCAACGACGCGAGGCCGTGTCGGATGCCCTCGATCATGTCGACGATCCGGTCGACCACCCTACCGGGTGGCAGCATCCACCGCACCACGCGCTCCGCCGTGAGCGGAAAGGCGACGATCGCGCCGGCGATCAGGAGCGCGGCCAGCGAGAGCACGCCGGCCACCTGGGCTGCGTGCGTCAGCGAGACGCCGCCAACGACGACCCCCGACGGCAGATCGGAAGCGAGCAGCCCGGCCCCGAGCAGGCCAATGACTGCCAGCGCGTCGAAGACGCGCTCCACTGCGACCGACGACATCGCCGCGGTGAAGCGAGCGCCGGACAGCTTGGTGGCGGCGAACACCCGAACCAGCTCCCCGGCGCGGAAGGGGAGGATGTTGTTCGCCATGAACCCGATCGCGATCGCGTGCCACAGCGGCCACGTCTTGAGCGGCGCGCCGGATTGATCCCGCAGCATCAACCGCCAGCGGGCGAGACGAAGGACGAAGGTGAGGGTCGCGAGAACGACGCCGAGAGCAAGCGGCCAGGGGTCGGCGTTCCGGATCTGAGCCACCACCTGGTCCAGATGGACGCCGCGCAGCGCCCAGAGGAGGAAGCCGACGGCGAGGACGGCGCCGACGATCCCGGCAAGAATCCGTCTTCGCCCGAGCCGGCCGGGCGCAGCCGCGTCAGGACTCGTCAAGCGCGAGCGGTACGAGGTCGAGGAGCTCCTGCAGGAGCGGTCGGATGGCCGCGAGGTCGGACGCATCGGCGAGCTCGGCGGCGAGCTCTCGGCGGACGGCGGCCGCTCGCTCCAGCGCGGACCGGCCGCGGTAGCAGAGGGACTCGATGGCCACCGCCTCGGCGGAGGGCTGCGCGCCCAGCAACGCCTCGATCGAGGGCTGCGCCATCCCCCGCTCGCGCTCGAGGCGCTCCAAGGTTCTGAAGCTGGTTTCCAACATGCCGGCCTTGGCCGGAGCGGGCGCGGTTGGAACGTCGGGCGCGAGGCTCTCGATGGGGACCACATCGGCTTCGGCGTCCGGCGGTGCCCGGTGGCCATCGGTGGGCTCGGCCTCGGGGGCCGCGACCTCCTTGGTGTCGCCGCGGGCCTGGTCGATCCTGTGAGCGACGTCCAGCAGGCGGCGGGACACCTGCATCCGGTCGCCGGCGTCGGCGACTGAGCGGAGCAGCTCACCCGCGGCCCGAAGACCGGCCACCAGCTCATCGGTGGACCGACTGGACACGCCGGCCGCGAGCGCTTCCCGGGTCGAGCGCGCAAACACCGCGAGGGCGCCGGCCACCGGATCGGGTCCGGGCACGGCCGCGGTCCTGAGCGCGCCGATCAGGTGGTAGAGGCGGAGGTCGCGCTCCGTAGCCGAGGAGGCACGGCCGATGAGGTCGGCGATCTGGCAGAGGTGCTCCCCGTGACTCACCAGCTCCAGGGGACCGAGCGGCGCGGGCGCCTCGAACTGCGGCTGACCCGACGCCGGAGCGACGGGTGAGGGATCGCCCTCGAGGTACAGCGATTCGATCGGCACGACGTCCCGCTCGACGGCGAAGGCGCGCAGCAGCTGGTCCGTGAACACCCGCGCCTCCTCCGCGTCCGGGTCGGAGCGTCCCCGCTCGGCGATGTCGCGGGAGATGCGGGTGAGCGCGAGCCCCGCGGCCGCCATCACCTCGTGGACGCCCGGCGGCGGCGCGAACAGGCGGGTCAGGTCACCCACCGCGAGCTCGATCCCGTCGAGAATCTCGGGCAACGGCGCGAGCTCGCTCAGTTCGGCCAGCCCGCGAAGGGACTGCATGCGCCGGATCACGGTGTAGAGCGGCTCCCGGTCGCCCGGAGCGACCTGAAGCGCCCGCGCGGCGCGATCTAGGGCGCTCGCGATCAGGGCGCCCTCGCGACCGACGAACGCCCGCACCCCTGCGTTGATCTCGCCGCGCTCGCCGCGCTGCTCGCCCGGCTCGGCCGCGGGCCGACCGGCCAGGGTGTCGAGCGAGACCGCGAGTCGGCCGGCACGCAGCGTGTCGCCGTCGTCCCACTCGCGTACCCGTCGCACCAGGCGGCGGAACTCCTCGATCGCCTGCGACACCTGCTCGCGGCAGTCGGGATCCCACGCGCGCCGGCCTTCCCGCAGCGCCCGGGCGACGGACTCCAGCCCGCCGGCCGCGCGAGCGATCGCCTGCTGCGAGGCCATGAGCGCCGAGCCCCGCAGCACCCGGCTTGCGCGTAGGAAATCCTCCGCGGGAGGCGCGTCGTCGCGGCGCGCGAGCAGCTCCAGCCGGTCCAGGCACTCACCGGCCTCCAGTGCGAAGAAATCCGCTGTCGCGAGGGGATTGGTCATCGCAGATAAGGTATCAGACCCGGGCACCCTTCACCAAGCGCGCCATTTCCTGCACCGCGCTCGACATCCCGCTCATGAGCGCGCGGCTGATCACGCTGTGGCCGATGTTGAGCTCCTCGATCTCGGGGATGACCGCGACCGGCCGTACATTCTGGTAGGTCAGCCCGTGGCCCGCGTGGACGAAGAGCCCCATGTCCGCCGCGTGCCGAGCCGCGCGGCGAAGCTCGTCGAGCGCCTCGTCGCTTCGACGCCAGGTGTTCGCGTAGCGGCCGGTGTGGAGCTCCACCGCCGGCACACCGAGGTCCTTGGCCGCGTCCAGAGTGGCGAGGTCGGGGTCCACGAAGAGGCTGATCCGGATCCCCGCCTCATCCAGCCGTCGGATAGTCTCACGCAGCCGGCCGCCCGAGCGCAGAAGATCTAGACCGCCCTCGGTCGTGATCTCTTCCCGCTTCTCGGGGACCAGCGTGGCCTGGTAGGGATGCAGGCGACAGGTGAGCGCCACGATCTCGGAGCTGGTCGCGAGCTCGACGTTGAGGACCTTCACCGCCGGTCGCATCCGCTCCAGATCGTGGTCCTGGATGTGCCGGCGATCCTCTCGCAGATGCGCCGTGATGCCGTCGGCGCCCGCCGCCTCGCAGAGGCGCGCGGCCTCGAGGGGATCGGGCTCGTCGGTGCGGCGGGCCTGCCGCACCGTGGCCACATGGTCCACGTTGATGTAGAGCCGCATCGTCGCCGTCATTGCCCGGGGTTTCGCAGGGGATTAACTTCGCTCGCTAACATATGCCAGGTGAGACATTTGTGATCAAGGCGCGCGCGCTGGTCCTCGCCGCCCTTCTCGCTGCGTGCGGCGGCGGCTCCGCCCCGTCCACGGTGGCGCCCTCCACCTCCGCTCGAGGTGCGGTGGACGCCTTCATGCAGGCGGTCGCCGACAGCAACGTCACCCAGATGGCCAATCTCTGGGGTACCTCCGCTGGGCCTGCGGCCAAGACCAATCAGCCGTCTGATTGGCAGAAGCGCATCACCGTCATGCAGGCGTATCTGCAGAACGAGTCTCACCGCGTCGTGGGCGACGTGCCGGAAGGCACCGGCGATTCACGCCACGCGGTGCAGGTCGAGATCCGGCGCGAGCTCTGCACCTGGGTCGTGCCGTTTACGGCGATCAAATTGGCCGACGGCACCTGGATCGTGAATCAGGTGGACCTCACCGCTGCGGGAAATCCCGGGCGACCCTGCATGCCGGGGCAGGACTCGGCCGCCGCCCCTCAGGAGTGACGGGGAACTTCCGACATCTTCGCCTGTTATTTTACTCGGTCATCTCGAGCAGTATCCCGGCGGTCGCCTTCGGATGCACGAAGGCGATCCTCCGGCCTCCGGCGCCGATGCGCGGCGTCTCGTCGATGAGGCGGTAGCCGGCGGCCCGACAGGCGGCGAGGGCCGCGTCGAGGTCGGGCACGCGGTAGCAGAC
>JBKPGZ010000258.1:0-17595 GCA_046729675.1 Gemmatimonadota bacterium | reverse complement strand
GCCGTGCACTGGGCTTTCGCCCAACGGCGGTTATCGGGGGGTGAACGGAAGGAAGGGTGGTGGGAGCGGAGAGGCAGGACGAAGGGTTGTGACAACGATGAACAGCGTGAAACGTGAAGGGTAAAAAAGTGAAACGGAGACCGGTCCCTCCGTTTCACTTTTTACGTTTCACATTTTACGCTCTTTGTTCAGGGGGTTTCGCCCCGAGCCCTGCCTCCCGAAGCAAGGCCTCCCCGCCCGTGGGTCGCCCGCCACGGAGACCGGCACGGGTCAGGATCAGGCGGTCCTTGGCGCGGGTCATTCCTACATAGAGAAGGCGGCGCGCTTCCTGAATCTCCTGCTCCCGGTTCTCGGCCAGCGCCTGCAGCCCGGGGAGCGCGCCGTCCTCCGCCCCGACGACATATACCCGGGAAAATTCCAGCCCCTTGGTGGAGTGCAGGGTCAACAGGTTGATCCGGTGCTCGTCGGTCTCGCAGCCGTCGCTCCGCGAGAGCGCGACCCGGGCCAGCAGCAGGTCGATGCTCTCCGCCAGCGTAGGGGCGGCGCTGGCGGCCACCAGCGCCGAGAGTCGGGCTACCGAGGTGGGATACTTCTCCGCAGCCGACTTCTCGGTGCGGATCCGCTCGATCAATCTCGCCCCGCCCAGCCGCTCGATCAGCGCTTCCATGGCAGGCGCGTCCGCGGCGTCCCGCTCTTCGGCGTACACCTGGAGGCAATCCCCGTAGCGCCCGACCGTAGCCGGCAGGGACAGCTCCCTCAGCAGCCGCTCCTCGCCGGTCGGCTCGCCCCCCTCGTCCAGCGCCATCGCCAGGCCGAGCCAGCCGAGCAGCTGGACCAGCGCACAGCGGCGGGCGCGAGCCAGCTTGAGCGCACCGAGATGGCGCATCACGCCCGCCAGCGCGGCAGCGTCGTCGAGCGCGTGGTGCGAGCGTCCCGCGGCCACGCCGAAGCGCTGGGCCAGGTGCTCCAGCTTCGCGCTCTCGTCCAGCAGCGAGCGGGCGAGCGGGAGGGTGTCGTAGAGGACCAGCGTCTCCACGCCCGGGAGTCCCGCCGCGAGACGGCGGAGCACCGGCAGGTCGAACTCCTGCCCGTTGTGTGCCACCAGGAGGTCGCCGCCGACGAAGGCGCGGAACTCGGGCCAGATCTGGTGGAACACCGGCTCGTCGCAGAGGTCCGCGTCCCGGTAGCCATGCACCTCGCTCGCCTTCCTGCTGATCGGCCGGTCGGGCCGCACCAGCCGGTGGAACTGCTCCACCACGACGCGGTTCCGCACCCGCACCGCGGCGATCTCGACGATCCCGCAGTCGGCGATCTCCCGGTCGGTGGTCTCCAGATCGAAGGCGACGTAATCCTGGAACGGGTCCTCCATCTCGCGACAATGGTGGAGCTGAAGCGCCTTGAACAGCGTGAGCGGCCGGACCGCGCCCGCGCGGAGGACGAGATCGCCGGGGAAGGGGTGATCGCCGGGGCGAAGACGCCGCACGTCCCCCCCGATCGCGCCCTGGAGCAGGCGGACGATCGGGATCTCGAGCCCACGGTCCGGCTCGACCCAGACCGCGCCCTGCGCCCGGACCACGTCGCCGATCCTGTCGGCCAGCGCTGCCGCACCGGGATACGCCGCCGGATCGCTCAGCTCGGCGGCCCGCTCCTCCAGCGGGTTTCGGTAGCGCCCGACCCGCTGCGACAGGAGCTCGTCCACCAGCGTCGCCAGGCCCTCGTGCGTGTGGCCCAGCGCGGCCAGGTTCTCCACGTGGAAGACGAAGCGCCAGGCCCGCCGGGCGTTGACGTCGCCCTTGGCCGCCCGGCCGAACGACCGGAGCGCCGACACCAGATCGCAGTCGCGGTAGCGCGCCCGCACTTCCTCGACCAGCTGGCGCGGGAGCACCCGGTCGGCGAACGCCTCGATCGCCAGCTCGTCCTCCGGCGAGCGGATCACCCGCAGCGACGCGAGCACGAACGCGATCAGCTCGTCGTCGCGCACCGACTGGCCCTGGGCCAGCCGGCACGGCATCCCTGCCTCGATGCATCGGGTCTCCAGATACTGGCCGATCGCGTGGGTGCGGTAGAGCAGCGCGTAGTCGCCCCACTCGAGTCGCGACGCGTCCCTGTCGCGCCGGAGATCCGCGAGCAGCCAGTCGGCCTCCTCGACGTCGTCGTCGAAGGCGTAGGCGACGACGCAGTGCTCCGATTCCCGGTCGGCTTCTAGCCGTTTCTCGAACAGCGCGGGGTTGCGGGCGATGACCCGGCGGGCGGCCTCGAAGATCTGGCGGGAGCAGCGGCGGTTGCGGTCCAGGACCACCGGCCCGTCCACCTCGAAGTCGTCGCGGAAGCGCTCCAGGATCCTCGGGTCGGCCCCGGCCCAGGAGTAGATGGACTGCTCGTCGTCGCCCACGGCGAAACAGTGGCGCTGCTCCTTCGCGAGGCCGGTCACCACTTCGTACTGGGCGAGGCTCAGGTCCTGGAACTCGTCCACCAGGACCGCATCCCAGCGGCCCCGGATCGCCGCCGCCTCCTGCGGATGACGCCGCAGCAGCTCGCCCGCGAGGGCGATGAGGTCGTTGTAGTCGAGCAGTCCCCGGGCACGGAGGGCTTCGCGGTAGGCCTCGAAGAGCTCCAGGTCGCCGGCGATGAGGGGAACGTGCTCCAGCTGGTGGCGGCCGAAGAGTCGGAGGAGCTGGGCCTGGCGCTCGGGCCGTACCCGCAGGCGGCGGAGCACCCGCTTCTGGTAGTCCTCGTCCGCCAGGCCAAACCCCCGGCGGAGCCCCATCAGCGCGGCGTGCTCCCGAAGCAACGAGAGACACAGCGCGTGGAGAGTGCCGCGGGTGACCTCGTCGGCCGCGTCGGTGCCGACATCGCGCCGGAGCCGGGCGGCGATCTCGTCCGCCGCCTTGTTGGTGAAGGTCACCGCGCAGATCCGGCGGGGCGGGATACCCAGCGTCCTGATGAGATAGCCGATCCGGCCGATCAGGCAGAATGTCTTGCCCGCCCCGGGGCCGGCGACGACCAGGACGGGACCGGCCGGAGCCTCGATGGCACGGCGCTGGGCGGAGGTCGGAACCGGCCCGGCCCCGAGGTCCGGGGAGGCGTCGATTCCGGTTGTGGCGGTCATCGGCCAAAGATACTGCGCCGGAGTGACTTCAGCCGTCCGGGTCGATCACCTGGGCGCTGAGCTCCGCCCGGTCCAGCTCCTCTTCGACCTGATGGAAGGCGTCGTCGCCGATGGTGCCGTCAGCACGGAGCTCCAGGAGCCTGCGGCGCTCGGCCCGGGTGGCGCTCAGGGCCGCGGCGGCGAGCTCTGGACTGGATATCGCTTCGACGCTCTCAGGGTCGCGCCCCGCGTGTCGAGCCTCAGCCTGCGCAAGTCGGGCCTCGTACTGTTTCCGAAGCAGCTTCGCTGCCTTATTTCCGCCGGCGCCGTCCGTGAGCGCCGCCGCCCCGGCCCGCAGCGTCTCCACTCGCGCGAGCCGCACCTCGCGCTCCACCGCGTCGTCGTGCTCGAGGCCGAGCCGTGCCATGAGCGGCTTCAGCGTCAGCCCCTGGATCACCAGCGTGCCCAGCACCACGAGAAAGGCGGAGAACAGGATCAGATCGCGGTGGGGGAAGGCGGCCGGCAGGGCCAGCGCCGCAGCCAGCGTGACCGTCCCCCGCATTCCGCACCAGGCCACGACCAGGGCGCCGCGGCGACCCTGACTGGTGTGGGGTCCGCGCACCAGGTTCGTGCCCATCACCCAGACGAGGCGCGCCACGATGACGGCGACGCACACCGCCCCGGCCACCGCGGCGTACTCGCGCAGCTCCGCGCCGCTGAGCTGGGCGATGATCGGCTTGAGCTGGAGGCCGACCAGGATGAACGCGAGGGCATTGAGAATGAAGACCGCCACCTCCCAGACGGCGTAGGAGGGGATCCGCACCCTCGCGGGTACGACGTCCGGAGCGGTCCGGGCGACGGTCATGGCGTAGACCACCATGGTCAGGATGCCGGAGAGGTGCAGCCACTCGGCCAGGATCCACACGGCGAAGGTCG
Organism: Gemmatimonadota bacterium; assembly: GCA_046729675.1. Taxonomy (GTDB): domain Bacteria; phylum Gemmatimonadota; class Gemmatimonadetes; order Gemmatimonadales; family GWC2-71-9; genus CAVVWJ01. Next base: position 13,571 of record JBKPGZ010000258.1, on the reverse strand, counting down.
AGGAAAATTGCACGATCACCGCGGTCGAGACGTCCTGGATCCGCGCGACGAATCGAAGGGTGAGCGGCGCCAGGCCGACGCCGAGAGCGATGCTCCCCACGGTGGCGAAGAGGAGCGTCGGCACGACGTCGCCGCCGGAGAGCGCGCCGGCCGCCGCGGCGCCGACCGCGAGACGGTAGATGAGGAGCGCGCTGGCGTCGTTGAAGAGGCTCTCGCCCTCGAGGATCACCAGCAGACGGTGGGGCGGCCGGAGCTGGCGAAGCACCGCAGTGGCGGCCGCGGCATCCGGCGGGGCCACCACCGCACCGAGCGCGATGGCGGCGGGCCACGGCATGTCCGGCACCAGCATCCGCACGGTCACGGCCACGGCCACGACGGTGACCGCCACCGTGAGGAGCGCCAGGGCCGCCACGGGGCGCCAGTTGTGTCTCAGGTCCCTGACCGAGGCGTCGAACGCCGCATCGAGCAGGACCGGCGCCACGAAGAGGACCAGGGCGAGCTCGGGATCCAGGGTCACGACCGGCGTGCCGGGCACCAGGGCCAGCCCCGCTCCGGCCAGGGCCAGGAGCGCGGGGTAGGGCGCCCCGATGCGCCGGGCCAGGGCCGCCAGGGCGGCTCCGATCAGGAGGAGGACGATGACCGTCTCGAAGATCTGCAAGTCAGGGGCTCCTGGAGGAGGTCGAGCCTGCCGCCGCCGTGCGCTGGGCTACGGCGGTTGCGATCCCGCCCCCCAAGGATTACAGCTTCGACTCTTCTCTACCAGAAGGACCCATGTTCCGCGTCGCGATGATCTCTACGCCGTTCATCCCGGTACCGCCTCGGGATTACGGCGGGACCGAGCTGGTCGTTCACGAGCTGGTGGAAGGACTGCTGGACCAGGGGCACCAGGTCACGCTCTTCGCCACCGGCGACTCCCACACCCGAGCCACGCTCCAGGCCCTCTACGACGAGGCGGTCTGGCCGCCCGAGCCCTTCGCGGAGCTCGACCACGTGTCGTGGGCCATGCGCCAGATGGCCCAGGGCGACTTCGACGTCGTGCACGCTCATTCCGCCAGTGCCCTCGCGCTCGGCCGTCTCGCGCCCCGGCCTCCGCTGGTCTACACCGTCCACCACGCGCAGGAGCCGCCGCTCTCCCGGTACTATGCCGGCTTCCCCGAAGTGGAGTTCGTCGCCATCTCCAGTGACCAGCGCCGCCGGGAGACGGGCCCCGAGTGGTGCACCGTGATCCATCACGGTCTCGACGTCAGGCGGTACCAGTGGACGGATCGGGCGGAGCCCTACGTCTGCTTCGTGGGGCGGCTCGCCCGGGCGAAGGGGCCCGTGACGGCCATCGACGCGGCCGCGCGGGCCGGCGTCCCCATCCAGGTAGCCGGCGCCATCCATCCCCCCGACCGGGCCTACTGCGAGGCGAAGGTGCTGCCGCGTCTGGGCGCACCGGGGGTCACCTGGCTGGGGCCCGTCGGGATGGACCGGAAGACGCCACTCCTTCGCAACGCGCGGGCCCTGCTCGCCCCGATCGAATGGAACGAGCCGTTCGGGCTGATCGTCATCGAGGCGCTGCTGTCGGGATGTCCGGTCGTCGGGTTCGGCCGGGGGAGCCTCCCCGAGCTCATCGAGCACGGTGTGACCGGGTTCCTGGCGAGCTCGGAGGACGACATGGTCGAACTCATCCGGCCGGGCGGGCCGGTGGACGCGCTCGACCGCCGCCGGATCCGGGAGATCGCGACGCGCCGGTTCGACCGCGCGCGGATGGTCGCCGACTACGAGCGGGTATACGACGCGGCCACCGCGCGGACCCGCCGGCCCAGCCTGCGGCCGATCACCGCGGCATGACCACGGCTTCGGCCACGGGGCAGCTGCGGCCCGTCCCGATGGAGGAGGCGGTCGGCTATCCGACCATCGCCTGCACCCACGAGACCATGTCCGAGCATACGGTCGTGCTCAAGCACGACCGGCTGTTCCTCCTGGTGAACCAGCACGGCGACATCACCCCTCCAGGCAACTGCTCGCTCGGCTTCTTCCAGGACGACACCCGGATCCTGAGCCGTTACCGCCTCCGCGTGGCCGGGGGCCCGGCGGTGCTGCTGTCGGCCCAGATCCCGCGCCCCTACGGCGCCCTTATCGACCTCGCGGTGAACGATCTGCCGTTCGGCGGCAACGCCTGGGACCCCCGCAACGTCATCCACATCCGCCGCGAGCTGTCACTGAGCGATCGGCTGATCGAGCGGCTCACCCTCACCAGCTATCTCCGCACCCCGCTCGACTACTGGGTCGAGCTCGAGTACGGCGCCGACTTCGCCGACATCTTCGAGGTCCGGGGGTGGCGCCGGGAGGCGCGGGGCCAGTACTTCGCGCCGCAGGCGGAAGACGACTCGGTCACCTTCGCCTACCGGGGCCGCGACGGACGGGTGCTGCGCAGCGTCGTGCGCTTTCGCGATCCGCCGCCACCGGGTGGGCTCACCGAGCGCACCGCGCGCTGGGCGCTGCGGCTCCAGGGCGAGCAGCGGGTGGAGCTGGAATGGGAGGTGTGGACGGAGGAGAGCGAGCCCCGCATCCTGGCGCCCCGCGGACTGGACCATGCCCGGGCGCAGCTCGATGGCGTCTACCGCGACTGGCAGGCGCAGGGGAGTCGCTGGACCACCGACGCCGGGGACCTCGACCATCTCCTCCGCCGAGCCACCGACGACCTCCGGGCGCTCCACGTGGAGGTGGACGGGGAGCCCGTGCTCTCCGCCGGCATACCGTGGTACTCCACCATCTTCGGACGCGACTCGATCATCACCTCACTCCAGGCGCTGCCGCTCAACCCCGGGATGGCCCGGCGCACGCTGCGCTACCTGGCGGCACGCCAGGGAACCCGGGAGGACCGCTACACCGAGGAGCAGCCGGGCAAGATCCTCCATGAGCTCCGCCGGGGTGAGATGGCACGCTCCGGCGAGATCCCCCACATCCCCTACTATGGAAGCGTGGATGCCACGCCCCTGTGGCTCATCCTGCTGCACGAGACCTGGCGCTGGACCGGGGACGCCGAGCTGAGCCGTTCGCTCCTGCCGAACGCGGAGCGGGCGCTGGCGTGGATCGACAAGTACGGCGATATCGACGGCGACGGTTTCGTGGAATATCTCTGTACCTCGGACAAGGGCCTGGTCAACCAGGGTTGGAAGGACTCGGGCGACGGCGTGCCCTTCCCCGACGGCCGGCTCCCCCAGCCGCCGATCACGCTGGTGGAGGTGCAGGGATACGTGTACGACGCGAAGCTCAGGATGGCGGAGATGTACCAGCATCTCGGCCACCCCGAGCGCGCGTCCGAGCTTCGGCGCCAGGCGGCGGAGATGCGGGACCGGATCCGTGACAGGTTCTGGCGGGAGGAGCTGGGCACGTTCGCGCTGGCGCTCGACCGGGAGAAGCGCCCTGTGGCGACCGCGACCACCAACGCCGGCCACCTGCTCTGGAGCCGGGTCCCGGCGCCGGACGAGGCGCAGCGCATGGCGGATCGCTTCCTGGAGCCGGACTTCTTCTCCGGCTGGGGCATCCGTACCCTGAGCGCGGCGCATCCCGCCTTCAACCCGATGAGCTATCACAACGGGTCGGTCTGGCCCCACGACAACGCGATCGTCGTGCTCGGCATGGCGCTCTACGGACACGCGCGGAGCGCCCTCCCGGTGGTGCGCGCGATCTACGAGGCGGGGATCCAGACCGAGTACCAGCGGCTGCCCGAGCTGTACTGCGGGATGTCGAGAGGCAGGGGACACCGCCCCGTGGCCTACCCGGTGAGCTGCTCGCCCCAGGCCTGGGCCTCGGGCTCGCTCTTCATGATGCTGCAGGCGATGCTGGGGATCTACGCCGAGGCACCGGCCCGCGTGCTCCACGTCCGCGACCCGCTGCTGCCCGACTTCCTCAACGAGCTCACCGTGAGCGACCTTCCGATCGGCGGCACCCGGGTGTCGCTCCAGTTCCGCCGCCACGGGAGCCGCACCCTCGCTAACCTGATCAACCTCGAAGGCGACCGCCTCCAGGTGCGGATCGAGCTGAGTTGATCCGGAAGCTGCTGCTGGTATTGCTGACGGCGTGCGCGGCTCCGGCCACACCCGAGCGTGCCGCGACTCCGGACCCGGTCCACGAGTCTGCGCCGCGCCGCGCCTGGTGGAAGGAAGTGGTCGTCTACCAGGTCTACCCGCGCAGCTTCCAGGACAGCGACGGCGACGGTCTGGGCGACATCCGGGGCATTATCTCCAAACTGGACTACATCCAGAGCCTCGGCGTCGACGTCGTCTGGCTCAACCCGGTGTACCAGTCTCCCAACGACGACAACGGCTACGACATCTCCGACTACCGCGCCATCATGCCCGAGATGGGCACCATGGCCGATTTCGATGCGATGCTCGAGGGCATGCACCGGCGCGGGATCAAGCTGATCATGGATCTCGTGGTCAATCACACCAGCGACGAGCACCCCTGGTTCCGGCAGAGCCGAAGCAGCCGGGACAACCCGTACCGTGACTACTACCACTGGTGGCCGGCCGAGCGGGGCGTCCCGGCCCATCGGTGGAGCTTCTTCGACGAAGAGGGCAGCGCCTGGCGGTACGACTCGACCACGCGGGCGTATTACCTGCACTACTTCAGTCGCAAGCAGCCGGATCTGAAGTGGGAGAATCCGCGGGTCCGACGGGAAGTGTACGACGTCATGAGGTTCTGGTTCGACAAGGGGGTGGACGGGTTCCGCATGGACGTCATCCCCTTCATCTCCAAGGACACGACCTTCCCTCCGCTGCCGGAGTCCTTCAAGGGCAACTACGTGGCCTACTACGCCAAGGGTCCGTGGCTCCACCAGTATCTGCAGGAGATGAACCGCGAGGTATTGAGCAGGTACGACGTCATGACGGTCGGCGAGGGCGGCGGCGTGGCCGTGGAGGACGCCCTGAATCTCGTGGCCGAGGATCGCCACGAGCTGCAGACGTTCTTCCAGTTCGAACTGGTGGACCACTGGGGACGGCGCGCCGACAACTGGCTCTACCCCGACAGCGGCAACCGGAGCCTGCCCGAGTTCAAAGGCGTCTTCACCAAGTGGGACAGTGTGTTCGCGACTTCGGGCTGGGGCACCGTGTTCCTGGGCAACCACGACCAGAGCCGGATGGTGAGCCGCTACGGCAACGACGATCCCCGGTACCGCACGACCTCCTCCAAGATGCTGCACACCTTCCTGCTGACGATGCGCGGCACGCCGTACATCTACAACGGCGACGAGATCGGGATGGCGAACATCCGGTTCACGGACATCCGGGAATACCGGGACCTGATGACGATCAACTACTACCGTCGCCTGGAGCGCGAGGGCGGAGACCTGCGGGAGTTCCTGGCGGGTCAGGCGGAGATCAGCCGGGACAACGGACGTACCCCGATGCAGTGGACGGCGGGGCGCAACGCCGGCTTCACCACCGGCACGCCATGGATCAGCGTCAATCCCGACCACCGGACGGTCAACGTCGCCGCGGCGGAGGCGGATACCGGCTCGGTGCTGCACTACGTGCGCCGGCTTCTCCGGCTCCGGAAGTCAGACCCCTTGCTGGTGTATGGCACGTACCAGCTCCTCGACCGGGACAACCCGGAGGTCTATGCCTACACCCGCAGCCTGGATGGGCGCACGGTGATGGTGGCGCTGAGCTTCAGTCCCGCCGGCGGGCGGACGGCCCTGCCCCCGGGGTACACCTCGGGCAGGATTCTCATCAACAACGTGGCCGTCTCGCCCTTGCGGGGCACCCGGCTGGAGCTCGCGCCCTACCAGGCGGTCGTGCTGGAGCTCACCCGAGACTGACCGCCTCTCCTTTGCGCGCCCGCTCCAGGGCCGCGATGTCGAGCTTCCGCATGCCGAGCATCGCCTGCATCGCCCGGCCTGCCGCCGCGGGGTCCGGGCCGCCGAGCAGCGCGCCCATGGCGCGGGGCACGATCTGCCAGGATACGCCATAGCGGTCCTTGAGCCAGCCGCACTGACTCTCCTCTCCGCCCCGGGTGAGAGCGTCCCAGTAGTGGTCGATGTCCGCCTGGGTCTCGCAGGTCACCACGAACGAGCACGCGTCGGTGAAGCCCTGCTCCCGGCGCCCGTTGAGCGCGAGGAAAGGCTCGCCATCGAGCACGAGGTCGACGGCGATCGCCGGGCTCCCGGGCCCGCCCCGCATCACATTGTTGATCCTGGAGTTGGGGAAAACCGAGATGTAGAACCTTGCCGCCTCTTCGGCCTCGGCCTGGAACCAGAGACAGGGCTTGATGTTGGACATTGCACGATCCTCCTGGGTGTAGGGGATCCCTCATGGATCCTCACCCCTTAGTCGGAGCCGATCGTCTGGATTCGACAGGCGGGGGGTGGTACGGCTCAGCTCGCGGGGATGACCATCTCCACCGTGTCACCGGGCTGCACCACGATGTCTTCAGTGACCGGCAGGCCCTCTCCTCCGGTCGGGTCACAGAGGAAGCGGAGCGGGGCCGCGCCGCCGCGGATCAGCCGGTCGGGAATCGTGAGCGACGTGGTCTCGTTGCCGGGAGCGACGCCGAGCCGCTGGCGGCCCCCGTTCACCACGTAAACCGTCATGTCGAGGAAGTTGTGGTTCTCCACCCGGAGGGTCGCCGGGCCCCGGTCGGGGGCCGGCGCCTCCTCCCCCGCTCCGCCGGTGGAGCAGGCGACGACGAGTAGCAACGGAAACAGGCGAAGCCAGCGCATTTCCGGCCAAGATGCGGCCCGGCTCGCTCTGGCGCCACCCTGTACCAGCCGGCCACATTGCGGGACGTGCCCGCGCCTGTCCTCCAGGGTCACGTGCGAGGCCGCGGTAACGAGAGCGCCCCCTACCTCATGAGGTCTTCAATGCGCCAGCGCACGGTTCTATTCGTGAGCCTGGTCGCCGGAACGGTTCTCTTCAGCGCCTGCTCCGACACCACCCAGCCCACGCCTCCATCCGACGAGCGGATCGGGTTCGATCCCGTCCAGCAGCCCGACGATCCCGTCGCTCTCGTCCGCGGCATCCCCGGATTCGGCGGTTTCTTCTTCGATCGGGAAGGGGTCCCGACGGTCTACCTCAGGGACGTGTCGGCCCGCGCGCAGGTGGAGCGAGCCCTCGGTCCCTGGCTCGCCGCGCAGGGACTCCGGGCCGCGGCGCTGCGCGTCCGCCGGGCGGACTACGACTGGGCCTCGCTGGAGCGCTGGCAAGGCCGGGCGACAGAGCAGGCGTTGGCGATGCGGGGCGCGGTGTGGGTGGATGCGGACGAGGCCCGGAACCGGGTGACGATCGCGGTGGAGCGCGGGACCCCTGTGGCCCAGCTGCGGTCCGCCGTCGCCCGGCTCGGCGTGCCGTCGGCCGCGGTGCTCGTCGAGGAAGTGGAACCGGTCAGACTTGCGGCCACGTTGCAGCAGCGGGTCCGGCCGGTGGTGGGAAGTCTCCAGATCAACTTCCCCGGCTTCCTCTGCACCCTGGGCTTCAACGCGACCCGGAATGGTCAGCGATCCTTCATCACCAACTCGCACTGCACCAACACCCAGGGGGGAAGCGAGGGGACGCCGTACTGGCAGCCGACCTCGACTGTGGCGCCGACACAGATCGGGACCGAGGTGGCGGATCCGGCGTACACTACCGGGGGCGTTGGCTGTCCCTCCGGTCGTCGCTGCCGCCGCAGCGACTCCGCGCGGGCCCGCTACGCCAGTGGCACCACCTCGACGCTCGGCAGGATCGCGCGGACCAGCGGCGCGAACAACGGATCGATCACCATCACGGCGAACTTCAACATCACGGCGGAAGGCAGCGCCCTCGTGGGGCAGACGGTGCACAAGATCGGGCGCACGACCGGCTGGACCCGCGGGTCCGTCACTGGCACCTGCGTCAACACCAACCTGTCGGGGTCGAATATCACCCAGCTTTGCCAGACGTGGGTGTCGGCGGGCGTGGGCGCGGGCGACAGCGGCTCCCCCGTCTTCCGGCGGCAGGGCACCGGCAGCAACGTCACGCTGGTGGGGATCCTGTGGGGCGGGAGCGGGAGCACCCTCTATGTGTTCAGCCCGATCTCGAACATCGAGACTGAGCTGGGCGCGCTCACCACGTTTTGACGCCGCTCGTCCTGCTCGCGCTCGCCGCGGCCCTGGGGAGGCAGCCTGATTCGATGCGGGTGGAGATCGTGGTACCTCCAAAGGTCGCGGCCGGCGTGCCGGTGCCGATCGCGATCCGGATCGGCAACACGGCCGCTCGCCCGATCGAGCTGCACCTCCAGGGGCGCACCGTCGTCTTCGACCTGATCGTGAGCCGGGGAGATACGGTGATGTGGCGCCGTCTCGAGGGTGAGTCCGTGACGGCCATCCTCCAGCTCCGGACGCTCGCGCCGGGCGAGGTGCTGGAGCTGAAGGACACCTGGCAGCAAAATGATGGTGCGGGACGGCCGGTCGGACCGGGAGAGTACCGCGTGACCGGTGTGGTGCCCACCGACGCCGCGCCGCTGCGCGCGGGGCCGGTCACGCTCATGATTGGAGACTAGACCGATGCGCCGTCACGCATCCGCCTGCCGTTGAGGATTCCCACCGCGTAGACCGCGAACGCCAGCAGCAGCGCGGCGGCATTGATCGAGGTCAGGATTTGCCAGCCGCGGGTGCCGGTCGCCATGCCGAGGCGCGCGAGCGCGCCCTCGGAGGCGGCGTAGTTGCCGGCGATGATGGCGAGGAGTCCCAGGAGGATCAGACGGGCCGAGCGCGAGAGCATGATCGTGGCCGCGGGGTCGCGGAGCAGGACCACGGCGGGAAGCGCCAACAGGACCAGATCGTAGGTCTGGTGATAGCCGCTGGAGAGAATCGCGACGCAGACGAACCCCGCGAGGATCGCGCTCCCGCCGCTACCCGGTGACCCCTCGCCGAGCTTGCTGCTCCGAAGCACAGCCAGCGCGAGCGCGAGGATGACCAGCCCTACGAGCGACTGAGCACCTGCCAACAATGGATGGCCGATGACTCGGCCGATCAAGGATGCCGCGTCGGCGCGGAGCGAGGTCATCCGCGGATTCTCCGTCTCCACGATTCCGAGTCGCGAGGCCTCTCCAGGTGTCGCTGAAGTGGCTGGCCAGGGCGGCGATCCCTCCGTCCCGATGCGCAAGAACGATTGCGACCGGGAGATTCACCGCGGCGGTGATGGCCAGGCCGATGGCGACGGCTCGCCAGTGTCGTCGGCCCAGCATGAGGGCTGCCAGGGGAACGCCGAACGTCGGCTTGATCAGGGCGACCGCGACTCCGAGCCCGCTGAGCCACGGTGCGAGCAGGGCGTACCTGAGCGCGGTGTAGGTCCCCACGACCGGCTCGAAGCTCAATTGCCCGAGCCGAAGCACCAGGCGGCCGGGGCGGCTGAGCATGATGATCGCGGCCACCAGGACGATGGCCGCCAGGGTTGGCCGATCTTCTTTGCTGAAGCCCAGGGCGAGCCAGCCCGTCGCAAGGATCAAAAGGAGTGTGACGCCGAGATAGAGCGCAGACGCAGGTCCGGGCGGGAGCAGGCCGAACGGAAGATGCAGCAGAAGAGTGGCCGGGAGAAAAGGCGGCAGAGGGGCTTGAACCGGGTATGCCGCGCGATACGCCGACTGGTCGTAGGGATCGAGCCCCTCGAGGAACGCGCGGGCCGGATAGTAGGCGGCAATGTCGAAATCGAGCCGGTCCACCCGCAGCAGGTCGGGCCGAACCGGTATCCATGCGAGGGCGACGAGGAAGAGTAACGCGGCACCCGCGAGTCGCATGTGGCCTCTGTTTCCCGACAGCCTCCTCGGGGCCCCGCACCCCTTCAGCTTCAGCCAGAAGGGATCCACCGCCAGGGGGCCGCGCGCACCAAAATACGGGGAAATGCCGGGGCGGGCTACTCGCCCGGGGGCGTTTTCGACCCGGCTAGCGGACCCGCCTTTTCGGGCGATACGTTAGCCCTTTCAGCAGCCGGTCCCCCGTGCGACGACTTCTTGCCGTTCTAATGCTTGCCGCCTGCGGGCCCGACGGGTTCGAGCCCGGAGGTGACCTGGGCGCGCTGCGTTTCGACCCGCCGCCGAGCTACCGGGAGATGTGGCAGCGTGCCGAAGCGTGCAGCGGGCGCCGGGGCAACTTCGAGCGGATCCGGTGGTGGGTGGTGCCCGGGGTGGAGACGTTCGAGTACGGCCCCGATGAGCCGTATGCGGATGGGCTGTGGAGCAGCAGTGGCGACATCACCCTCGCGGGCGGCGTCCTGTCACATCCGATGGTGGTGCGGCACGAGATGCTGCACGCGCTGGGCTTCGGGGTCGATCACCCTGCGGTCCCGTTTCGGAACCCTTGCCGGGCGACCTGGAGCTCGTGGGACACGGCCGAGGCCTTTCTCGAGTTGCCGCCGCACCTCGCTGCTTACGCGCCCTGAGCCTGCCGACGAGCTCACATCACCAAGGCCTCGAGTTCGTGTACGATCGGGCCGCAGGCCCGAGTATATGCAGTCTACACGATGGTCACCAATCTCCCGTGCAGGGACCTTGTTCCGGAGGCAAAATGGCGAGGGTTGGGCTCCGATTGCCGGCCGGCGGCTTCCCGCGTCGGGGGTGGGGCTTGGCGGCGCTTGCGGCGGTCTGCCTGGTACTCCGGGTTCCTCACCTGAGTGGCCCTCTCGATCTCCGCTTCGACGCCGGGGTCTATTACACGCTGGGAATGTCCCTCGCGGAAGGCAACGGCTACCGGATGCTGAGCGAGCCCGGCGAGCCCCACGGGGTGCTGTTTCCACCCCTGTTGCCGGCGCTCGCCGCGGCTCATCAACTCGCGATGGGCACCTCCGATCCTGATACCGTGGGCCACGCACTCCGCTGGACGTTCTTTTTCATGTTCATGGCCTACATCCTGGCGGTGTTCTGGATGGCGTCGGCGTACCTGACGGATGGGTATGCATTCGTGGCCGCGTTGATCGTCGCCTTCCACTTCAGCACGAACTGGTACGCCGATTACTTCATCGCCGAGCTTCCTTTCGGACTGGCTGCGACGTTGTTTTTCGGGCTCATCGGGCCGGTCGACACCAGCGGGGTGCCCGCTGGGAAGCAATCCTCCCCCTCGACGTTCCTGACTGGGCTGCTTGCCCTCGCAGCCTTCTTGCTCCGGTCAGCGGGAGTCACGCTGCTGGCGGTGTGGGCCGCAGAGCCGCTTCGGCGGCGTCGGTTCGGGCAAACCGTGATTCGGATCGGGCTCGCCGTCAGCGTGCTCCTCGCCTGGCAAGGCTACATCGCCTGGGTGAAGAAGGGGCCGGAGTACGCCACGCCCGCCTATGCCTATCAGCACGCGCCCTACCAGTACTACAACATACCGTACGCCGACGGCTTCATGCTGATCAACCGTCAGAAGCCTGAGGAGGGGCGATTTGCCACGCTGTGGGACTTGCGGGTGCGCGTGGGCTACGCCCTGGAGGATCTGGTCACCAGGTGGGGCGAATCGGTAAGCATCGATCAGCGCTGGTACGACGGCGAGATCGCGAAGCTGAACAGGATCCTCGGACGAGAGCTCGTTCCGCCTTGGCTGAGCGATGTTGCCACGGGCTCGCTCACCCTGCTCATCTTCGCTGGATTCCTACTTCTGGCAGCGCGCGGCGCCTGGCTCATCTCGGCCTATACGGCTATGACAGTCTCGATCTTCGCCCTGTTTCCGGCACCAGGAAGCTTGGATCGCTATCTCGCTTCCCTTGCCCCGCTTTCCGCCGTGGCGCTCCTGTCGTTGCTCTCCTGGGTGCCGCGTCGACTAGGTGATTCGACCCGAAAGGCTCGGATCGCGCGGCTCGCCGCCGTCGCGGTTCTCGTCATGGTGCTCGCCCAGGAGGCCTACACGCTTCGGAAGATCTACCGAATGCTCTACTACCCCGCCACCTGGGTGGACGGCCACGGCCGGCAGCGGACCTATGCCTTGTACGCCTTCGACCGTCCCTGGCGCCTGCACACCGAAGCGCTCAGGTGGTTGCGCGACCAGGCGGCGCCCGGCGAGATCATCTGCACCAGCACCGCCCAGTGGGCCTATCTGATCACGGGGCGAAAGACGGTCCAACCGCCCTGGGAGCCCGATCCGGCCACTGTGCAGCACTTGCTGGAATCGGTCCCGGTGACCTATCTGGTCATCGACCAGCTGGTTGCGTTCGAGGCTGCGGCGGCCGATCGGCGGTATACGCTGCCGGTCCTGCAGGCGTTTCCGTCGCAGTGGCAGTTGATCTACACCGGACCGGACAGCGGGTCCAAGATCTATCGGCGGGTGAAGGATTCGGCTGTGCTGAGTCGCAATGCCCCAGGCGTAGGCGCCCTGGAAGCAGTGGCCGGAGTAGGGGATCTAAGGCGTTGATTTACACTGGTGAGCGCTGATCGACATCGGGCCCACTCGCTTCCCAAGGCGTTCACCCGCGCCGTGCCGAGCACGTTGTAGGTCAGGGGCTGGCCATCGGGGCCTCGGAGCGCGTTGGGATCGTTCCGAAGCTCCGTGAGGAAGGCGGTGCGGCGCCGGTCGAAGCTCATCCTGGGAGTGTTCTACAGAGCTGAGTTCCCGAGTCGGCGGATCACACCGAAAATGTCGATGAACCTCCAAGTGTAGCGATCCGAGTGAAGATCGAGCCGGCGACGCGCACTTCGTAGAGGGCTTGGCCCAGCAGGAAGCCCCCTGCGGCGCGGCGGCCGGGGCCGCGGGCGACTCGGCATCCTCCCGGCAGCCCACCACATCTGACGGGAGGGCCGGGGCGAGCTCGGAAGCGAGTCGGCGGGCCTTAGCCTCACCGCTCCAGCTTAGCCTCACTCCGTCAAGCCACTTTCAAGCGGCCATTCCCGCCGCACGGACACCCGCCCGGCGATCTAGGCGGAACGGACAAAGGTCGCTCAAAGGTGGGTGGGTCGTTCGGTGGGCCAAGTGCAATGGCCAGAGCGGGAATCGAACCCCCGACACGCGGATTTTCACGGCGTCAGACGCTGATCCGCGGAGAACTGCGGAGAACGGTTAGGCATTCTCCAGCAAGACCTTACGGCCCGCAGCATGGTGGTTCAGCGCCGGTCAGAACTCTCGAGGACTGCGGAGTTCAGGTACTACTCAGGTACTAGACTCGGCAAGAGGAATTCCGGCATGTAGCACTGCCCCTGCGGCGGACCAGGCGAGCAAGCGGGTTACAACCACCGTAACGTTGTCGCTGCCGCCGTCTCTAAGTGCTGCATCGATCAGCGAGGCGCAGGCCTCCTTGGCCGAACCCCCTTCCTCATCAACTCGGCATCAACTCCGCCCCGGGGCATCCCAACTGCACACTCGGGCATCCGGTGCCGGCGGGCGGAGGAGCCGAGCCGCAGAAACCCCTGAGGTCGCCCCAGCGGCCGCTAGCGATCGAGTGCTGCTGATCGCCACCAAGCAAAGCACCATCCTCACCCGCCTAACTGCCCACCAACCCCAGTTCCTTCTCTCGCCAACCTCTTGACCCGCAGCGCGTTTGGCCGCCGGGTGATTCCCCAGTGATTGCGGCGTGAGCGCCAGCCCTATACTGCCCGCCGCACAACGCACCGTGTCGGTGCGCAACCTGACCTGCACCTACAAAACGAGGGCCCCAATGCGTCAC
>JBKPGZ010000257.1:0-21802 GCA_046729675.1 Gemmatimonadota bacterium | reverse complement strand
CCGAGCGGTTGACTCCGCATTTCTCGAAGACCTCGCCGTCCGCCAGCACTCGGGAGACGCCGCCACCGCCGCCCGACCGCTCCCAGGCATCCTCGCGCAACGCACGCCCGCCGTCGAGCTCGCTGAGGAAGCGGGTGGCCTCATCGTGCAGCGACACGATGAGCTTGACGATCTCGTCGCGATCGAAGTCGCTCACTGGGGGCGCCACCCCTGCACCGCGCGCACGAATGCCATCGCGTGCTCCACCGGGACGTCGGGAAGAATCCCGTGGCCGAGGTTGGCAATGTGCCCCACCCCGCCGAACGCCTCCAGCATCGCATGGGTGCGCCGCTCGATCTCGGCGGGCGGCGCGTACAGCCAGGTGGGATCCAGGTTCCCCTGCAGCGCCACCTTCATCGGCCCGAGCCTTCGCCGCGCCTCGCCGGCGTCGGTCTGCCAGTCCACGCCTATCACGCCCGCTCCGGTTGCGGTCGCGATTTCCTCTAGCGCCCATCCCGCTCCGGGCGCGAACGCGATCACCGGCACGCCGGTGCTGCCCGCGGTCCGTGCCGCCTCGGCCAGGTACGGGAGGGCGAACTCGCGGAAGTCGCGCGGGCCGAGCGCCGCTGCCCAGGAGTCGAACAGCTGAACCGCCTGCGCACCCGCCGCGACCTGCGCCTCGAGGAAACGGCCGACCGCGGCGGCCAGCCCGCCCAGCAGTGCGTGGGCGCTTCGGGGCTGCTCAATCAGGAATCGCTTGGCCCGGGTGAACGTCCTGGTGCCCGAGCCCTCTACCATGTAGCTCATCAGGGTCCACGGCGCTCCGGCAAAGCCGATCAGCGGCACGCGACCGCAGAGCTCGTTGCGGGTGAGCCGGAGGGCCTCCAGCACGTATCCGAGGTCGCGCTCGACATCCACGTCTCGGAGGCGCTCCAGGTCCCGGGGCGAGGAGATCGGATCGTGGAACCGGGGCCCGATACCTTCTTCCACCGCGAGCGCCATGCCCATTGCCGCGGGCACCACCAGGATGTCGCTGAAGATGATCGCCGCGTCCACGCCGAGTATGTCCACCGGCTGCAGCGTCACCTGAGCGGCCAGCTCCGGAGTGTGCACCATGGTCAGGAAGTCGGCGCGGGCCCGCACCCCGCGATACTCGGGGAGGTAGCGGCCGGCCTGGCGCATCATCCACACCGGCGGCCGCTCCACCGGCTCGCGCCGGCAGGCGCGCAGGAAGAGATCGTTCATCGCGCCGACGGCTCGACGAGGAGCGATCGAACCTCGGCCACCAGCGCATCCACAGCGGGGTGAGCGGCTACGGCCGCAGGCTGCCAGCCGGCCGCGCGAGCGGCCGCCCCGGTCGTCGGTCCCACCGCGAGGAGGGAGGGTCGAGAGGTCGAGGCGGAGACCCGCGCCAGCAGCTCGGCCACGCTGGGACTCGCGACGATGAGGATGCCCGCGCGGCGTACGGCCTCGCGCGCGGCGTCCTCACTGGCGATCACGGAGCGGTAGCAGATCACCTCGTCCACCTCGATCCCCTCCTGCCTGAGCCGAGCCGGCAGCTCGTCACGGCGGAGTTCGCCGCAGGGGAACAGTACCGGGCCCGCGATTCCCTCCTGCAGCATCGCCGCCGCAATGGCCGCGGCCGCGCCGATCCGACCGATCTCGTCCTCGGGGGCCGTCCGCACCGTGTCCGCCAGCGGCTGCAACGCCGAGGCCGTGTGACGCCCCGCGGCCCAGACCGGCGGCAGGGAGTCCCGCCCGATGTGTTGCCAGCGTCGGCCGAACGCGACCGCCGCGCGCGGCGAGGTGAAGGCGAGCGCACCGTACCGAGGCAGCTCGCGGATGGCACGGTCCACCTCGGTCCAGTCGGTGGGTGCCGCGAAGGTGAGCAAGGGTAGCTCGACCACGTCGGGGGAGAGCGCTCGCAGCGCCTCCGACAGCCCGGGGAACGATCCGGCCGCCGCCGTGACGACGATCGTGCCGCCGCTCATGGCTCGGTGACCGAGGGAGCGTGACCGGCGCGGACTTCGGCGAGGATATCTCCGGCTCCCTCCCGGATGAGCCGCTCCGCCAGCGCCGCCCCCATCTGCTCCGCCTCGCCCACCTGGGCTATCCGTCCGGACGCGTGCCCTTCGGCCATGCGGCTGCCGTCGAGCGCTATGACCCGCCCGTGCAGTCGCAGGGTGTCGCCCGCTTCGAGCACGGCGAGGGCCGCGACCGGGACCTGGCACCCACCCTCCATACGCCGGAGAAACGCACGCTCGGCGGCGACCGCGAGCGCGCTCGGACGGTGGTGCATCGCGGTCCGCACCGCGTCGATAGCGCGCGCGTCATCGACTCGCGCGGTTACCGCCAGCGCACCCTGCCCCGGCGCCGGCAACATGACGCCGGGGGGAAGCCGCTCACCGATCCGGTGGCCCAGGCCCAGCCGCAGCAGCCCCGCCGCGGCGAGAAGAATGGCGGACCAGCCCTCCGCCGAGTCGAGCTTGCGGAGGCGGGTGTCCACGTTGCCGCGGAGGTCGCTGACCCGGAGGTCGGGACGGGCGTGGAGGAGCTGCGCCTTCCGCCGGAGGCTGCTGGTCGCGACCGTGGCGTTGCGCGGCAGCTCACTCCACCGGAGCGGCCCGCGCCCCACCAGCGCGTCGCTCGGATCCTCGCGCTCGCTGACCGCCGCGACCACGATGCCGTCGGGCAGCACGGTGGGCAGGTCCTTGAGCGAGTGCACGCCGAGATCGATCCGACCCGCGAGCAACGCCTCGTCGATCTGACGGGTGAAGAGCGCCGCCGACCCGATCCGCGCGAGCGGCACATCCTGCACCATGTCACCGGTGGTGCGGATCTCGATCCGCTCGGTCGGATGCCCCGCGTCCACCAGCAGCTCCTGCACGCGCTGCGTCTGCCACAGGGCCAGCGCACTGACCCGAGTGCCGACCCGGAGCGCCGGCCGCCCGCTCACTGTCCGGCGGCCCCCTCGCCCGCTCCGATGTGCGCGGCGATGCGGTCCGCCGCCTGCCCCGCGGAGGCGATTACCTCGCCCACGGCCACCCCGTCGCGGTAGGAGCCGGCGAGCGCGAACCCCGGATTCCGCCGCTCGGCGTCGTCCATGATCTCCTTGAACCGACCGTAGCTCAGCGCGTACTGCGGGATCGCCTTGGGCCAGAGATGAAAGGCGCGAAAGGTGGGCTCGCCACGCACACCGAGCAGCGACCGCAGGTCGTCGAGCACCCTCGCGGTGAGCGTGCTCAGGTCGGCGTTGGCCAGGTCCGGGTTACGCACTCCTCCGACGAATGCGGTGAGGAGCACGTGTCCCTCCGGGGCGCGGCCCGGAAATAAAGTGGAGGAGAAGATGACGCCCAGCACGTTGCGCCGCTCGACGTCGGGCACCAGGAACCCGAACCCGTCCAGCTTGTGGGCCACGTCCTCGCGGCGGAACCCGAGGGCGAGCACGGCCACGGGCGGATGGTCGATGCTCGCGAGGGTCTTGACCCGGTCGGCACCCTCGAAGGCGAAGTCCATTTCGTCGGCACAGTGGGCGGGCGCGGCGTAGATCACCCCGTCGAACAGCTCCGCCGCCTGATACGCCGCGCTGACCGTCCACCCCTTGGGGCCGAGCCGGATCTGGGTCGTGGGCGCCTTGAAGCGCAACTCGGGGCGCAGCTCCCGCGCCAATGCGTCGGTGATCTCCTGGAGCCCACCTTTGAAGGAGACCAGCGTCGGTCCAGCGGGGCCACCGGGGCCACGGCCGGCGCGCAGCATCCCGCCCATGGCCTTCATCACCGAGCCGTGGGTGTGCTCGAGATCGTGCAGCCGAGGCAGGGCGTGGCGAGCGGAGAGCTGCTCGGGGTCGCCGGCGAAGATTCCTCCGACGAACGGGTTGGCGACGTAGTCGAGAACTTCCTGATTGAACCGCCGCCGCACGAAGGTGGCGACGCTCTCTTCCATCGGAGAGTCGCCCTGCTCGACCATCGGCTCTCCGAAGATCGCGAGCTTGGCGCCGTTCGAGAGCAGACGGGTGGTGAGCAGCTGGGATGGCGACGTGGGGAGCGCGACCAGCCTTCCCTTCCGAACGATGTAGCGCTTCTTCGCCTCGCGCTGTGCCTCGACCCGCGACGAATCGAGACCAAGCTGGGTGAACAGCTCCGCCAGCGCCGGGTTCCCAGCGGCCATCGAGTTGGGGCCGAGCTCCGCGAGGTAGCCTTCGCGCCGCTCGGTGCGGATGACACCGCCCGCACGCTCCGACGCCTCGTAGACCACGACCCGGTAGCCCTTCCGCTTGAGCCGGTGGGCCGCGGTCAGACCCGCGACCCCGGCCCCGACGACAGCTACCGCTGCCATGTGGAGGCCAGGGCCGTCTCGATCGCGGTAAGCTCGGCCTCGCCGTGCAGTGCGGAGGTGAATGCCGCCTCGAAGGCGGAAGGGGGGAGATACACACCGCCCTCGAGCATCGCGTGGAAGAACGCGTTGTACCCGGCCCGGTCGGTGGCCCGCGCCGCGGCGAAATCGCGCACCGGGGTCGAGCTGAAGAAAGGTGTGAGCATGGTTCCGACTCGCTGGACCGTGACGGCTACACCCGCCTCCCGGGCGCGGCCCTCGATCGCCTCCGCCGCCCGTCGCGCGAACGCTTCCGCTCGCTCCCAGGTGCCGGGTCGGGCCAGTACGTCGAGCGTGGCGAGCCCTGCCGCCATGGCGAGGGGATTGCCCGAGAGCGTGCCGGCCTGGTAGACCGGCCCGGCGGGTGCCACCCGCTCCATGAGGTCCCGCCGACCTCCGTATGCCGCTGCCGGAAGCCCTCCGCCGACGACCTTGCCCATGCAGGTCAGATCGGCCTCGATGCCGTAGAGCACCTGAGCCCCGCGGGGGTGGGCCCGCCAGCCGGTCATCACCTCGTCGAACACCAGCAGCGCGCCGTAGCGGCGGGTGACGGCGCGAATCCCCTGAAGGAACCCGGAGACCGGCGGGACAACACCCATGTTGCCCGGCACCGGCTCCACCAGCACCGCCGCGATCTCCTCACCGCGGCGCTGGAAGAGGTCCTCCACGGCGGCGAGGTCGTTGAACGCCACCACCAACGTGTCCCCCACCGCGGCCGCGGTGACACCCGGCGAATCGGGGAGGCCGAGCGTGGCGACGCCCGAGCCCGCGGCGGCGAGCAGGTGGTCGGCATGGCCGTGGTAGCAGCCGTCGAACTTGACCACCAGCGAGCGCCCGGTGGCCGCGCGAGCCAGGCGCACGGCGCTCATCGCGGCCTCGGTGCCGGAGCTCACGAACCGCACCATGTCCACCGAGGGAAAAGTGGCGACGACCCGCTCGGCGAGGCGCAATTCCAGCTCCGTCGGAGCGCCGAACGTCGTGCCCGCCTCCGCCGCCCGCACGATCGCCTCCACCACTTCGGGATGGGCATGCCCCAGGATCAAGGGGCCCCAGGAGAGGACCAGGTCCACGTACCGGTTGCCGTCGACGTCCACCAGCCAGGCTCCTTCCCCGCGCGCGATGAAACGGGGCGTGCCACCGACGCCCTTGAAGGCGCGCACCGGGCTGTTGACGCCACCGGGGATGAACCGCTGCGACGCCGCGAACAGCCGCTCGGACGCGGCGGTCATTCGCGGGGCCTTGACGCCGGTCACCGCCCGCCCTCCTCCGCCAGCCACGCCGCCGCCTCCTTCGCGTGGTACGTGATGATCGCGTCCGCTCCGGCCCGCCGCATCCCGATCAGCGCCTCCAGCACCAGCCGCCGCTCGTCCACCCATCCTCGCTCCGCCGCCGCCTTCACCATCGCGTACTCGCCGCTCACGTTGTAGGCGACCAGCGGCAGGTGAGTCCGCTCGCGCACCGCACGCACCACATCCAGGTAGGCGAGCGCCGGCTTCACCATCAGGAGGTCCGCCCCCTGGGCCTCGTCCAGCGCCGCCTCCAGCAGTCCTTCCCTGAGGTTCGCCGGGTCCATCTGATACTGCCGTCTGTCGCCGAACGCCGGAGCGCTGTCGGCCGCCTCGCGAAACGGTCCGTAGAATCCGCTGGCGTACTTGACGGCGTAGCTCAGAATGGCGCGGTCCTGATGCCCCGCGGCGTCGAGCGCGGCACGGATGGCGCCGACCATCCCGTCCATCATGCCGCTCGGCGCCACGATGTCGGCCCCCGCCGCGGCGTGACTCACCGCGACCCGACCGAGGACCTCGAGGGTGGCGTCATTGTCCACCGTTCCGTCGCGAAGGATCCCGCAGTGGCCGTGACTGGTGTACTCGCAGCAGCAGACGTCGGTCACCAGCAGGAGATCCGGGCAGCGCTCGCGCAGCCGTCGCAGGGCGCGCTGGACGATGCCGTCCTCCGCGAAGTTCTCCAGCCCCACGTCGTCCTTCCGGGCCGGCAGACCGAACAGGATGACCGCGGGGATGCCGAGCGTCCGGATCCGGTCGGCCTCGCGGTCGAGGGACTCGTCCACCGAGAGGTGATGGACGCCCGGCATCGAGGCGATCTCGCGCTCGACCCGGCTGCCGTGGACCACGAAGATCGGCTGGATGAGATCGCCGGCGGACAGCTCGTGCTCGCGCACCAGGCGACGCAGCGCCTCGGTGCGCCGGCGCCGGCGGGGACGCTCCATGGGGGTGGGAATCACGACGGAAGACTAGGGAGCGCGGGCACCCATTGCAACCGCGCGACACGTCCGGCGGGAAACCCGGCATGCCCGTTGCCGCGTCCTAATAGGTGACGGCCCGCGCGACTCCGGTCGCGATGTCGTCCCGCCTCCCCCCTATGCTCACGGCGGGCAGCTCACGGGCCAGCCTTTGCGCGGAGGATCTCAAGCGTCCTGAACCATTTGACGGCTCCGCCCGGCGATTCTTCGGGTGGTCGGGGTCACGACGGCGATACGACCCCGTATCACGGCCCCCCCTTCAGGACAGTGGCATCTTTCGCACAACCGGGCGTTCCGCCATCCCATGACGTGGACAGCCGCCGCCCGACAGCAGGATGAGGGACCCGTATGGCTTCAGCGCTTTCCACCACGCCGATTCCCGCGACGCTCGGCCTGCTGGCGGCAGCCTGCGGAGGCACGCCTGTCCGCCCGCCCGAGCCCAAGCCGATACCATCGTCCATCGCCATCGTCGGTGCCACGCTCTGGGACGGCACCGGCCGCGCTCCGGTACCCAATGCGGTCACCCTGGTGCAAGGCGACCGGATCCTTTGCGCGGGAGTGGCGGGGGAATGCCCGGTCCCCAAGAACGCCAGAATCATCGTGGCGAAGGGTCAGTACCTCATCCCCGGCCTCATCGACAGCCACGTTCACCTGCTCTTCCTCACCCGCGGAAGCGCGGGCGAGGAGCTGGGTCGGGACCTGCGCGATCTGCTGGCTCAGGGCGTCACCACGGTGCGCGACATGGGCACGGATCCGGCCGCGCTCCTCATGCGGGTCCGCGCGCTCCAGGCGGCGCCGCGAGTGCACGCCATGCAGCTGGTCGCGGGCCGGCGGTTCTTCTTCAACGGGTTCCAGGGCACTCACACCGCCCGCGGTATGATCTATCGGCAGCCGCCGGCCATCGCGATGCAGCAGCTGGGATGGCGGCCGCTCCAGTTCGATCCGGGCGATGATCCCCAGGCGATCGTTGCCGAGGCGCAGAAGGCCGGCGCGATGGGCCTCAAGCTGTACGCCCATCTCGACTCGGTCTCGGTCAGGCTGCTGACCGCGGCGGCCCACCGGGCCGGCATGCCGGTGTGGGGACACGCGTGGGTTCAGCCGGCAAGCGTGATGGAACAGTCGACAGCCGGCATGGACGGCGTAGTACACGCGGCCGGGCTGGCGGGGGAGTTGTTCACCATCGAGGACCGCGACACGCTGCTGCGGGATGGCGACCTCCAGACCGCCACCGCGGAAGTGGCCACCGTCGGCGCGGCACACGACCCTCGGGTCCTCGCCGCCCTCGACACCATGGCGCGCCGAGGTGTGATTTTCGAGCCCACATTGGACGCCGTGCGAAAAAGCGTCATCTCGTACGACGCCAAGCTGCGGCACATCCCCTCGATTCAGGAGGAGTACGTCCGGTCGGCGTCGCGGTTCGGTATGGAAGTGGCGCGCGAGGCGGTCAAGCGTGGCGTGCGCATCAGCGCGGGCAGCGACCACGTCTCCTATGGTCCCGTCGTCGACCGCGCGACGCTCTTTGGTGAGCTCCAGCTACTGGTGGACTCCCTCGACATGTCGCCTACGGCGGCGCTGCTGGCCGCCACCCGCGACGCGGCCGGCGCCATTGGCGGGGAGCCGGGACGTCAGATCGGCACCATCCAGAAGGGACGCTACGCGGATCTGGTTCTGCTGTCCCGGAATCCCCTCGAGGACATCGCGAACCTGGAGCATGTGGATCTGGTGATGATCGGCGGGAAGGTCTGGCGGCCTGGGCAGCTCCGGTCGGGCATCGCGATGAGATGAAGTGAAGCTGTCATCCCGAGCAAAGCGAGGGATCTTGCCCGACCCGGCAAGATCCCTCGCTTTGCTCGGGATGACAGGCTAACGCTTCCCCACCGCGATCGGCAGGTCCTTCCGCTCCGCCCACTCCGTCCACGAGCCGACATACACCCGGACCCTCGGATACCCCAGGAGGTACCTCAGGGTGAAGTGCACATGGCTCGCCTCCGTGGCGCTGTTACAATAGGCGATGATGTCTTTGTCCGGTGTGATGCCCTGGGCCGCATAGCTCGCACGCAGCTCGTTGCGAGGCTTCCAGACGTAGCCGAACCCCTCCAGCGCCAGGTCGTCCCGCCAGTAGTGATTGATCGCCCCCGGAATGTGCCCTCGCCGCATCTGGGCGCCGGCCTCCCCGGCGTACTGGTCGGGCGGACGGGCGTCCACCAGGATCGCCCCGGCGCTCGCGCGCGCCTTCTGGACGTCCTCCAGCGCGGCCTGCTCCGGCCGGAACGGCTGGGCCGGGAAGCGCGTTTCGGCGAGCCGAGGGTATTCGCCCACCACCGGCCGCTGCTCCAGTTGCCACTTGAAGAAGCCGCCGTCGAGGACGTACACCTGCCCCTGGCCGAACCCGGCCAGCAACCAGGCGAGGAAGGTCGCGTCGATATTGTGGGTCTCACCCGCGCTGTAGATCACGACGCGCCGGTCGAACGGTAGACCCATGTGGGAGAAGAGCGAGGAGTAGGTGCCCGCGTCGAGCAACTGCGTAGGGATGCCCCCGCGCGTGGCGCGAAGCGTCTCGGTGTTGAGATAGGCGGCGCCGGGCAGATGCTCGCGCAGGTAGGCGAAGACATCGGTCCTCACATCCACCAGCACCACCGGCCCTTCTTTCATCCAGGTCGCGAGCTCATCGGTGGAGACCGTGCTCGGCGGTGCTGCGGCCGGCCGGGCCACATCGGAGGGCATCGTGCGAGATGCGCCACAGGCCGCCACCAGCCCCAGCATGGTGAGGGCGCCGGTCCTGGGCCTCTGCGTCACGGCTCGTCGAGCCCCATGTACTTGCGCTCCTGCTCGACGTAGACCCGGGCCGCGTTGCGGCGGCGGCGTGAGTTCAACGACACGGGACGGGTGGAGTCTGCCGGCGGCAGGGCCTCGAGCGCCCGGCGCATCGGGATGGCCTTCTCCACCGCCGCGCGCATCTCGGCCTGGAGACCAGTGAGATACGCGCGGGTCTTCTGCACCAGCTCCGCCGGTTGCCGGGGAATCGCGCCGTGCCCGGGTACCACGATGGCGGGGTCCATCGCGTCCACCGTGTCGAGCGCCCGTATCAACGCATCCGAGTTGCCGTCCACCACCATGCTCACTCCATCTTCGACCAGCACGTCCCCCGCGAAGAGTACTCGTTCCCTCGGCAGCCAGACCAGCAGGTCGCCCGCGGAATGGCCCGGGCCGGGATGGGTGACCACGATGGTCCTGCCGCCGAGGCGGAGCGTGTCGGCGCGCGCAACGGGCCGATCGGGGACGTCGGCGAACTCGAACCCCCGCATCGCGTCGAGCCCCACGACCCGCACCCAGTCGGCGATAAGTGCGTCCTCTCCCCCTTCTGCGGCGAGCACCCTCCGGTCGGGGTGGGCGATCACCCGCGCCCCGGCCTTCCTGAAGACGATGGCGCCGAAGTGGTGATCGGGGTGATGGTGGGTGAGCACCAGCCACTTCACGGGCCGGTCGGTGATGCCTCGGATGGTCGCGAGCAGCTGCTCGCCCTGCCGCGGGCTCGCCAGCGCATCGATCACCACCACGCCCTCGCCGGTGACGACGAACCCGGCGTTGGGACGACCCTCGACACCGCGGCCGGTGTCGCCCAGCACGGCGTAGACGCCGGACGCGAGCTCGCGCACGGGCAGCTCCCCGCCCGGCTCGGCGAACGTATGGGCCACCAGCAGTGGTGCGAGGAGAAAGACGATCGTGCGGATCAGGCCGAGGCGAGCCTGATGTCGGCCGACTGGGTGAACACGCCGCCCTTGTTGTCGGTCCAGGTCATGGTGAGGGGCGCTTCGTGGTCGGCCCGGAGGGTGAAGCTGACGATCGGATCGCGGCTGACGCCGGAGGTCCACATGAACCGGGCGACTTCCTGGTCGCCGTAGGTGACGACCACGTCCTTTATGAAGTACGCCGGAATCGGCTTGCCGTCGGCATCGCGGAAGAACCCGGTGTCCATTGGATGGGAGATGATCGCGTTCACTACGATCAGCTCGCCCCTGGCGACCCGGTCGGGGACCCGGATGCGGGCCTCACCGATGCCGCCCATCACCCGCACCCGTTTAGCGTGACCTGCACGCGGGTGTACGCGGCCCAGATCTCGTCGTCGCTGGTCCGCGCCAGCGCGCGCACCCAGGTGGTGCGCTTCATCTTGATCCGGGTCGAGATGGATACCGAGCCGATCGCCGGGCTCAGGTGGAAGGCGGCCAGATGGGCGTCGGGATTGTGGTCCACCACCAGGTGAATGGACTTCACGTAGCGCTCGGGCGTCATCGGGAGGTCACTCTCGATGATCACCGGAACGATGCGCCCGTCCTCCGCCGCGACCGGCATGTCCAGGGAGAGGTGCCCACGCTTGATGGGCCTGCCGGCCGAGATTTCTCGCAGAATCCGCGCGACCTCCTCGTTGGGAACCTCGGGGTCGGGATCCGCGGCCCAGTCCGCTAGTAGGCGGCTCTGTTCCAACAGCGAGCCGGAGGTGATGAGACCACCGGCGGCGAGGAGAGCGCCTCTGAGGAAGGAACGGCGGGGAGGCTCGTCGCGGTGGGGCGCGGACATGAGAGGAAAGGTCTTCCACCTCCGGGGCCAAGTCAAGCAAATGGGACGCGGGTGATCCTCTCGGGGGACACCGTGCCCGGTGAAGTCCCGGCGGAGGACGATTTCCCTGCCCCGGCCGGCCGGGCTCACACTGGCGACCGCGCGCCCAAGCTGAACCCTCACAACCTTTTCGCTTCGATCGGTGACGCCAACGTCCATTCCGGCGCGGGGATTGCGGCGGATTGCCGACCTGTTTTCGCGCGGTCACGAGCCGGTCTGCAACTTGTGTCACCCGTGCCTGACCGCTACTTTGAGCCATTCAGCCGCAAAGCGATGTGGGAGCAATGATTACCTCCTCTCCGCTCCGAGGTCCCGTGGATACCCAAGAGCTTCAACAGGTCGCGCTCTTCGAGAAGTGCCGGCAGTTCACCAAGGCCCGTGAGATCAAGGCCGCCGGCCTTTATCCCTACTTCAATCCGATTTCGGAGTCGGAAGACACGGTGGTCGTCATCGACGGCCACAAGCGGATCATGCTGGGGTCCAACAACTATCTGGGCCTCACCCACCACCCCAAGGTTCTGGAGGCCGCCTCCCGGGCGCTTCACCGCTACGGGTCCGGCTGCACCGGCAGCCGGTTCCTCAACGGAACGCTGGACCTGCACGAGCAGCTGGAGAACGCGCTGGCGGAGTTCCTCGGCAAGGAGGCCTGCCTCGTCTTCTCCACCGGCTACTCGGCCAATCTGGGGCTGATCTCCGGTCTCGTCGGCCGGGGCGAGACGGTCTACCTCGACAAGCTGGACCACGCGTCGATCGTGGATGGCGCCAAGCTCTCCTCCGGTGAGACCGAGCGCTTCAACCACGGGGATCTCGCCAACCTGGAGCGGCGGTTCGAGCGGAAGGGCTCGAACGCGAACGGGTCCCTGATCGTGGTGGACGGCGTGTACTCCATGGAGGGGAACATCGCCGACGTCCCCGGCCTGGTACGGGTGGCCCGGAAGTACGGCGCGGCGCTGGCCCTCGACGACGCCCACGCCCTCGGCGTGCTCGGTTCGAACGGCGACGGCACCGCGGCCCACTTCGGCATGATCGAAGAGGTGGACATCATCGCCGGCACCTTCTCCAAATCGCTCGCCTCCATCGGCGGCTTTGTCGCGGCGTCGGAGAGCGTCATCCACTACCTCAAGCACCACAGCCGGCCACTCATCTTCACGGCCTCGCTCCCGCCGGCGAACACCGCCGGCGTGCTCGCCGCGCTTCAGGTGCTCCAGGACGAGCCCGAGCGCCGCGACCGGCTGTGGGCCAACACCCGCCGGCTCCATGAGGGCTTCCGGGGCCTCGGCTTCGACATCGGCCCCACCCAGACGCCGATCGTCCCGGTGCTCATCGGCCCGCTGGAGAAGACCTTCCTAATGTGGCGGCGGCTGTTCGACGCCGGCGTGTTCACCAACCCGGTGGCGCCACCCGCGGTGCCCCCGTCGCAGTGCCGCCTGCGCACCAGCCTGATGGCGACCCACACCTTCGAGCAGGTGGACTTCGCCCTCGAGCAGTTCGCGCGTATCGGACGGGATCTGGGGGTCATCTGACCCCACCGCTCCGCGTCCGAGCGGCGGCGCGGGACCGACGGGACCTCAAGCGCTTCATCGATCTGCCTTACCGACTGCACGCGCGGGACCCGCTCTGGGTCCCGCCGTTGCGTCGTGACGTGGCCGCACTGCTCGATCGTCGCAAGAACCCCTTCTTCGAACACGCCGAGGCCGAGTACTTCCTGGCCGAGCGCGACGGGACGGTGGTGGGCCGCATCGCCGCCATCAGCAATCGCCTCCACAACGAGACCCATGGCGACCGGGTCGGCTTCTTCGGCTTCTTCGAGTGTATCCGTGACCAGGGCGTCGCGGACGCGCTGTTCGCCGCCGCGGCGGACTGGTGCCGGAGCAAGGGACACGACGTGCTCCGCGGCCCCGCATCCTTCTCGGTGAACGACGAGTGCGGGCTCCTGGTGGACGGCTTCCAGTACCCGCCCGCCCTCATGATGCCGCACAATCCGCCCTACTACGTGGAGCTGGTGGAGCGCGCCGGTTTCGCCAAGGCGAAGGATCTCTGGGTATATCAGGGCGGAAGCGAGGAGGGGTACGTCCCGGTGCCCAAGCGCCTCGCCCGCGGCACCGAGCTCATCCGCCAGCGGCTCGGCATCACCATCCGCCCCCTCGACCTCTCCCGCTTCGACGAGGAGGTCGAGACCGTCAAGACGATCTACAACGAAGCCTGGGAGAAGAACTGGGGCTTCATCCCCATGACCGATCACGAGATCGACCACCTGGCGGAGCAGTTCCGGCCGGTGGTGATCCCCGAGATGGTGCCGGTCGCGGAGAAGGACGGCCGGGTGATCGGCTTCGGCATCGCCCTCCCCGATCTCAACGTCGTCTTCCGGCAGAACCGCTCGGGCTATCTCCTGCCCGTGCTGCCGCGGCTGCTCTGGGCGCTGAAACGGCGGAAGATCCGTCGAGCCAGGATTCTCCTGCTCGGCGTGATTCCGGAGTACCGCGGCAAGGCGGTGGACGCCATGCTGTACCACTGGATCTGGACCCGCTCGGGAGAGCGGGGGATCTACTGGGGCGAGGCGGGCTGGATCCTGGAGGACAACCCCGCGATGAACGCGGGCCTGGAGAAGATGACCTTCCGGGTGTACAAGACCTATCGGCTCTACGATCGCGCGATATGAAGGCGCTGGTGACCGGAGCCACCGGCTTCGTGGGCAGCCACCTAGCGGAGGTGCTGCGGAGCCGGGGTGACCAGGTCACGGCGCTGGTCCGCTCACCCTCCAAGGCGTCGGCGCTCGGCTCGCTCGACGTCCGCGTGGTTCCCGGCGACCTGGACGATCCCGGCTCCCTCGCTCGCGCCGTAGAGGGCCAGGATGTCGTGTTCCACGTAGCCGGCCTGGTGGCGGCCAGGGACGAGGAAGCGTTCCTGCGCGTCAACCGCGACGGCACGGCAAGCCTGGCGGCCGCCGCCGCACGCGCGCAGGTCGGGCGCTTCGTCTACGTTTCCTCCATGGCCGCCGGCGGCCCTGCCGGCAAGGGGCGCCCGCTCACCGGGACCGAGCCGCCGCGGCCGGTGACCGCGTACGGCCGCAGCAAGCTCGCGGGCGAGAAGGCAGTGAGGGAGGGACCGCTCACCTGGGTGATCATGCGACCCCCCACGGTATACGGTCCCCGCGATCGTGAGGTGCTCAAGGTGTTCCGGATGGCGCGATGGGGCCTCGCCCCGGTCTTCGGGGACGGCAGCCAGGAGCTTTCGGCGGTGCATGGCGCCGATCTCGCGGAGGCGCTGGTTGCCGCCGGCACCGCGACCGGGACGACCGGCAAGATCTACTATCCATGCCATCCGGAGGTCGTGACCAGCGCCGCGTTCGTGCGCGCGGTGGCCGGGGCGATGGGGCGGCGGGTCCGCCTCGTGCCAGTCCCGCACCCGCTCGGCCGGGCGATGCTGGGCATCACCGAGGCGTCGGCGCGTCTCGCGGGGCAAACGACGATTCTCACCCGGGACAAGGCCAACGAGTTCTTCCAGGCCGCCTGGACCGGTGACCCGGCGCCGCTGACTCGCGACTCGGGGTGGCGCGCCGCGCACGACATCGCGTCGGGGATGGCCGATACGTTCAGGTGGTATCGGAGCGCTGGGTGGCTGTAGCGGTCGCGGCCCGCGAGCGCGTCGCATCGGAGCGGGGCACGCCGCTCCGGCCGGTGGACCTGCTGCTCGCCGGCTACCTGGTGGTGGTTTCGGTGGTCGCGGTCATCCGCGCTCCGGGACTGCCCAACTGCTGGTGGCTGCTCGCGGGTCACGCGCTCTTCGGACTTCTGCTGTACCTGCTCACCCGCCCCGGGCTCGGGCCGCTGGGTCGCAGCATCCGCGAGATCTATCCGCTTCTGCTGCTGGTGTCGCTCTACAGCGAGCTGGACGTGCTCAACGGCCCCGGTGGCACCGCCGTTTACGACGCCAGCGTCCAGGGCTGGGAGCACGCGATCTTCGGTGTGCAGCTCAGCACCGAGTGGTGGCGGGCCATGCCGAGCCGGTTCTGGTCCGCCGTGCTCCACGCGGCGTACCTCTCGTACTACCTCATCATCGTCGCCCCGGCGTTCTATTTCGCCTGGCGCCGCAACTTGGTCGCGCTGCGCCACTTCATCCTGGTGGTGATGACGACCTTCGTGCTCTGCTACCTGGTGTTCATCTTCTTCCCGGTCGCGGGGCCCTACTACGTCTTTCCTCGCCCGGACGCCTGGTTCCTCGACAACGTGTTCGCCCGCGCGGTGTACGACACCCTCGCCACCGGAAGCTCGTACGGTGCGGCGTTCCCCAGCTCGCACGTGGCCGCGGCGATCGCCGCAACGCTCTCGGCCGGCCGCGGCTCGCGGTCGCTCGGATGGGCCCTGGCGGTTCCAACGGTACTGCTCTCGCTTGCGGTGGTCTACTGCCAGATGCACTACGGCGTGGATGCGATCGCGGGGCTGCTGACCGGAGCGGTTGTGACGGCGGTCGTAGAGCGACTGGATCCTGGAACCTGGAAGGCAGTGAAACGTGAACTGTAAAAAGTGAAAGGGGCGCCGAGCCCTCGAGAGCCCGGCACCCTTTTCACTTTTTACCTTTCACCTTTCCCGCTCTTCTTACTGAACCGTCAACTTCCCCTTCATGCCAAGCGCGAGATGCGGCAGGCAGTAGAACTTGTACTCACCCGCCGGCGCCTTGGCGAAGTTGACCGTGTAGATCCCGTTCGGCTCGGTGAGGAGCGACCCCTCGAGCGGGGCCATCTGGTCCGGCATGCCCCCCTTCAGCGCGTCGGCCGCGCCGCTGGGAATGCTGTCGGCCCAGAACGAGACGTTGTGGGGGCCGCCGCTGACGTTGTGGAAGCGGACCACGTCGCCCGACTTGATGGTGAGCTGGTCGGGAACGAACTTGTAGCTGCTCCCCTCCAGCACCATGTTGACGTCGTGGGTCGCCCCGCCGGCCGCGGGAGCCGCCTCGCCGGCCGGAGCCGCCGTTTCGCCGGCGGGCGCGGCCTGGTCCGGAGTGGTCGTGGTCTGCTGCTCACCAGCCTTCTGCTCGCCGCCGCCGCAGGCCGCAAGAACGAACGCCAGCCCCGCCAGCATGGAAGTCACGCGCATCGCCGATCTGCCTCCGAGAGCTTTATGAAGTGGCCGAGTACAACCCGGATGAAACTCGACTTTGTGAACGCGTTCACAAAGATACAGGACCCGCTCTTGAACGGAAGTGGGGTAGTCACCACGACCCAGTCGAGGGCCGCTGATTACTATTGAGCGATGACCGCGCCCGCCCGCGCTCGGCCACGGCCCGTGACCGCCAGCGAACTTCCCTGCCGCAAGCTGGGCTCCCAGTGCCGCGCACTCCGAGTCACCCTCAGGGTCGGCTCGCTGGAGGAAGGCGACGAGTCGCTGGACCACGAAGCCACCTGGCTGCGGGGTCACACCGAGCGCATCACCTTCGGCGATCTCTGGTGGGGCGAGGGGGATCTCTACGTGGAAGCGATCCTCCACGTGCCCTGTCGGCACTTGCACACCGACGGGGGGACCGACCAATGCCGGCTGTTCGGCTACCGGGGTACCGCACGCCGTCCCCGCAGGCGGCCGGAGCAGCCTCGCCGACTCGGTGGGGACCGGTTCCAGATGGTCGAGTCCAAGCGCGTGGTGACCCGATCCCTCCCACCACCACCTGCTCCGCGCCACGCCCTCCCCGTGCTCGGGAGCGAGAACCCCTGCGCCACCGCCCCTTGCCGAACCTCCGACCACCGGCGCGGCGCCGCCTGCTGCAGGGATCTGCAGGTCGAGATCATGTGTACCAAGGGCGACCGCAAGCTGGAGGCTCTGGTGCGGTCCCGCCGGTCGCCGTATCTCTGTAAGATCGAGCGGGGCGGAGACTTCTCCTTGGACGTGGAGATGATCTCCGCCTGTGGCTACCTGGAGGCCGACGGGGTGGCCTGCTCGCTTCACGGGAGGACACGGCCGGACGGACGCCCGGCCAAGCCGGACCTGTGCACCGAATGGCCCCCGAAGAACCGCGGCCTGCATCCTGGCTGCGTATTCGGGCCGCGCCGCCGCCGGAGACGACCGTCCGGCGATTAACGACAGACAAGTGT
Organism: Gemmatimonadota bacterium; assembly: GCA_046729675.1. Classification (GTDB taxonomy): domain Bacteria; phylum Gemmatimonadota; class Gemmatimonadetes; order Gemmatimonadales; family GWC2-71-9; genus CAVVWJ01. The sequence continues at coordinate 4,496 of JBKPGZ010000257.1, read as the reverse complement.
GCAAGCCCGTGTATGTTGCCCGTCCTCTTGGGCGACCCCACCCGGCAGTAGAGGGAACGTGAGCGACGACCTGGAGAAGCTGTACCAGAGCACGTATACCGCGGTCGTGCGGTTTCTCTACCGCAAAGTGTGGGACGCGGAGCGCGCCGAGGACCTGGCCCAGGAGGTGTTCGTCCGGGCGCTGGCCCACCGGCCGGACAAACCGAGGGCCTGGATCTTCGCGGTGGCCGCCAACCTGGCGCGGGACGAGGCCCGGGCGGCGGTCCGGCGCAAGCGGCACCTGACGCTACTCAAGGGCGATCCGATCGCCCAACCCACGGTCTCCCCCTCGGCGGACGACACCGTGGAGCACGACGAGAAGATGGCGTCGGTGCAGGAGGCGCTGAGCACCCTGACACCGCGGGATCGCGAGATCCTTCTGCTCTGGGACGCCGGTCTGAGCTACCCGGAGATCGCGGCGCAGACGGGACTCGCGGTGGGAGCGGTTGGCACGACACTGGCACGGGCGCGGCGGCGACTGGTGGACGCCCACGATCGGCAGCAGAACCGGACGAGGCTCGGGGATAATGCGGCACATTCCTGAAGACGAGCTACACGCCTATCTGGACCAGGGGCTGAGTCGGTCTCAGGCGGTCGAGATCGAGAGCCACCTGGCCGCCTGCCCTTCGTGTCGCGCCACTCGCGATTCGATCGCCGCGCTCCGCGATCGCACCACGGCGCTCCTCGCCACCCTTTCTCCGCCGCGCCGGCTGCCGCCGGCCTTCGACGCTCTGCGGGAGCGGGCCGCGGATCGCATGACGACCCGTCGGCGCTACGCGCGCGTGGGCGCCTGGGCCGCGAGCCTCGTCGCCGCCGTCGGGCTCGGCTGGACGGCGAGCGCGCTGGTCGGCCCCGGCCGGATCGCCTCACTGGCCCAGCGCGAGGCCCCTGCCGCCCCCGCCATGGATACTTCGCGACCCACGGCTTCCGTGGCAGCGGCGGACACGGGTGAGCCCCGGCAAGTCGCGCCACCAGCACCGGGCCCGGCGTCGGCGCGCGACCTTGAGCCCAAGCCGGTTCGCCTCGAGTCGCCCCGGCGGTCTCCCACCGTCAGGCGGGCCCTGGAGAAGGCGCGCGAAGACTCGATACGCGCCGCGAAGCTCGCGGTGCTCGACCCCGCGCCCGTGCTGGAACTGAGCCCGCTGGAGGTGCGGAGCTCCGAGCAGGGCGAACCACTCGAGGGGATGTGGCGGACCATGTCATGGGATGGCGCGCAGAGCGAGACCGGCCGCAGCGTGCCGCACATCGACGGCCTGCCGGTGCTGCGGGTGCAGGTGCAGGCGACCGACCAGAGCAAGCGCCCGCTGATGGTGGTGGCGCAGCAGCTCGCCGACGGGCAGGTGATCCAGACGATCGAGGGCCCGGCGGCCGACGTGTCCGAGCTTCTCTCCCGTCGCGGCGGCACCTCCGCCGATGGCAAGCTGGGGGTGACCGTCAGCGAGGCGACGCCGGGCATCGACCAGGCGATGGCGATGCAGCTGGGCGACCGGATGCTGGCGATCACCGGCGCGCTCCCCTCCGACAGCCTGCGGGCGATGATCCGGCGGATCAACGCGGAGATGCGGAGCAAATAGATAGTTATCAGTTATCAGCTATCAGCTATCAGGGGTGCTTGCGAACCGCCATAAGCTTCGCGAGCACCCCTGATAGCTGATAGCTGATAACTGACCACCTGATCTATCTCGGTCTCTCCCTCCGCTCGATCAGCTCCGACGGCACGTAGTCCTTCGGGCTCTCCTCGTGCTCGAACTCCGCAGCCACGACCGCGTGTCCCCGCTCCCGGTCCAGCGTGATCTCCGCCAGCCGGGGCGAAACCATCGGGAAGGTGCGGGCGAAGAGCGCGTAGCACAGCAGGTACAGGCCGAGGAACATGAGCGTCGGGCCGGCCTCAGGCACCCCGAGCACCGGGCCCGGCAGCGGGGTCACGGACGGCATCACCAACAGGTACCGCTCCAGCCACAGGGACAGCAGACTCACCACCGCGAAGAACGCCATCGTCACCCGCACCTTCTTCGGCGCCACGCCCAGCAGTCCGAAGAAGGGGATGATGAACATCCCGACCAGCACCGTGGCGCCGAGAGGCCGCCAGTCCCCCCACAGCCGGGCGAAGACGAACCCCGTCTCCTCCGGCAGGTTGCCGTACCAGATCACCAGGAACTGGGCCCACATGAGGTAGGTCCAGAACACGGTGAAGCCGAAACACAGCTTGCCGAGGTCGTGCCGCTGCTTGGGCGAGACCAGATCGCTGATGCCGAGCTGCCCGCCGCCGTACATCGCCATCACCGCCAGCAGCATATGGGCCCCGAGGAAGGAACCCATGAAGTAGAACCCGCCGAGCAGGTTGCTGAACCAGTGCGGCTGGAGCGCCATGATCCCGTCGAAGGCGACCAGGGTGAACACGATCGCGTACAGCACCGCATAGAGCGGGGCCAGTCGGTGAAGCCGATCCTCCAATGCCGCCGACGCCTCGCGCGAGCCGTCGTACCCGCGGGTCCAGCGGTCGAACAGCGACCGGCGTCCTGGACCGGCCATGCTCCGGGTGGCGAGCATGTCGGGAATGAGGTCGGCTCGGATCAGCTTCCAGCCGATCCAGTAGAGCACCGTGAGGCCCACGAACAACCGACCGAACATGAACGGCCGCGAGAGCCACACTTCCTTCGAGTGCTGCAATGCGTGGAGCTGCGCCTCCATCGGGCCGTAGACCGCGTGATAGCCGAGCGTGAAGATCAGTACCAGGCCCAGCAGCGAAACCGGCAGGAAGGCGACCGAGGCCTCGGCGAACCGGATGACCAGGCCCGACCACTTCGCGTTGGTGATCTTCTGCACCGCCGCGAAGGCGACGCTGCCGCCCGCGAGACCGGTGAAGTAGAGCCAGTTCACGTGAAAGAGGTGCCAGGCCCGGGGAGCGGCCTCGCTGCCCAGGGCCATGACGAAGAGGATGAGTCCCAGAACCGCGAGCCCGCCGCCGACCCCCCGGAAGAGATCGTACTTGCCGGTGAGGGCGCGCTCGACCAGCCGCTGGTGGATGGTTCCCGGGCTCATCGCGGCCTCGCGGAGGTGGAGCCGGTGGCGCTGGGGGCCGGCGGGATGCCGACCGCCGCGCCGGCGGGCTCCTGCGGGGCCGGGCTCGCCGCCTGGAGCTTCCGCAGGTGGTTGACGATGGCCCAGCGGTCGGCGGGCAGGTAGACCTTGTCCCCATACCGAGGCATGACGCCGCGGCCGTAGCGGATGATGCTGTAGACGTAGCCGTCGCTATAGCCGCGGGCCCGTCCGGTGAGCAGCGAGGGCGCGCCGACCCGCGGGCCTACCGGCCCTTTCCCATCTCCGGCCGCTCCGTGGCAGACGCTACAGAACGTCTGGTACAGGGTGTCACCCGCCGCCTCGACCTCGCGCGGCAGGCTGGCCACCTCGGGGCCGGCCGGCGAGGGGCGCGCGGTGCTCTGTTGCGCGTAGGGGTTGCGGAGCGCGTCCACGGTGGTCGTCTTCCCCGTCGTCCACTCGGCCGACCAGTCGGGCTCCCCGCCGCTCACCGGCACCGTACCCACGGGCGTGTAGCGCGGCACGTCGGCCGTCTGGTAGGGCCGGACGTAGCGCGCGGTGATCATGTGGTCGAACCACGGGATGATGTGCCAGAGCCGGTCGGGCGACGGGAGTTCGTAGTGGTAGTACTCGCACGCGCCGGTGAACAGCAGGAGCGCCGCGAACCCGAATCGCCGGCTGGCGCTACGTCCCTTCATGTCGCACCTCCGCCGCGCCGGCATTGCGCAGCATCTGCTCCAGCTGCCGGGCCTGGTCGGGGCCGGCGGGGACGAAGATGCCGATGGTGTCGTCGCTGAACCGCGGATCGTAGGCCGCGCCGCGCTTGGCCATGAGGATCGAGAAGAGCGCCACTGCCGCGACGGTGCTGAGCGCGCCCAGCAGGATGGTGAGCTCGAAGGCGATCACGACATAAGGCGGGATCGAGCCGATCGGCTTGCCGCCGACCACCACGGGCCAATCGTGCGACATCCAGAGCGTCATGCCGAAGCCGGCGGCACAGCCGGTGAGCCCGCCGATGAGAGTGAAAAGGCGGACGGGACTCACCCCATGGTCCAGGGCCTCTTCGATCTCGTGGTTGGGCGCGGCACTGTAGACCACCAGGTCGCGGATTCCACGGGCCCGCAGTGCCCGGATGGCGTCCGCCGCCGCGTCCACGTGGATGAACGACGCCAGGAGGCCGGGCTTGCGCCGGCTGCCGAGGACGCCCATCAGTGGTGCCCTCCCCGCTTCCGCGGCATCGGGATCATCTCCTTGATCTCCTGAATCGCGACGATCGGGAAGTTCTTGGCGAACAGCAGGAACCACATCCCAAACCAGCCGAACGACCCGGCCAGGATGCCCCAATCCGCCCACGTCGGATTCATGTTTGACCAGGCCCAGGGGAGGTAATCGTTGCTGAGCGACGAGGTGATGATGAC
>JBKPGZ010000256.1:0-6582 GCA_046729675.1 Gemmatimonadota bacterium | reverse complement strand
GGTCGAACCGGGCGCCGCGCTGGAAGACCTGGGCGCGGCCCGCGAGGCGCTGGCGCGCGGGAACTGGCGCGAGGCCTTCGTGCGCTTCTCCGCGGCCGGGGCGGCTCGCGAGCTGGAGGCGGAGGACCTCGAGCGCTTGGCCGAGGCGGCATGGTGGCTCGCGGACCCGGCCTGCCTGCGCGCCCGGGAGCAGGCGCACCGCCGCTATCAGCAGCGCGGCGAGCGCGAGGCGGCTGGCCGGGTGGCACTCGCCCTGGCGGAGGATCACTACCACCGGCTCGCCCGCTCGGTGGCCCAGGGTTGGCTGCAACGCGCCGAGCGCGATCTGGAAGGCCTGCCGGAGACCGCGACGCACGGCTGGCTCGAACGCATCCGCACGATGCTGGCGCTGGAGGTCGGACGCGACCCCGAGGCGGCGCTGCAGCGTGCGGAGCGGGTCCTCGAGATCGCCCGCCGCATGGGTGACACCGACCTCGAGGCGCTGGCGATCCAGGACCGGGGCCGCATCCTGATCACCCTGGGCCAGGTCGCCGACGGCATGGCGCTCATCGACGACGCGATGACCTTCGCCACCGCCGGAGAGCTGACCCCGCGCACCGCGGGCCGCACCTACTGCAACATGATCAGCACCTGCGAGCGGCTCGGCGATTACGGCCGCGCGGCGGAGTGGCACGACGCCGCCCACCGGTGGACCGGGGCATACGGCGATTCCGTCTTCCCCGGCATCTGCAGAGTGCATCAAGCGGGCATCCTCAGGCTGCGGGGGTCGCTGCCCGAGGCGGAGCAGGAGGCACGGCGCGCCGCCGAGGAGCTCGGCGGGTTCCTCAAGGACGTCGCCGCGGAGGCGTTCTATGAGCTGGGCGAAATCCGCCGGTGGATGGGCGATCATCCGGGCGCCGAGGCGATGTTCGGCGAGGCGCACGCCCGCGGACGGGACCCGCAGCCCGGCCTCGCCCTGCTCCGCCTGGCGCAGGATCGCGCGGAGGCCGCGCGCTCGATGATCGAGCGGTCGCTGGCGGAGCCGAGCCTTCTCGCGCTGGACCGGGCCAAGCTGCTGCCCGCGATGGTCGAAATCGCCGTCGCCTGCGGCGCGAGCGAGGCCGCAGCCACGGCGGCGGAGGAGCTCGAGGTGATCACCAAGATCTACACGTCCCCGGCGCTGGTCGCGTCGGCCGCGCTCGCGCGCGGGGCGGTGGAGCTCGCGCGGGGCAAGCCGCAGGATGCGCTGCATCATCTCCGCCGGGCCCGGCGGATCTGGACCGAGATCGACCTGCCTTTCGAGCTGGCGCGTACCCGGTTGCTGATGTCCAGGGCGCATGCCGCGCTGGGCGACAGGGAGGAGGCGGCGATGGAGGAGCGGGCCGCGCATGCCCTCACCAGTCGGATCACCACTCCTGGTCGAATAAAGTCTTCCTCATAGACGCTTCATCGGCCGCTCACCAACGGAGCGCTAGGCTGCACCGTCCCCAGCCAGGAGCACTCCGATGACCGCCACCCACCGGCCCGAGCTCGGCGCCCTGCCCCGGTCCGCCGCCGCGTTCAAGCCGGCCATCCCACTCCGCCAGCGGTATGACAACTGGATCGCCGGCGAATACGTCGCCCCGGCACGCGGCCAGTATTTCGTCAACCTGACGCCGATCACCGGCGCGCCGCTGTGCGAGGTCGCCCGCAGCTGCCACGAGGACGTGGACCAGGCGCTCGACGCGGCCCATGCGGCCGCCATCAGCTGGAACGCCTCGTCGCCAGCGTACCGGGCCAACATCCTCAACCGCATCGCCGACCGGATGGAGGCCAACCTCGAGAGCCTCGCCTTCCTGGAGACGCTCGACAACGGGAAGCCGATCCGGGAGACGCGGGCCGCCGATCTGCCGCTCGCGGTGGACCACTTCCGCTACTTCGCGGGGTGTCTGCGGGCGCAGGAGGGGCACATCTCGCAGCTGGATGACGACACCGTGGCCTACCACTTCCAGGAGCCGCTCGGCGTCGTCGGTCAGATCATTCCCTGGAACTTTCCGCTGCTGATGGCGGCGTGGAAGCTGGCGCCCGCCCTCGCGGCCGGGAACTGTGTGGTGCTCAAGCCCGCCGAGCAGACGCCGGTGTCGATCATGGCGTTGATGGAGCTGATCGCCGACATCCTGCCCAGCGGCGTGGTGAACGTGGTGCAGGGATTCGGGGTGGAGGCCGGCAAGCCGCTGGCCACGAGCCCGCGGGTGGCGAAGATCGCCTTCACCGGGGAGACCACGACCGGACGTCTGATCATGCAGTATGCGGCCGAGAACCTGATCCCGGTGACCCTGGAGCTGGGCGGCAAGTCACCCAACATCTTCTTCGCCGACGTACTGGACGCCGAGGACGACTTCTTCGACAAGGCGCTCGAAGGCTTCGCGATGTTCGCCTTGAACCAGGGCGAGGTCTGCACCTGCCCGTCACGGGTGCTGGTGCAGGAGTCGATCTACGAGCGTTTCATGGAGCGGGCGGTCGCGCGAGTGCGCCAGATCGTCGAGGGTGACCCACTGGATCCCGGGACCATGATCGGCGCCCAGGCCTCCGCGGAGCAGCTGGCCAAGATTCTGAGCTACATCGACATCGGAAAGCAGGAGGGAGCGCGGATCCTGACGGGCGGCGCCCGCCGGGTGCACCCGGGTGAGCTGGCCAACGGCTACTACGTCCAGCCGACGGTGTTCGAGGGGCACAACCGGATGCGGATCTTCCAGGAGGAGATCTTCGGGCCGGTGGTGAGCGTCACGAAGTTCAAGACCGCCGATGACGCGCTCGCCATTGCGAACGACACGCTCTTCGGGCTGGGCGCGGGCGTGTGGAGCCGAGACGTCAACACCTGTTACCGGATGGGCCGCGGCATCAAGGCCGGCCGGGTGTGGACCAACTGCTATCACGCCTACCCCGCTCACGCCGCTTTCGGCGGATACAAGCAGTCGGGCATCGGTCGGGAGACCCACCGGATGATGCTGGAGCACTACCAGCAGACCAAGAACCTGCTGGTGAGCTACAGCCCGAAGAAGCTCGGCTTCTTCTGAGCCGAGCCGCACATCTGCGGCTACGCTCGCATCGCTCTCGACATCACCCTCAGTGATGGCCGCCGCCCGATTTGCGCTGCTACGCTGGCGCGCGCACTTTCACACCCATGACGTCGAATCCGCGCGCGCACCTCCGCCCGGCGCTGGCCATGCTCATCGCCCTCGCCAGCCCCCTCGCCGCCCAGAACACCCAGAAGCCGCCGCTCCACGCCCGCCACTGGATCGCCATCACCGGCAAGCCGCTCGGGGCGACGGCCGGCGCCATGATGTTCGCGCGGGGCGGCAACGCGGTGGATGCCGCCTGCGCGATGCTGGCGGCGGTCACCACCATGTGGGACGTGCTCTCCTGGGGCGGAGAGACCCAGGCGCTCATCTATCACCCCAAGCTCAAGAAGGTGATCGGCATCAATGCCCTGGGCGTGGCGCCGTCGGGAGCAACAGCCGAGTACTACCGGTCGCGAGGGTATCGCTATCCACCGGAGTACGGGCCGCTCGCCGCCGTCACGCCGGGAACGCCCGGCGGACTCCTGACGATGCTGGCCGATTACGGCACGGTGTCGCTGGCCGACGTCCTGGCGCCGGCGATCCAGATGGCCGACGGCTACCCCATCGAGGCCCAGACCGCCAACGCCATCGAGCGGAACAAGGCGGAGATCAAGCAGTGGCGCTACTCGCGCGAGGTCTACCTGCCGCACGCGGGCGAGCCCCGGGAAGCGCCCGAGCCCGGCGAGATCTTCCGGCAGCCCGACCTCGCCGCCACGCTGCGTAAGCTCGTGGCCGCCGAGCGGGCGGCGCTCGAGGAGGGGAAGAGCCGCAAGGAGGCGATCCGGGCCGCCTACGACCGGTTTTACCGGGGCGACATCGCCCGCGAGCTGGTCCGCGGAGTGCAGGAGGAAGGCGGCCTCATCACGATGGAGGACCTGGCGCGCTGGCGGGTGCGGATCGAGGAGCCGGTCAGCACCACGTACAAAGAGATCGCGGTGTACAAGCTCCCCTTCTGGCAGCAGGGGCCGGCCATGCTCCAGGCCCTCAACCTCCTGGAGCAGGCGGATCTCAAGGCGATGGGCTACAACTCGTCCGCCTACATCCACGCCCTCTACCAGACGATGAACCTCGCGTTCGCCGACCGGGACTTCTATTACGGCGACCCCTACTTCCCGCCCGAAGAGCCGATCCGCGGGCTGCTGTCGAAGGAGTACGCGAAGGCGCGGTTCGCGACGATCGATTGGACGCGGAACGACCCGGCGGTGAAGCCGGGCGACCCCTATCCCTTCCAGGGCGGGACGAATCCCTTCGCCGACCTGCTCGCCCGCTGGACGGTGGAGCCGGCACCCGACACGCTGGAGCGAAGCGGCCAACAGGACGATCTCTCCAGCGAGGGTGGCACCACGTCGATTCAGGCGGCCGACGAGGCCGGCTGGGTGGTCTCGGTGACGCCGAGCGGCGGTTGGGTGCCGGCGGTGATCGCCGGCAGGACGGGGGTCGGGCTCAGCCAGCGGATGCAGGCCTTCGTCACCCGCGCGGAGGATGGGCCCTACAACGTGATCGCGCCGGGCAAGCGCCCGCGGGTGACGCTTACGCCCACGCTCGCCCTTCGCGGGGGTCTTCCCTTCCTCTCCTTCGCGGTGCAGGGCGGCGACACGCAGGACCAGAACCTGCTGCAGTTCTTCCTGAACGTCGTCGAGTTCGGAATGACGCCGCAGCAGGCGGCGGAGGCGCCCAACATCAACAGCTCGCAGATGCGGTCGTCCTTCGGCGCCCACGAGGCGCGGCCCGGGCTGCTCCTGGTCGCCGCGTCCACCCCCGACAGTGTCCGTGCCGCGCTCAGGCGGATGGGCTATACGCTCGAGGTGGAGGAGCGCACCTCGGGACCAATCAACGCCATTCTTTTCGATCGCGCCCACGGCACGATGTGGGGTGCCTCGAGCAACCACGGGGAGGACCAGGGCATCGCCTGGTAGTACCTCCTCTTTCCCGCACGACTCAGATCGGAGCCGATGTGCCCACAGGGCTCACGCGAGCAGTCCGCGCCGTACTCACCGGAGCCGCGGCCGTCCTGGCCGCCACCCGCGGGGCTCACGCGCAGGTCTCCAACACGGAGTACGCCGCGCGCAGGGCAGCGCTGGCGGAGCGTCTCGACTCCGGCGTCGTGGTGGCGTTCGGCGCGGTGGAGCCGATCAACTACTGGCCCACGTTCCACCAGCTGCCGGCCTTCTACTACTTCACGGGGTTCGGCGAGACCGACGCGGTCTTCCTGATGGTCAAGCGGGGCGGTGCCGTGGCCTCGACCATGTTCGTCCCGACCCGCACGCCGATAGCGGAGCGCTGGCTGGGCGCGCGGTCGCGGCCCGCCGATCTCGAGACCGGAATCGGCATTCCCGGCCGCGACATCGCCCAGCTGCAGGGCACACTGGACTCGCTCGCCGCGAGCGGCCTCCCGTTCTATGTCATCCCCGACGTCCAGACCGCGGATTACGCCCAGGAGGATTCGCTCACCCGCGGCGGCCGCTTCCTGGCCCGGCTCCGGCTCGCCAACCCCTGGTTGGTGACATCTTCGCTGGACAGTACCGTGCGGCACCTGCGGGCTAGGAAGAGTCCGGCGGAAATCGCGCTGCTGCGGAAAGCGGTCGAGATCAGCGTCCACGCCCACACCGAGGCGATGAAGGCCACGGCGCCCGGCTGCGGGGAATACGAGATCCAGGCGCTGCTGGAGGGAACCTTCCGGCGCTTCGGCGGCGACCGGCCGGGGTACGGCAGCATCGTCGGCTCGGGACCCAACGCGACCATCCTCCACTACATGGAGGACAGCCGGGTCATGCGCGACGGCGAGCTGCTCCTCATCGACGCGGCCACCTCGTACGCGCACTACTCCGCCGACGTGACCCGCACGTTTCCGGTGAATGGGAAGTTCACTCCGGCGCAGCGGGACATCTACCAGATCGTTCTGGATGCGCAGGACGCCTTCGTGCGGCAGATCAAGCCCGGTGTGAGCGTCGAAGTCGCCAGCGATTCGGGACAGGCGGTGGTGGCGAAGGGTCCGGCACGGCTTGGTCTGATCGAGTCGGCAGGTGCGACGATCGATCCGCCCGAAGGGGCCCGTTGCCAGCCCGGCAGTTGCCTCCAGGTCCGGATGTTCGCGCTGCACGGCTACGGCGGGCACGGCATCGGCCTCGAGGTGCACGACCCAGCGCAATACTACGAAGAGGGCCGGCGATTCGGCGTGGGCGACGTCTTCACGGTGGAGCCGGGCATCTACATCAGCCCCGATCTGCTCCGCAGCCTCCCCGACAGCCCCAAGAACCGGGCGTTCCTGGCCAAGATCCGCCCCGCGGTGGAGCGCTACAAGGGAATCGGCGTCCGCCTCGAGGACGATTACGCCCTGACGGAGAAAGGCCTCGAGTGGCTTTCAGAGGGCTCGCCCCGGGAGATCGATCGGGTCGAGGCGCTCATGCGGGGGCGGGAGATCGAATTACCCGGCGGCGGCGCCTGCGGCCGCCCGCGGACTTGAGAGATGCGCTGGGCTCCGGCCCCTTCGCTCCGCTCAGGG
>JBKPGZ010000255.1:0-9846 GCA_046729675.1 Gemmatimonadota bacterium | reverse complement strand
TCAGGCGCTCCATGATCTGCCGCACCTCCGCGTTCGCCGCCGCCAGTGAGGGATCGAGCCCCGCGAGCGGGAACAGGGAATCCCGCTCGAAGGCGACCCGTGCCGCCGCCGGGAAGGCCATGTCGACCCCGAAATTCGCGCTCCCCTCCGCGATGAGCGACTGGGGGCTGAAGAGCGGATACATCGAGATCTCGACCCATCCACGCCCGCGGACCAGCGCCTGCTCCAGTAGCGCGTTGTAGACGTGGTGCCCGGGATAGCCCTCGTGACAGGCGAGGTCCACCGCCCGGTCCAATGGGATGGGGAAGTCGAGATTCACCTGGATGACGCTGCGGTAGCCGCCCTTGTACCAGTTGTAGGCGTTCCACGGCGTGCCCTTCACGTACTCGAGGTCGAAGCGCTCGCCCGGGGGCAGTCGGAGGTGGGCCTGGGTGCGAGCCCGGCAGGCGGCGATGGCGGTCTTGAAGACCGTATCCACCAGCTTCGCCGGAATCATGAGCCGATCGCGGAAGCGCTGGTACCGCTCGGCGAGCGGACCGCTGCCGGGAAGCAGGGGGTCGAGCCCCGCGAGCAGCGAGTCGAAGTGGGCCGGCTGGAAGCGAGGTGGCTTCGCGTCGTAGAGCGACTGCGCCTCCTCGTCGAATGACATGCGCTCGCCGCCCAGCATCCGCGCCCGAGCCGCCATGGAGCCGAGCTGGACCCGGAGATATCGGTGCCGCATGGCGACGACCGAGTCCTGATAGGCCGGAACGCTGTCGCCCAGCACGGTGATCAGGGACTCGGCCGAGGCCCGGATCTCGGAAACCGACAGCGACTCGGCCTCGGCCGCCGCCCGCAGGGAATCGGGGCCGTAGTAGGCGTCTACGTAGTTGGGGTCGTGGCGGCCGAGTCCCAGGCCGAGGACGACGTAGCGCCGCGCCACCGCGTCCAGCGCCGTAGGATCGGCGGCGAGAGTCTGGTGGCAGGCGGCAAGGGCCAGCGGCAGAAGAAGCCGGAGCGGGCGCCGCATCAGGGGAGGCATCACTCCTCGCCGTAGCCGTGAACCGGCTCGACCACCACGGCCGTGCCGTAACAGAGCACTTCCGTCACGCCCGACATGATCTCGGTCGCGTCGTAGCGGATGCCGACGATCGCGTTGGCGCCGCGGCGCTGCGCGTGGGCCAGCAGGATGTCGAATGCGTCGGCGCGGGCGCGCTCGCAGAGCGAGGTGAGCATGGTGATGTGGCCGCCGAGCAGGGTCTCGAACTTGGCCCCGATGGTGCCCAGGAGCGAGCGCGAACGCACGGTGACACCGCGCACCACACCCAGGGATTCGACGATGCGGTAGCCCTCGAGCGTGAAGGTCGTCGTCGTCATCACCTCATCCATCGGTGGCCTCCTGGTGGTTGGGCACGATGCGGCAACATCGTGGAGCCCGATAACCGCCGCAAGCGCCGCCCGGACTCACCAGCCGCCGGCTTCCTCGAGCGCGGGTTTGATGTCCACGACCGGAGTGCCGTCGATCGCCTCCAGCGGGGCGACGTGCAGCACGCCCCCTGCTTCGATCCCCAGCAACCGCACCCGGTGGATGCCGATCGGGTTGGGCCGGTCCGGCGATCGGGTGGCGAAGACACCATGGAGCGGCTTGGAGAGGTCGCGGCGGGGATGGACGGCCAGCACGTCGCGCCGGGATTGGTGGAGCCAGGTGAGGATCAGCAGGTCCCGGGGCGAGCCGGTCCAGGCCGGGCTGGAAACGCGCTTCGACCTGGATCCTGGCGTCGGGTGCACCCTCGTAGCCCTGCTTCGGCGCCTCGGCCAGGCGCTTGAGCGAGGATCGCACCCAGCCGATCGGAAACACCTCGTGCGTCGTCGTGTCGGGCATCCCTCACCCTTCGTCGTTCAGCAGCTCCAGCTCGAGCTCGCCCAGGCGCGTGGGATCGGCTATCAAGTCGATCGCCACGATCCGTCCGTCCTCGATCACGAAATCGAACACCACCCGGGGACGTCCACCCGGGGCCCAGGCGAGGCCGATGAGCCCATCCACCAGCGCGGGCTGCGCGGCGCGGGCCCGGCCGGCGAAGGTCCTCGCCACGTCGGCGGCGCCCCTAACCTCGGGCGAAGCGCCCGACTGCACGGCCGCCGCGTCCGCACGGACCACGACCGACGGATCGAGCAGCGCGAGCAGAGCGTCGAAATCACCTTGCCTCGACGCCGCCAGGAACGCTTCGACCACCTGGCGCTGCCGGTCGCGATCGCCAGCGGGGTCGCCGGTGGCGCCCCGCACGCGCCGCCGCGCGCGGCTGGCGAGCTGCCGCGCCGCCTCGACCGAGCGGCCGACGACCGCCGCGATCTCTTCGAACGAGAGATCGAACATGTCGTGGAGGACGAACGCCACGCGCTCGGCCGGAGTCAGGCGATCGAGCACCACCAGCAGTGCGAGTCCGACCGATTCAGCCAGCACCGCCTCCTGCTCGGCATCTCCCGGCGTGGTGAGATCGGCGACCTCGCGCGTCCCGGCGTCCACCGACTCCTCCCTGCGGGACCGGCGGCCGCGCAGCATGTCGAGGCACACTCGGGCCACCACCGTCGTGAGCCAGCCGCCCAAGTTCTCCACGTCGCCGGTGCGGCTCAGGCGCAGCCAGGCCTCCTGGACCGCATCCTCCGCCTCGGTTCGTGAGCCGAGCATGCGGTAGGCGATCGTGTGGAGGCGGGCTCGGTTGGACTCGAAGCGCCGGGCCAGCAGGTCGGCTTCGGACATCGGTCACGTTCCTCGCTCGGGTTCCGTCATACCCCTGACGACCAAGGTCCCGGAGATGTGACGGGACCACCATCGGAACCAAGAAAGGAGACTGCGATGCAGGGCACCACGCGCGGAACGTACCGCACCACCGGATGGCGGCAACAGGAGTACGGGAACGCCGACGGCGGTCCAAAGCTGACGCTGGCGGAGAAGGACCTGGCGCTCGAGGGCGACCTGCAGGGGAGCGCCGCGGGACGAAGCAGCATCATCCAGTGGGGCACCGGGTCCTCCGTGGCCGCCGGTCACCTGCGCATCACTGGGCGAATCAGCGGCCGCTCGGGGAGCTTCGTCGTCGAGGAGAGCGTGCTGGGAGGGGCAGACGGCGCGACCGCGACCTGGCGTATCGTGGCGGAATCGGGCTCGGGGGAGCTCAGCGGGATCGCGGGCGAAGGCGGCTGGGAGTGGAAGCCCGGAGCGGAGCAGGTGTCGTACACGCTCTCGTACCGGCTCTAGCCAGCGCGGAGCTCCGAGAGACGCGTCTTGACCAGCCGCTTGATCAAGCCGACCGGGATGGGGTCGGCGAGGGGAAATTGCAGCGTCCCCTTGGCCACTTCGTAGCCCTGCAGCTCGTCCGCATGAGCGCGCTTCATCGCGGCGGTGAGCGGATAGATGCTGGTGTGCTTCCGCCAACCCGCGTACCACAGGAGCGGCTCGCCGTTGTAACGGAAGGCGGGGATGCCGTAGCTGAAGGCGTCGGTGGCGCGGGGAGCGGCGGCCCGGATCGCCTGGCGCAGCTGCTTGACCCGCTTCCGCGCGTCAGGCGGCAGCCCGTCGATGTAGGCTCGCACCTGTACCCGGGGATCTTTCGGCATCTATGGCCTCCGCACGGCGCACCCGGACGCGCAGGCACCTGGATCGGAGCAGGCCGGGAGTGCAGTCAGGAACGCCCACGCGCAGGTCCGCATCGGTCTCTCCGACTAGCGATAGCCGGTCGCATCGGCCGGCTTCCCCGCGTCCATTACTTCCGTCATGTACCGCCAGCAATCGGGCTGCGACCCGTCCACATCGCGAAACCCGTAGGCCCTGGCCAGTTCCCCGCTGGAGAGTGAGCTGCCGTTCCAGCGTCCCCGGTCGGGGTCCGCCGCCAGAGCCGCCACCGCCCGGCCCACGTAGCGCGGGCTCTCGGAGATCACGAAGTGGGGCTGGACCGCGGCCCCGTCACGCCAGTTCTCTTCGGTCACCCCGTAGTGGCCGAGCATCATCTCGGAGCGGAGCCATCCCGGGGTGAGCGCCACCGCGGTCGAGCCGTGGGGAGCGAGCTCCTTGCCGAGCCCCCAGGCGATCCGCTGCACCGAGGTCTTCACCAGGTCGTAGTAGATGGAGAGCCGGTAGTTGGCCCGATTGTACTCGGCCGTGCCGTCGGTCATCTCCACCACCAGTCCTCCTTGCTGCCGGATGAGCAGGGGCAGCGCGAAGTGGCTGGTGATGAGATGGGTCTCGATGCCGAGGCGCATCATGCGAAGGCCCCGCTCCAGCGAGTGCTGCCAGATCGGCACGTTCCACTCGATGAGCAGCTCGCCGCCCCATATGTCGTTGACCAGCACATCCAGCCGCCCGTGACCGGCGTCGATCCGGGCGACGAGCGCCTCGACCTGCCCGGGGTCGAGGTGATCCACCTGGATCGGGATGCCGTGACCTCCGGCTGCGGTGACCGCGTCCGCCGTCTCCTCGATGGTCTCCGGCCGGTTGTATTCCGAGCGCTGGGTCCGGGTGGTGCGGCCGGTGCAGTACACCGTGGCTCCGGCGGCACCGAGCTCGACGGCGATGCCGCGGCCCGCGCCACGGGTGGCTCCGGCGACCAGTGCGACGCGTCCGGCGAGTGGAGGCATGCATCGAGATGTCGGGGGCCGGGTCGCCTGTCAAGCTCGGACGAGCGCCCTGGCCGCATGGCCTATCGCTCCGTCTGCCGGTACACGTCTGTGTTGAGGTACTTGAGCCCGGAGTCGGCCGCCAGGGTGACCACCGTGGCGCCCGGTCCCAGCCGACGCCCGACCTGGATCGCCGCGAGCACGTTGGCGCCGGCGGAGGTGCCCGCGAAGATCCCCTCCTCCCGAGCGAGCCGCCTGGCCATGCCTTTCGCCTCCTCGGTCGGCACCGGCAGAATGGTGTCCACCAGCGAGGGATCCCACAGCGGCGGAAGGTAGCCGATGCCCACCCCTTCGATCTTGTGCGGCCCCGGCTCGCCTCCCGAGAGCACCGCAGACTCGGCGGGCTCCACCGCGACGAGCTCGATCTCGGGCTTGCGCCGCTTCAGCACGGTGGCGACGCCGCGCACGGTGGCTGCCGTGCCGACGCAGTGAACGAAGGCCGCCAGCCGCCCGCCGGTCTGGCTCCAGATCTCCTCACCCAGCGGGTGGTAGCCGGCAATGCAGTCGTGGTTGTTGAGCTGGTCGGTCCAGTAGGTGCGCGGCTCCCGGCTGAGCGCGCGGGCCGCCTCGATCATGTCCAGGATCAGCTTCTTCGTGGTCCGCCCGCCCTCGCTCGGCACCAGGGTGAGCTCCGCGCCGTACGCCACCATCTGGTCCAGCTTCTCCCGGCTGAACGCGTCGGAGCTGACGATGCGGATGCGGTAGCCTTTCGCGGCGCACACCAGGGCGAGCGACGCGCCGGTGCTGCCACCGGTGTATTCGACGACCGTATCTCCCGGGCGCAGGCGTCCATCGGCTTCCGGGCGGGAGATGACCGCGATCGCCATGCGGTCCTTGACGCTGCCGGTGGGGTTCTCCCACTCGAGCTTCATGAGAATATCGGCGCAGCCCGCGGGAACGACCCTGCGGAGGGGGACGAGCGAGGTGTTGCCGATCGCCTGGAGGATGCTCTCAGTCGCCATCGCCGAAGTAAGGCGCGAGGTTGTCGGCGATGCGCGCGATCTCGTCGTCGGTGAGCGGCAGCCGGCGGAACACGGCCCAGCTCTCCCGCGGCCGGAGATTCTCGCCCACCGCCGCATCGGAGCCGAAGAGCACCCGCTCGATCCCCACCTGCCGGATCCGACGGGCCACCAGTGCGGCGTTCGCCGGCGAGATTCCGGTGTCCACCACGCCGGTGACGTCGAACCAGAGCCGGCGAGTGTATCGGTTCCCACGGGCCACCGCGTCGGCCAGCACGGCCATCGCGCTGTCGGCAGGAGGATCGTCGTAGCCGGGGCCGGTTCCCGCGAGGTGGGCGACCTGAACCGTGATGTCGGCCGCGAGCGGAAGCAGTTGCTCCAGGAAGATCCGGGCCTGCGCCTGTCCGTAGGGCCGCTCGTGGGAGATGGATGCCCGCAGATGCACCACGATCGCCATCCCGTGCTCGTTGGCGGCCCGGAACACCTGGCGCAGTCGGCCGAGGTGCGGCGGCTGGTCCAGCTGCACGTCCGAGTTGCCGAAGTGGAGCTTGATGCCGCGGCCGAAGCGGCGGTCGCCGGCGCAGCGCGCGAGCTCCTCCAGCGCATAGTCCTTCAACGGATTGAAGCCGCAGAAGGCGATCAGCCGGTCGGGATAGCGCGCCGCCTGCGCCGCGGCCCAGTCGTTCTCCGCCCGCACCTTGGCATATTCGTTCTCCACGGTGCGCGACGGGCTCCCGTACATGTAGGCGACGGAGAGCACGACGGCGCGACGGATGCCGGCCGAGTCGAGGAGCGGAATGAGATCGTCGGCACCGAGCTGGGTTACCCCGCCGGTGCCGCCCAGCAGGGCAACGATGTCGGGGCTGAAGAGGTGCTGGTGATGGTCGGCAACGGGGGCGAACCGCCCAGGGCCCACCCCGGCCGCCGCGCACCCCACCAGCGTCCCTGTTGCCCAGACGAACGTTCCCCACTGCATTACGGGCTTCTCAGCGTGGACGCACCGCGAGATACATGTAGCGCGAAAGGCGCCGCTCACTCGAGAGGGTGTGGGCCACCGTGAGAAACCGCTGGACGCCTTCGTACCCTTCCGCTCCCTCCAGCTCCACCAGCGCCGGCCGCAGCTCCTCGCGGGCGTCCCGCCAGCGCTTCGAGATCGAGGCGACACCCTCGGTCACATCCCGCACCTCGCGGACCAGGAAGCCGCTCTCCGCCAGCAACCGCTCGTTGCACCCGAGCGGCGTGAAGAGGAAGAACCCGATCGAGCTGCGGGCGCGCATCTCCTCACCGGTCAGCTGTCCGGTCACCACGATGGGATCGGTCACGAGCACCCGGCCCCCCGGCCGCAGTACGCGGTGCCAGTCGCGGAAGACCTGGAGCCGGCCCGGGATGTGGTTGATGGAATCGTTGCAGAAGATGGCGTCGAACGACTGGTCGGAAAACGGCAGGGGCTGACCCGCGTCCACGATCTGAAACGATACGCGGGAGGACAGCTTCTGTTCCCGCGCTCTCGTCTGCGCCGCCTCGATGCCGTGGGGGTTGATGTCCACGCCGACGCAGGTGGCGCCGGTCTCGACCGCCATGCGGCAGGTGACGCCTCCCGAGCCACACGCCACCTCCAGGGCACTCTGTCCGGGGCCCAGCTCGAGCAGGCGGAAGAACTCGAGAGCCTGGGCTGCCGTGAGCCAGCTGGACTGGCCGAGATCCTCGTCGTAGGTGCGGCGGCGCACCGCCACCTGGGGATCGGCCGACAGGTGGCTGTAGTGGCCGTCATACAGCTTCACTTCCTTGGTCATCCAGGCCTCCTGAGGAGAACAAAGGCCCAGACTCCGATGCCGACCGAGGCGACCGTCGCGAGCAGGAAGGCGGGCTGGCGCAGCAGGTGTGAGCCTTCCACAAAGATACGCGCGAGGTGTGCGAGGCCGAGCAGCACCGCGGCAGCGCCCGTGGTGAGGATGTACCTCCTCACGGGGCGGCTTCTAAGAGGATGGAGTCCGTCGGCCACATCGTGCTCGAAAGTGCACGCGGGTGCAGCAAAGCGTCAAACCCGGGTGGCGCGACTCAGGTGCTGGGCAGCCTGCACCACTGGACACAGAGAGCCGTGAATCCGGCAAGGACCAGTGCAACGCCCTTCCAGAAGCCCGCCACCGGCGAGCCCAGGCGAACCGAGTCCACTACGCTGCGCGGCCACGTCAGCCGGCAGCTGTCGCACTTCATGAGGCCGGTAGACCTGGCATCCGCTGACACCGTCGAGCCGAACGATTCCCCATGAGCCGAGAGCCAGGCCGAGCAGCTCCAATCCCAGGCCGAACCAGATGGAGCTCCGGACCCGGCCACGATGCCGCAGGATCGCCAGCAGTCTGAGCGACGCGAACCCCGCCAGCGCCGCGACGGTCGCCCACAGCCCCGGCTCATGCCAGGAGGCTCGCCGGGCGCAGGCGAGG
Organism: Gemmatimonadota bacterium; assembly: GCA_046729675.1. Taxonomy (GTDB): domain Bacteria; phylum Gemmatimonadota; class Gemmatimonadetes; order Gemmatimonadales; family GWC2-71-9; genus CAVVWJ01. The sequence goes on along the minus strand of JBKPGZ010000255.1, from coordinate 1,799 downwards.
AGGAAGACTCCGAATCCGATCTGGAACCCGCCGTAGGTCGCGACGAAATCGGCGATCGCGGTGGGCGACGTGAGGGTGAGGTCCGTGAGGGCAGCCATCCGCCCGGGCCGAAGGGCGTACGCCGCGCCGAAGCCGATGAACCCCACGCCGGCGAGGATGAGGATCAGGGGTGGACTCATGGACCGGAGAAGAATCCCTCCAACGCCTCAAACGACTCGCGAGGTGCCTCCTCGGGGAAGAAGTGCCCCGCGTCGAGCGGGGAGCCGCGGACATCGTCGGCCCATTCCCGCCAGATCGCCAGCGGCCCCCCCGCCTGCTGGTACCAAGTGCCCAGCGCACCCCTGCCGCTCCACAGCACGAGCACGGGGCATTGGATCCGCCCGCCGTCGGTCCGATCGGCTTCGTCATGCTCTCGATCGAGGGTCGCCGCCGCGCGGTACTCCTCGCAGATGGCGTGCAGCCGGGCTGGGCCACGCAGCGCCTCTACGTACGCGGTGCGGACCTCGGGCTCGAACGCGCTCGCGGGAGAGCCCCACGCGCTCAGCGCGTTGTCTACGAATGCTTCCGGCGCCGCGATCAGCAGCCTCTCGGGCAGTGGATCCGCCTGGGCCAGCAGCGACCAGGGCCAGTAGCCCAGCGCGAAGCGCGCATCGGCCAGATGCCAGGTCGTTGCGGTGGGGAGGATATCGAGCGCCGCCAGGCGCTCGATTCGATCGGGATGATCGAGCGCGAGGCGATACGCGACCCGACCGCCGCGATCATGCCCCGCGACCGAGAAACGCTCGAAGCCCAGGTGGCGCATTACCGCCACCATGTCGCGCGCCATCCCGCGCTTGGCGTAGGGAGCATGATCCGGCGAGGAGGGAGGGCAGCCGCTCCGGCCGTAGCCGCGAAGATCGGCACAGACGACGGTGAAGCGGCGGGCCAGATGCGGCGCCAGCGCCCGCCACATCAGATGGGTCTCGGGAAAACCGTGCAACAGCAGGAGCGGTGGGCCCGACCCGCCCCAGCGGGCGAAGATCGTCGTCTCTCCGGTCTCGATCTCCCCGTCCTCGAACCCGTCCCACATCCTCATCGCCCTCGCCTTCAGGCGGGATCTACCTCCCGGCCCATCAGCAGGCAGTCGTTGAACTCGCCGTCGATGAGCGTGTCCCGCGTGGTGCGGCCCTCGTGCACCCAGCCCATCCGCTCGTAGAGCCGGATGGCCGGAAGGTTGTCCACCCGCACCTTGAGATTGATCTTGCGCACCACGCCGCCCCGCTCGGCCCACGCGAGCATGTACTCGACCATGGCCGTGCCGAGCCCCTGCCCGGCGTAGGCCTGGAGAACGCTGATCCCGAACTCGCCCGCGTGCCGCAGCCGCGGCCGCCGGCCGCCGTCGAAGGTGAGCGCGCCGACGATCTCGTCTCCCGCGAGGGCCACGATCGCCAGCGAGTTGTCCGACGCGGACACCCGTGCGAGATACTCCCGCTCCTCCTGCTCGCTGAAGCCCGGCCCTTCGGCGCCGAAGGTGAGATTGATGGACTCTCCGCCGACCCTGCCGAGATAGACGAGGATGGCCGTGGCGTCGTCCGGCTCGGCGCGCCGGATCCGCACCCGGCGCCCATCGCGCAGCACCCTCGTCTGGTCCGCAACCGCGCTCGCCGTCACTCGTCACCTCCCAGCAAGGCCGCGAGCCGCTTTGGGGCCACCAGCCTGTATGCGTCGCTCATGAGCTCCTTCACCTCCGACCAATCGGGATTCCGATCCAGCCATACACCGACCCAGCCGCTCGGCCCCACGTAGGGCGGCACGAAGTA
>JBKPGZ010000254.1:0-2662 GCA_046729675.1 Gemmatimonadota bacterium | reverse complement strand
CGCCAGGCGGGACAGCCCCCGCGCCGGCGGGCGCGGACAGCGCCGCGGCCAAGAAGTAGCGCGCCGGCCGCGGACCACAGAGGGACGCAGGAATGAGGATTCGGATCGCCTCGTCGGGATGGTCGGCGGCACTGGCCGTTGCGGTGCTCGCAGCCGCCATGCCGGTCGGAGCTCGGGCCCAGGACACCACGACGGTGGCGCGGGACTCGTTGCGCGACACCACCGCTGCAGCGGATACGACCGCGGCGCCGGATACCGCGACAGCCCCGGATACCGTCGCCGTCGGGGACAGCACCCCGCCGCAGCCGCCGGCCGCGGTGGTGCCGCCGGACTCGGTCGTGATCGTGGACCGCGTGCTCGCCGTGGTGGGCAACCGGCCAGTGCTGGCGTCGCAGGTGGACGAGGAGCTGTTCAGCCGCCAGGCACAGGGCGTCAAGCTGCCGGAGGATCCCAGGCAGCTCGACGCGCTGCGCCGCGAGGTGGTGTCGTCCATCGTGGACGAGGAGCTCCTGGTGCAGCAGGCGATGCGCGACACCAGCATCCAGGTCACCGACCAGGAGATCGCCGACGGCGTCGAGCAGCAGGTCCGGAAGGTGCGGGACAACTTCACGTCCGAAGTGGACTACAAGAACGAGCTGAAGAAGGCCGGCTTCCAGACGCCGGAGGAGTACCGCCGCTGGCTCACCGATCAGCAACGGCGCGCCGCGCTCCAGAACCGGCTGATCGACGGGCTCAAGGGCGCCGGCAAGCTCAAGCCGGTCGCGCCCACCGAGCAGGAGATGCGCCGGTACTTCGAGGCCAACAAGGGCAGCCTCGGCTCCAGACCGGCCACGATCTCGTTCCAGCAGATCGTGATCGGGCCCAAGCCGAGCCCGGAGGCCAAGGCCCGGACCAAGGCGCAGGCCGACTCGATCGTGATGGAGCTGCGGCGGGGCGCCGATTTCGCGACCGCGGCCAGGCGCTTCTCCCAGGACCCCGGCTCGCGCGACCAGGGCGGCTCGCTGAACTGGTTCCGTCGCGGGGTGATGGTGCCGGAGTTCGAGAAGGTGGCCTTCTCGCTGAAGCCCGGCATGATCTCCGACCCGGTCGAGTCCCCCTTTGGCTTCCACATCATCCAGGTGGAGCGCACCCAGCCCGCCGAGGTGCAGGCGCGCCACATTCTCCTGATCCCGGAGATCGACTCCGCGAACGTGGAGAAAGCGCGCGCGCTCGCGGGACGGCTCCATCAGCTGGTCTCCCGCGGCGCCTCGATGGATTCCCTGCAGCGGATCTACCACGACCCCGCGGGCGGCGAGCGCGAGGCGGAGAACGTCCCGGCGGACAAGCTGCCGGAGGCCTACGCCGGCCCCATCGCAAAGGCGGACTCGGGCACGGTCGTGCCGGTGTTCGTCATCAAGGGCGCCGGCGACCGCGACCAGTACGTCGTGCTCAAGGTGACCAACCGCCGGTCGCAGGGCGACATCAGGTACGAGGACGTCAAGGACCGGATCCGGCAGCAGCTGGGACAGGAGCTCGCCATCCGGCGCTACATCGACCAGCTGCGGAAGTCGACCTACGTGGAGCTGCGGATCTGAGCGGGCGCACCGGTGACCGGCGGGGCGGCGGGGCAGCGGGGTCGCTGCCCCGCGTCGCTATCGCCCTGGGTGATCCCCGGGGCATCGGGCCGGAGATCACGGCCAGGTCGCTCGAGTCGCCGCTCGACGCCGAGGTGACGCTGGTGGGAGCGGAGGACCAGATCGCATCGTTGCCTGCCGCCAGGCACTTGCCGATCGGGGCCTGGGGGCAGGGGAGCGGCGAGTCGCCGGAGGACCGGAGCCGAGCCATCCGCGCCGGCCGCTTGACGGGACATGCGGTGGAGACCGCGGTCCGCCTCGCGCTCGCGGGCGAGGTGGATGCCGTCGTCACCGCGCCGGCTCAGAAACACGCCCTTCACCTCGCGGGCTTCCCCTATCCCGGCCACACCGAGTGGCTCGCCCATCTCGCGGGCGACGTGGATGTGGCCATGATGCTCGCCGCCGAGGAGCTTCGCGTGGTGCTGGTGACGACCCACGTGCCGTTCCGCGACGTGCCCGCGCTTCTCACCCAGGACCGGGTGACCCGGACCGGCCGCATCACCGAGCGCGGGCTCCGCGACTGGTGGGGCATCGATCGGCCGAGGCTCGCGGTGTGCGCCGTCAATCCGCACGCCGGCGAGTCTGGCCTCTTCGGCGACGAGGAGTCCCGGGTCCTGCGCCCCGCGGCTGAAGCCCTCGGCGCGGCGGGCCCGCTTCCGGCGGACACGGTATTCGTGCGCGCCATGCGGGGGGAGTTCGACGCCGTGCTGGCGCCGTATCACGACGTCGGGATGACGGCGATCAAGGTGGCGGCGTTCGGCCGGGCGGTGAATGTGACGCTCGGCCTGCCGTTCCCGCGTACGTCTCCCGATCACGGGACGGCGTTCGACATCGCCGGGGAAGGGAAAGCGGACGCCTCGAGTATGCGCAGGGCGATCGAGCTGGCGGTGGCGCTGGCGGGCGGTCGGGCGGTCGGGCGGTAAGGCGGTCAGGCGGTCCGAGCCCAGCCTTTCCCCCCGAGAAGCGGAAGCGACGAGGGGTCTGCTCACCCGGTCTCCGATGACCGCCGAGAAGATCCCTCGCTTTGCTCGGGATGACAGGGTGGGCTC
>JBKPGZ010000253.1:0-7206 GCA_046729675.1 Gemmatimonadota bacterium | reverse complement strand
CTCCCGCTGGAAGACGAGGACGTAGCAGCCGCCATCCTCGGCGTGCTGCGCGAGGATGGGGTGGAAGTGCTGCTCCAGGCTGAAGCTAGCTGCGCCGAGCGGAGGGATGGCGGGGTGCGTGTGACCGTGCGCACATCCGCCGGTGACCGGCCGGTCGTAGGCTCTCATGTGCTGCTGGCCGCCGGGCGGGTGCCCAATACCGACCGGCTCGACCCCAAGGCGGCGGATATCGACACGGATTCCAGGGGCTTCATCCGGGTGAACGAGCGCCTGGAGACCTCGGCCGCCGGGGTTTACGCCCTGGGCGATGTGAAGGGCGGGCCTGCCTTTACCCACATCTCCTACGACGACTACCGGATCATCCGCGACAACCTGCTGCATGGGGGAACCCGCACCACCGCGGACCGTGCGGTGCCGTACACCGTGTTCATGGATCCCCAGCTCGGCCGCGTGGGCCTGACCGAGCGTGAGGCGCGGAAGGCGGGTCGGTCCTACCGGGTCGCGACCATGCCGATGAGCCACGTGGCCAGGGCGCTGGAGATGGACGAGCCCCGGGGGTTGATGAAGGTCCTGGTGGATTCGGAGACGAGACGCCTGTTGGGGGCAGCGGTGCTGGGGGTGGAGGGCGGCGAGATCATGGCCGCGCTCCAACTCGCGATGATGGGAAATCTCCCGTATGATAGCCTGCGGGAGGGCGTCTTTGCTCACCCGACGCTCGCGGAGGCGCTGAACAACCTGTTCTCGACGCTCGACTGAACCGTCGGGCGGGGAGCCGTCATGACGACGACCATGGCGCCGGCACGCGAGCTTCGACAGCGGCTGGTGGCCGAGCTGGAGGAAGCCCGCGCGCGGACGCTGCTGCTGGTGGCGCCGCTGAGCGACGAGGAGCTGCACGCCCAGCACGATCCGCTGATGAGTCCCATCATCTGGGACCTGGGGCACATCGCGCACTTCGAGGAGCTGTGGCTCACCCGCAACCTCGACGGCCCGATCGAGTTCGTCGAGATGCCGGGGATGTACAACCCGTTCGAGCATCCGCGGAGCACCCGCGGCGCGCTGCCGCTCCCCGGACTGGACCGCGTCCGCGAAGTGATGAACGAGATCCGCGGCCGCGTCCTCGCCCGCCTCCAGTCGGCCGACTTCGATGCCGACCACCCGCTGCTCGCCGGCGGATACGTGTACCGCATGGTGCTCCAGCACGAGTACCAGCACAACGAGACCATCCTCCAGACCCTGCAGCTCAAGCTGGGCGCGCCCTACTCGCCGCCCGCGCGCGTCGAGCCGCCCGTCGTGGGCGAAGGGCTGCCGGCCGCCGGCATGGCGCGCTTTCCCGGAGGGCAGGTCGAGATCGGCACCGACGACCGCACCGAGGCGTACGACAACGAGCGCCCCCACCACGCGGTCGACGTGCGGCCGTTCGAGATCGACGTGTACCCGGTGACCAACGGCCAGTATCTGGAGTTCATCGAGGCGGGCGGCTACGCGCGTGCCGAGCTCTGGTCGGAGGCGGGCCGCCGCTGGCTCGAGGAGTCGCGGGCGGAGGCCCCGAAATACTGGTCACGGAACGCCGACAGGTGGACGACACGGGTCATGGATCGCGCGGGACCGGTGCAGTCGGATCACCCCGTCTGCCACGTGTGCTACTACGAGGCCGAGGCGTTCGCGCGCTGGGCGGGGAAGCGGCTCCCGAGCGAGATCGAGTGGGAAGCGGCGGCCTCGTGGGACCCCGCCGCGGGCCGCAAGCTCCGGTATCCGTGGGGTGACGAGCCGCCGTCCCGCGAACTCGCCAATCTGGATCAGCTCGGCTTCGGCACTGCGGCGGTTGCCGCCTATCCGCGCAACCGGTCGCCGATCGGCTGCTGCGGCATGATCGGAGACGTCTGGGAGTGGACCTCGAGCGACTTCGGGCCCTGGCCCGGGTTCGAGGCGTTTCCTTATCCGGAATACTCCGAAGTCTTCTTTGGCAACGAGTACAAGGTCCTTCGCGGGGGCTCGTGGGCCACCCGCCCCGGTGCGATGCGCAACACTTTCCGCAACTGGGACTACCCCATCCGCCGCCAGATCTTCAGCGGCTTCAGGTGCGCCCGTGACGCGTAGACTGCTCACCCGCGAATCGGCTGCCGATCCGCGCATGCTCGCGGAGGTGGCCGAGGGGTTGTCACTGCCCCAGAAGGAGCTGTCGCCCAAGTACTTCTACGACCAGCGCGGCTCGGAGCTCTTCGAGGAGATCACCCGGCTCGAGGAGTATTACCCGACCCGCACCGAGCGCGCGATGCTCGAGGGCTGGATGCCCGCGCTGATCCGCCGGCTCGGCACCAGAACGCTCGTGGAGCTCGGCGCCGGCAGCGCGGAGAAGACCCGGGTGATTCTCGATGCCATGCGGGACGCCGGCGCCGCGGAGCTGTACGTGCCGATCGACGTAAGCGTCTCATTTCTCGGCCAGACCGCGGCTCGGCTCCGGCGGGAGTATCCCCGGCTCGCGGTCGAGCCCGCGATCGCCGACATCTCGGAGGAGCTCAACCTGCCGCGCCGGCTCTCGCGGCCGGCCCTCTTCGCGTTCCTCGGCAGCACGATCGGGAACTTCTACCCGCCGGCGGCGATCCGGCTGCTCTCCCGGGTGCGCGCGGCAATGACGGCCGGCGACCGCTTCCTCATGGGCGTGGATCTCCGGAAGGAGGTCGCCCGCATCGAGGCGGCCTACAATGATGCCCGAGGCGTCACCGCCGAGTTCAATCGCAACATGCTCCTGGTGCTGAACCACGAGCTCGGCGCCGACTTCGATCCCCTCGCCTTCGACCACCGTGCCTTCTACGAATCCGAGGCGCACCGGATCGAGATGCACCTGGTGGCGCGCGAGACCCAGCTGGTCACGATTCCGGGCATCGGCGTGGTGCGCTTCGAAGCGGGGGAGTCGCTGCGGACCGAGATCAGCTGCAAGCACGACCGCTGGAGCGTGGCGCAGCTCTTCGAGGCGGCAGGGCTGGAGCTGGAGGAGTGGCGGACAGACGAGGCCTCGCTGTTCGGGCTGGTGGTCGGAGTGCGGGCGTGAACACTCCGCTCCGGGCCGTCCTCGAGGCCGATCTCGCGTCGCGGGCGTTCGCGGCCCCGCCCGGCGCCTCGCTCACGCCCCGGCGGGTTGGTGCGGAGGTGGAGCTCATTCCATTGGATGCGGCCACCGGCAGGCGCTGTCCGCTGGAGCCGAGTGCGGCGACCGGCGCAACGCCGGGAACGCTGCCGTTCCTCCGGCGCTACGGCTCGCGCCAGGGCTGGCGCGAAGTCACGACCTCCAAGGGCACGCCCTCGTTCCAGCTGCCGGTGGGCACGCTCACCTTCGAGCCCGGCGGCCAGCTGGAGTTCAGCTCTCCGCCCTGCCATTCGCCCAGCGCGTTGCTGGCCCTGCTGCGCTCCGTCGTCCTCCCACTCCGGGCGGCGGCGGCGAACGAGGGGATCGAGCTCCTCGCCGCGGGTCTCGACCCGTGCAACTCGGCCGAAGCCGCGCCGCTGCTCCTCCATACGGCCCGCTACACCCGGATGGCGGAGTACCTCGCACGCATCGGGCCGGCGGGCGCGAGGATGATGCGCCAGACCGCGGCCTTTCAGGTCAGCCTGGATCTCGACGACGAGCCCTTCCTCCGGTGGAGAGTGCTGAATGCCGCCGCGCCCTACGTGGTGGCGATCTTCGCCAACTCGCCGGTCTACGAGGGCACGGCCACCGGCTGCCGGAGCGCTCGCGCTGAGGTGTGGCGGATGCTCGACCCCGGTCGCACGGGATTGCCGTGGGACGAGCGCGATCCCGTCGGACACTACTGCGACTTCGCCCTGCGCGCCCCGGCGCTCCTGCTCCCGGAGCTCGACGGGGCGCATCGCCCCTTCGGCGAATGGCTGCGCCACGCGCGGCCGACGCTCGAGGAGTGGCACGAGCACCTGAGCACGCTGTTCCCCGAAGTCAGGCCCCGTGGCCACCTGGAGCTGCGCTCGTGCGACGCGGTGTCGCCCCAGTGGTATGCGGCCCCGGTGGCCCTGGCCGTCGGCATCTCCTACGACCCCTGGGCGTTGCGCGCGGCGGCGGACCTGCTCGGCCGGCCCGACCCGGGCCTGCTCCGTCGCGCCGGCCGCCTCGGGCTCGGCGACGACGCAATCCGGCGCACCGCGGCCGACCTGGCCGACATCGCGCTGGCTGGCTGCGGTCATCTGGGGCCAGGGTACTTCCATTCGTCTGATCTCGAGCAGGCTCGCCTCTTCTTCGACCAGTACACCCGCCGCGGCCGCTCGCCCGCGGACGACTTCGAGGGAGCGGAGATCGCGGCATAGTTTCGCGCGGTGTGAGGATGGTCACGCCGTCCGGGCCGCGCTCACGCCTAGCTTGGCGCATCATCCGTCTCCCCCACGAGGAGCTGCGCCATGAGCCAGAGCGACTCCCCCGTCGACATCATTCCGCAGGAGACCACCGGCCGCACTGTCGTCGGGCTCTTCAGCCATCGCTCGGCGGCCGAGGCCGCCATCCGCGACCTTCGGAGCGCCGGGTTCGGTGACGAGCAGATCGGCGTCGCCATGCAGGACAGAGTGGAGCAGGGCGACCTGCTCGAGGAGGTGGGCAGCGCGCCGGCCGAAGGGGCGGCCAAGGGCGCGGTGAGCGGTGGCCTGGTCGGCGGCCTCGTTGGACTGCTGGGCTCGCTGCTGATACCGGGACTCGGTCCCGTGCTGGCAGGCGGTGTCCTCGCGTCCACGCTCGCCGGGGTCGGCATCGGCGCGGCCACCGGCGGCCTCCTTGGCGCGCTGATGGGACTGGGTGTGCCGGAGGCGGACGCGAGGCACTTCGATCAAGGCTTTCGCGAAGGCGGAACCCTGGTCACCGTGGACGCCGGTGCGCGAACGCCGGAGGCGCTGGCCATCCTGGCCCGGCACGAGGTGGATCTCGGGCCCAGCGGCTACAGCCGCTACGGCGATCGGAGGGTGGGGCTCGATCCGGCCTATGCGGGCCCGGAGCGCCGGCTCGTCGGAGTCTGAGCGCGCACAGGTGAAAGCTATCCGCGTTCATCACACCGGCGGGCCCGAGGTTCTGCGGTTCGAGGAGGTGCCCACGCCGGAGCCCGGCCCCGGCCAGCTCCTGGTCCGGGTCGAGGCGGCCGGGGTGAACTTCGTGGACGTCTACCACCGCGGCGGGCTCTACAAGGTCCAACTGCCGTTCACCCCGGGCCGAGAAGCGGCGGGAATCGTCGAGCGCATCGGCCCAGGCGTGACCACGGCGCGCCCCGGCGACCGGGTGGTCTCCGAGAACACCCTCGGCGCCTATGCCGAATACGCCATCGTGGCGGCGGAGCGGGCGGTGCCGGTGCCGGACGGAGTGGACGCCCGCCTCGCCGCCGCGGCCCTGCTGCAGGGCATCACCGCTCACTACCTCGCCTACAGCACCTATCCTCTGAAGCCCGGCGACACCTGCCTGGTGCACGCAGCCGCGGGGGGCGTGGGCCTGCTGCTCTGCCAGATCGCGAGCCGCATCGGCGCCCGCGTGATCGGCACGGCCGGCAGCGAGGCGAAGGCCCGGCTGGCGCGCGAGGCCGGGGCGGCGGAGGTCATCCTCTACAACGAGACCGACTTCCTGGAGGAGACCAGACGTCTGACCGGCGGCGCCGGCGTGCAGGTGGTGTACGACTCGGTGGGTCTAACCACGTTCCTGAAGGGACTCGACTGTCTGGCGCCGAGAGGAATGATGGTGCTGTTCGGCCAGTCCAGCGGTCCGGTCGAGCCCTTCGACCCGCAGCTCCTCCAGCAGAAGGGCTCGCTCTTCGTCACCCGCCCCACGATCGCGCACTACGTCGCGAGTCGAGGCGAGCTGCTGCGGCGCGCGGAGGAGGTGATGGGGTGGGTGAAGGAGGGCTCACTGCGGGTGAAGATCGATCGGGAGTTCCCGCTGGCCGCGGCGGCGGAAGCGCACGCGGAGCTCGAGGGGCGGAGGACGACGGGAAAGGTCCTCCTCGCCCCCTGAGCCGCCCGCCGTCAGTCGCCGGGGAATCGGGCGAGCGAGGGACTCGCGGCGAGCCCAGCCCCGGCCTCCTGGCGCCGGCCGTCGAAGGGAGGCACCAGCGACGTGAGCCCGACCCTCGCCGCGTACCGCACCAGCCCGGCCACGTCGCGGATGCCGAGCCGCTGGGCCACGGCGCTCCGGTGGGTCTCCACCGTCTTCTCGCTGAGTCTGAGCCTGGACGCAATCTCCCGGCTGGTCAGTCCCTCGGTGATGAGCCGCAGAACCTCGATCTGGCGCGGGCTGAGCCGGGCGAGCGGCTGTCGGACCTCCAGGGCGCGCTGGACCGCTTCGGCGGCCTGCCCAGCGGCATCGCGACGGATCACTTCCTCGACGCCCGCCCGGATCCAGCCGGCAGTCCGGTGTTCGTCGCCCGGCCCCGTCATCATCATGACCGGAACCGTGGGCCGAACCGTCCGAACCGCTGCCATGACGGCCGGCAGACCGAGGTGAGCCACGTTGGGAGAGGTGAAGACCACGTCCGGCCAGAAGCCCCGCAAGAGCGAAACGAGGGCGTCTTCATGGGCGGCTCGCTCCACTAGGACCTCCCGTCCCGACTGCTGGAGGGCGCCGACCAGAACATCACCACTCGTGGAAGGTTCATCGATCAAGACCACCCGAAGAACTCCGCCCTGCAACCCACTGTGGCGACTATTCTTGAGCATGTGCTGACCCCAGATTGAATTGGCAGGAGATATACTACCTTATTCTTTGATATTCAATGCTTACCACGAGGTGAGGGTCGCTGCTCAACTCAGGACTGGTCTCGACCGTCTGGCTGGCCGATCGGCTGGGCGGCCCGCATCTGCGGGTCGTGGACGGGTCCTGGTATCTCCCGACCAGCGGTCGCGACGCGCGCTCCGAGTACCTGGCGGGCCACCTGCCTGGTGCCGTCTTCTTCGAGCTCGACGCCATCAGTGATCGCACCAGCTCCCTGCCACACATGTTGCCGCCCGCGCGGCAATTCGCCGAGCAGGTGGGGGCACTGGGCATTGGAGATGAGGACGACGTAGTCGTCTACGACGGCTCCGGCGCGAACCTCAGTGCCGCCAGGGTCTGGTGGATGTTTCGCGCCTTCGGTCACGCACATGTCGCGGTGCTCGACGGGGGGCTGCCCAAGTGGCGTGCCGAGGGACGACCGTTGGAGCAGGGTGCGGTCCATTTGCCGGCGACCCGCTTTACCG
>JBKPGZ010000252.1:0-2529 GCA_046729675.1 Gemmatimonadota bacterium | reverse complement strand
CTGTTGACGATCGGCGAGCTCGCCGAGCAGGCGGGCGTGGCGACATCCGCGCTGCGCTACTACGAGGAGCTCGGCCTCTTGGAGCCCGGCGAGCGCCGGTCGGGACGGCGGTACTACCGCCGCGCTGCGGTCGAGACGGTGGGCAGCATCCTGTTCCTGCGGGACGTGGGCTTCACGCTCGCCGAGATCGGTCAGCTCCGCTCGTCCAGTGCCGACCGACCGGCCCGCCGGGCCCTGCTGGCCTCCAAGCTCGAGGAGCTGGCCCGCAAGGCCGTCGAGATCAGCGTCGCCAGCGACGCGCTGAACCATGGCCTCGACTGCCCCGCCCCCGACATCCTCACCTGCCCGAACTTCATCGTTGGCGTCCACGAACGCCTCACCGCCCGGGTCCCATGGACCCAGCTCCAGGCCCCGCCGCCGAGCGGGTCAGGACTTGAGGAGGCGGTCGATGGCTCGGGTGGCCTCGGGTGACCATCTCGTCGGCGTGGGCTGCGTCCGGCCCGGTGGCCGCGGTTCGGGACGCAGCGCCGCACGTGCTCGTCGAGCAGGCCGACGGCCACGCTCGATTTCACCGAGGCGCTGGCCGTTGCTCCCGCGCCGTGGCGTCAGGTGTGCCCAGGCGGTGATCTGGACACACTGAGTGGGTGGCGTTCACCCCGATGTCACAGCCAGCCGATGGCGGTGACCGCGGCGGCGACCGACCTGGGCCGGGAAGGGTGACCACCCACCTTGCCGCGGGGCACAACGTGGACGGCGTTGGTCGCTCGGCTGCGGACCTTCTCCAGGCGCTCACTCCTGGCCTTCGTCCTACGCCGCGGCCGACCCCATTCCCGCCGCCCGCTGGCCTTCGTACGGCGGTCGCTCGCTGGTGGCGAAGCCGATACGGGGCCCAGTTGGTAAAGGAGGTCGGAGTCATCGTCGCGCTGCTGCTCCTGTACCGCCTCGGGCGCATGCTGGGTCGGCACGAGTCGGCCCGCGCCTTCGACAACGCCCACCACGTGCTCGGGCTGGAGGATCGGCTCGGCATCGACACCGAGCTGTCGTTGCAGCGGGCCACGCTCGGCCATCCGGGCCTCATCCGGCTGCTCAACCGCTACTACGCCTCCGTGCACTTCGGGGCGTCGATGGTCTTCCTCGTTTTCGTCTATGTGCGGGGGGCGAAGCTCTGGGCCCACATCCGGTTCCTCTTCGTCACCGTCACGGGGACGGCGCTGATCATCCACCTCCTCTATCCGCTGGCCCCGCCCCGGATGCTCGACGGCTACGTCGACACGATCGCTCGGTACGGGCCGGCGATCTACGACGGCCGGTCGGCCGTGGGCAAGATGGCCAACCAGTTCGCCGCCATGCCCTCGCTGCACTTCGGCTGGGCGGTGCTCGTCGCCTACGGCGTGGTACAGGCGCTCCACACCCGCTGGCGCTGGCTCGTCGTGGTCCACCCGGCCATGACCCTGGCGGCCATCGTGATCACCGCCAACCACTACTGGCTGGACGCCATGGTCGCCGTGGTCCTGATCGCGGCGGCCATGGCCCCTGGAGGGCGAGGCAGCCGGAGGACGCCTGGAACTCCCGGCGACGACCGCCCGACAGCGTCCCCTCAGATCTGCCTTGACGACGCGCAGATGTAGAGGCCCGGACAGATCCCCATGGCGGCCGACAGCTGTGACTTCGGTGTGACATGCCGGCTGGTCTGCACGCCTGCCGCCCTGGTCAGGGCCTGTCGCTCCCGGAGCATCACGACATCTGATCTGGGGAGTCGATGACACGGGCCACACGCGGGCCACATCGCGCGGCCCAGTCAGGTCATGCGAGGCCGGCGAGCGGATCTGGGCGTTCTGCGCCGGACGCACCTGCTCAGTCGCTGGTGTGGTTCCCAAGCTGACAATGCGGGTTCGACCCCGTCACTCGCTCATTGGGCTCCCACCTCCACCCTGGTCACCGGCACCACGCTCTGCCCGTAGCGAGCCCGCTGGGCCGTCTCCGATCGGTCCGTCAGGGACGATCGTACGGGCTACGGCAGTCCGTCGCAGTTGGCGTCCGCCATGAAGACACCGTCCGTGAGGCCGGTGTGCACGTGCGCGGTGTGCGACGGGAACACTTGGATGAAGTCGAATTGGCTCTGGGCGCTATCAACGATCAACAGGTGGCAATGCGGGCCTCCGCCGAATCCGGCGTCGTTCCGCCCTGTGGAGTGCTCCCCCTGCCCGGGCTGGTTCTGTGCCGATGCCATCGACGCCGTTCCGAGTGATGTCAGCATCGCCACGATCAGGACCACGAAAGCTCGCCTCATCGCTGCTCCTCCCCCTGTCGTTCGGGCTACCGCCACGCCATTACGCCGCCAGAGCGCAGACCGGTTCGCGAGAACCGACGGCTGACGCGGAATGCCATCAGGGCGTCGATCGGGTAGGCCGGGACCGTGATGGCGAATCCTTCCCGGTCGGCGACGGAGGCGGCGCGACTCGAGCGGCGCAAGGCGGCCCTCGATCGACGCGCGTCGATGTCGCCCGCCGGGCCGGCCCCAGGGCACCT
>JBKPGZ010000251.1:0-3887 GCA_046729675.1 Gemmatimonadota bacterium | reverse complement strand
CGTTGGCGACGATGACCTTGCCGTTGGTCCGGTCGATGGTGTAGCCGATGCCGTTCCGGTCGAAATGGCCGAGCAGCTTCTTGCCGCCGCTCTCGAACAGGATGTTCTCGTTGACGCCATCGTAGTCCCACTCGTCGTGCGGCGTCATCTGGTAGGCCCACTTCGCCTTCCCGGTCTGCGGGTCGCGGGCGAAGATGGTCATCGACCACTTGTTGTCGCCCGGCCGCTGGTCGGGGTTCCAGCTTCCCGGGTTGCCGGTGCTGTAGTAGAAGAGGTTGAGCTCGGGGTCGTAGGAGTACCAGCCCCAGGTGGTGCCGCCGCCCCGCTTCCACTCGTCGCCTTCCCAGGTGGAGACGCCGAGGTCCTTGCCCTTGTGCGACGGATAGTTGGCGTTGGCGTCGCCGGAGATCAGCACCTCGCTGTCCGGGCCGGTCGAGTAGCCGGTCCAGAGGTGCTTGCCGTCGTTCACGTTGAACGCCGACACGCGACCGCGGACGCCGAACTCACCGCCCGAGATGCCGGCGATGACGATGTCCTTGATCACGATCGGGGCGTTGGTCATCGTGGCGCCCTGCTTGTAGCCGATCGCCTCGGTGCCCGCGCCCGACTTGTCGGGGTGCTTCGCCTTCCACAGTTCCTTGCCGGTCTTCGCGTCGAGCGCGAGCAGCTCGCCCTGGAGGAGCTGGATGAAGACCTTCCCGCTGGGATGATACGCGGTGCCGCGGTTTACCAGGTCGCAGCAGGCGATAGGAATCGCGTCAGGCGACTGGTTCGGCACGTGCTTCCAGATCTGGGGTGCGCCCGGCTTCGAGAGGTCGAGGGCGTACACGATGTTCGGGAAGCTGGTGTTCACGTACATGACGTTGCCGACGACGAGGGGGTTGCCCTCGTGCCCGCGCAGCGTGCCGGTCGAGAACGACCACACGGGGCGCAGCTCGGCGACGTTTGACGGCGTGATCTGCTTGAGCGGGCTGTACCGCTGCAAGCTGTAATCACGGCCCGTCATGTGCCATTCGCCCTCGGGCGCATTCAGGGTCCAGGCCCCCGACCGCGCCGCCTGGGCGTTGGCGGACGCCGCGAGAGCCACCAACAGGCCCGCCGCGATTCCGCCAGACAGCACCTTCTGCGTGAAACGGTTCATAACTGACCTCAGGATGAAGGGTGATTCTACTGCTTTACTGCAATCCGTTGCCTGCTGCCAACTCGGGAACTGCGGGTGCGCTCCGATACCTACGATCGGCACGGCCCGGCCGGATTGGGCGGCCGGTGCCGGAGCACCGCATGGTCGGATCTGAAGGAGTGAGAGAGGGCGGAGAGTGGGCTGCAGCAGCGTCGCGGCGAGGAGTCGTCGGGTGAGGATACCACCAGACTTCGTTGATCCATCCGTTGGCCCCCGCGGGCGTGTTGCCGCGAGTCCAGGGAAAAACGGAGAAACGAATCATGGTGTCCGCCAACGGGAATACGCCCATCATATTCCTCAGCGACGTCGCTGGCCCACGATGTATCAGAAAAGAACTTCAGTAGGGAAGGCGGCCCCACGCGATTGTGCCGCCCATGGTGCTGTTTCCGGTTCCTTCGTCCCTGCGTTCGTCCCGGCGTTGCCGCGCCGAATCCATCGGCGTGAGCCCGCGTTCGGAACCGGCCAAGTCGCCGACTACGGGAGGCTTAGGTGGGCCAGTATACAGCTTGAAAAATGAACTGTCAATCAGTCCCGGAGGGGGGTCCGCCGCGCCCGATCCGGGCCCCGGACCGGGCAAACCCACCCTCGAACACCTGCCCGCTGCCCCCGAGGAATTCCCGGCATCGGATCGCCAACGCGCCTCCCTCGGCCTCCCCGTCCACGAGACCGTACACCGCGGGTCCCCAGGAGCTCTGGCCCACGCCCTCGGCCCCCCACTCCGCCAGCCTGCGGATGAGGGTCTCGCCGGCGCCCGGGGCGAAGACGCCTCCTTGCTGCGGCGCGAACCAGGCGCCGGTGATGCGCTGCACCTCGGAGAGCGCGGCACCGAAGCTCCCGATGTCGTCCTGGACCAGGGCGGGAAGCAGTTGCATCAGCACCAGATGGGAGACCCGCTCCACCTCGCCCTGGGGCGGTGGCGGAAGCTGGGCGAACGCCGCCGCCTCGGCGTCACCGCTCAGGCCCGGGCTCCCCGGCGGGATCGCGACCACGCAGCGCCAGCTCTCCGGCACCTCGTAGCGACCGATCAACGGGGCTACCCCGTCATCGCCGGGTCGCCGTCCCCCCTCCACGATGAAGCCGCCAAGAGCGAAGGCCCAGGTCCCGATAGCCGAGCGCTGGCCTCGGGAAACCGCCCGTGCCAGCGCGGTGGGCTCGGTGGCAAGGTCGTGCAGCTCCGCCAGGGCACGCGCCACGGCGAGCCCCAGCTGGGTCCCCGAGCCGAGTCCGCTGTGCGCCGGGATCGGACGGTGTACGACCAAGCGGACGCCGTCGCGCACCCGGTAATGCTCCAGGAACCGCCGGGCGAACTCCGCCGCCCGCTCGGCGTCGGGGCCCTGCGCCGTGATGCCGCCGCGCGAGGGCGCCACTTCCACCAGCAGGGAAGGGGTGGGGATCGCCGCGCCGAGACCGCCGAACCGCCGGCCGAGCGCGCCCCGCAGGTCGAGCACCCCGAAGTGGAGACGCGCCGGCGCCTCGACGAAGATGCTAGCGGCCGCGGACATACTCGGTGACGAAGGCCATCGCCTCGTGCTCCCGGGGGCCGGCCGTCTTGTCCACGATGATCTGCAGCTTGGCCAGGTCCTCCCGGATCTGATCCATGGGCAACAGGTGGGTCCGGGTGGCCAGAATGGTCGCCTCCAGCACGGCGTGCCGCGCCCGATTGAACCCCAGGAACTCACGCCTGAAGCCGCGGTGCATCACCCGGGTGTCGATCCGCGAGCGGGGCGGCGTGTCGTCCACGCTCACCACCTCCACCTCGCGCCAGGAGCAGGCCGCCTCCAGCACCACGCCACGCACCACCGCCGCGGGGAAGGATGGGAACTGGGGATTGGACAGCGCCGCCCGCGCGAAGAGCATCACGTCGTCCGTCAGGTTCACCACCGCCGCGCCGCCGGTGCTCAGGTTGCGGAAGGTGGTAGTCTCCAGGAACGGCTTGAGCACCAGCGTATCGTCCTGCCACTCCACGCCCATCGGCGCGAAGTTGATCGTGCCGTCCGGGGCGGTGGACGTCACGATGGTCTCGATGATCACCGGACCAGGTCCACCGGTGGCGGGGCCGACGTCAGCGGCGTGCTGTCCCAGGGGCGCTGGAGCGACACCCGGTCGGCGACCGGAGGCAGCTCCCGCGGCGTCGGCGGGATGCCGTGGAGGAAGTGATCGAGCATGCGGTAGCCGTGCTCGGTGAGGACCGACTCCGGGTGGAACTGCACCCCGTACACCGGGTGCCGCACGTGGCGCACGGCCATGATCTCGCCGTCTTCCGAGGTCGCCGTCACCTCCAGCTCGGCGGGGACCGAGTCGGGCGAGATCACCAGAGAGTGGTAGCGGGAGGCGAGGAAAGGCGACGGCAGACCGGTGAAGAGGTCGGTCCCCCGGTGGTGGATGCGGGAAGTCTTGCCGTGCATCGGCCGACCGGCGCGCACGATCTCCCCGCCGTAGGCCGCCCCGATGCACTGGTGGCCGAGGCAGACGCCGAGCACCGGGATTGTGGGCCCGACCCGGCTGACCACTTCGGTGGAGATCCCCGCCTCGGCCGGCGAGCAGGGCCCGGGCGAGATGATCACGTGCGAGGGCGCCAGCGCCAGCACGTCGTCCGCCGTCATCGCGTCGTGCCGGCGTACCACCGGCACCTCGCCCAGCTCGCGCACGTAGCGGGCGAGGTTGTAGACGAAGGAGTCGTAGTTGTCGATCAGCAGTATCATCGGGC
>JBKPGZ010000250.1:0-7713 GCA_046729675.1 Gemmatimonadota bacterium | reverse complement strand
GCTATCAGCTATCGGCTATCCGTTAGGTGCTTCGCGTAGGTAACGGATAGCTGATAGCTGATAGCTGATAGCTGATAGCTGATAGCCGATAGCTCTGTCAGAAAGTCGTCGTATCGACCGCCAAACTGTACGGCGGATACTGCAGGACCTCATGCCGCACCTGCGATGCGGTGCGCAGCACCTTGGAGGGATAGCGGCGGCAGTTCGGCGTGACGGAGCCGGAGACGCAGCCGTTGTAGCGCAGGAGCGCGCGCCGCAGATTGCCCGTCCGCTTCAGGTAGTAGCCGAGCACCCGCGCTCCATGGCAGATGTTGGCCTCCACCTGCAGCAGATCAGCCGAATCGCAGTCGTACTCGCCGGCGTGGAAGTGCATCACCTGCATCAGACCGATGGCGCCCTGGCTGCTGCGGGCCCGCACGTCGAGCGGGGCGTTCTCGGTGAGCAGCACGCCTGCCAGGAGGCTTGGTTCCACCTGGAGATAGCTGGCCTCCTTCACGATCGCCCGGGCGAGGCGGTCGGAGAACTCCCGCTCCCCGGTCCGGCTGAAGAAGAAGCGAGCCAGCGGCAGGTGCTCGAACCGGGCCATGACGTGCCGCTCCAGCGCCGCGCTGTCCGGCCGGGCCGGGATCCGGAACGGCATCGCGACCGCGTGGGCCATCACCAGGCTGCCGGCCTGACGGGTCTCGAGCGGACGGAAGGGCGGTGTCCATTGCACAGCGGCGACGAGGACGGTGAGCGCGAGCGCCACCATGAAGGGGCGGCGGGGCGCTTCGATCCGGCGCGCTGCAGTGTATTCTGGCGAATTCACGCGAGGTCGCCCTCCCCGGTGCGGCGTAAGCGGCGGTAATGCGGGGGCCGGGGGAAGCGTCAGCAAGAATCGGGACACGCGGTGGTGACAAGAAATCGAACTGCGGAGGGATTTGACAGCGCGGCGCTATCTCTCCAGTGATCGGAGCAGCTCCACCATCCTCAGGTCGTAGGGATCCGGCGAGTCATCGTCCTCCCCGATCTCGTAG
This sequence comes from Gemmatimonadota bacterium, assembly GCA_046729675.1. Taxonomy (GTDB): domain Bacteria; phylum Gemmatimonadota; class Gemmatimonadetes; order Gemmatimonadales; family GWC2-71-9; genus CAVVWJ01. The sequence goes on along the minus strand of JBKPGZ010000250.1, from coordinate 6,697 downwards.
TTCTGCTGCGGCGTCTCCAGAATCAGCGGGATCCCCGCGCTGCGTCGGTCGTGCAGGAGCCAGCGGAACGGCTCCGGGCCGATGAGCCCGTCGCCGATGAGCACGTGCCGGTCACGGTTGGAGCCGAGCGGGCCTTCGCTGTCGTTGAGGTGGAAGAAGGAAGGAGGCGAGCCGGCGGCGGCCTCGAAGTCGTCGAGGATCTTGGTGAAGGCCTTCTGTGAGGCCGTGATGTCATGCCCGGCGGAAAAGAGGTGGCAGGTGTCGAGCCCGTAGCCGGTCCGCCCGCGTAGCGCCCGCGGCACGCCGTCGAGCATCGCTCCCACCTCGGCGGCGGTCTTCCCCACCGTCAGGCCGGCGCCGGCGGTGTTCTCGATCAGCACCCTGGTCTTGCCGGGAATCGCCTCCAGCGCGCGGGTGATCGCGAGCGACACCCGCTTCACGGCAGCCTCCCGACCACCGCCCGTGGCGGCGCCAGGGTGGAAGCAGAGTGCGCCGACACCAAGCGCCGTGGAGCGCTCCAGCTCCTTCCTGAGCCCCGCCGCGGCCCTGCCCCACTTCTCCTCGTCGGCGGTCGCCGTGTTCAGGACGTAGGCCGAGTGCACCAGCACGTTCGCCGGCTCGATGCCTGCCCGCCGGAGTGCCTCTCGGAATCGCTGCACCCGCTCCGGGCGGATGGAGGTCTTGTCACCGTAATACTTGGGAATCGCGCTGAAGATCTGCAACGCCTGCATTCCGGAGCGACCGGCGCGCAGGGCCGCCATGTGGATGCCGCCGTGGTCCACCGTGTGGGCGCCGAGCAGCCTGCTCATGACACAGCCAGAAGCGAGGCCGGAGTCGCGCGGGCGGCGCGCCCGAGCGCGATCCGGTGATCCCGCCCACTGACGTGGTGCACTGGAGTGTTCATCGTCACACGTTCCCTGTCGGGCCAGCCCCACGGGATCCATTCACGACTCAAACCAAGCTCCTGGAGGATATCGGGGGACGGGACAGGAACGAAGCGATCAACAGCCAGGGGCGGTGTGGCGCGCTTCAGGCAGGAGGGTCTCCGCGCGCGAGGACATCGCCGGTCAAGTGCGGCGGACGATCGAGGAGGTTTGGCAGTCGCAATCGTCCGCCCGCGGTCTTTGACGGCTAGCGATCCGACGCAGTGCGGACCCGGGGCCGGGCCCCGCGCCGCCCGTTGGCGCGGCGATCGGGACTGCGCCGGCAGTAGAACAACCGGGCGGGCATGATGTTGCGCGGCTCGAACTCCTGCTGCACATGGGGGAACACCTGGCGGAGATACGGCAGGACGGCCCGGGTGAACTGGTAGACCAGGAACGCTCCGTCCTGATGCAGCAGGTCGTGCGTAGTGCGGAGGATCCTCGCCCGCAGCTCGGGGTTCATGGTCGAGTAGGGAATCCCCGAGATGACGTAGTCCGCGCGTCCCAGTCCTCGCTCCCGCAGATTCTCCTGCGCGTCCGCCGCGGAGCCCTCGATCACGTGCAGTCGGTCGTCGCGAAGCGCTCGCGTGAGATAGCGCGCGAAATCACGGTTAGTGTCGATGGCCACCAGGTTGGCGTTGGGGTGCAGCCGCCGCAGGATCTCGCCGGTGAAGGTGCCGACGCCCGGCCCGTATTCCACGATCGTTCCGGCACGGGCCCAGTCCACCTGATCGAGCAGGCGATTCACCAGGAAGCGGGAGCTGGGGATGAGGGAGCCGAGCATCCGGGGATGCTTGATGAAATTGCGGCTGAAGAGGACCAGCGACGACGTCACGGCCGCACCGTGGCGACAGCCGGGTTCACCGTCGCCATCCGTTGTCCCGCCGAATCGCACGTCATGTGGTTCTCTGCCTCCGTGACTGAGGGGTCGGGTTTTGCCAAGCCGTAAGATTCAGCGCTTTGGACACCGGGACAAGGGGAGGGGCGTGAGCGAGCTGTGGGTCGGCACCTCGGGCTATGTCTACGTCCATTGGCGGCACGGTGTGTTCTATCCCGAGGGCTTGCGGCAACGCGAGGAGCTGCCCTACTACGCGCAGCGCTTCCGCACCGTCGAGCTGAACAATCCCTTCTACCGGTTGCCGGCGCCGGCGAGCTTCGACCGCTGGTGCGACGCCGTCCCTGACGATTTCCTCTACGCCGTCAAGGCGAGCCGCTACATCACCCACATCCGGCGGCTGCGGGACGCCTCCGAATCGGTGGCCCTTTTCCTCGAGCGAGCCGAGCGTCTTGGCGCCAAGCTGGGGCCGGTGCTGTTTCAGCTGCCGCCCACCTACGGCGCGGATCTCGCCGTCCTGCGCCGCTTTCTGGATGAGCTGCCCTCGGCTCACCGCTGGGTCGTCGAGTTCCGGCACCCGAGCTGGCACACGGCGGAGGTCTACGACACCCTGGCCGATCACGCCGTCGCTCTCTGCATTCCCGTGGGCGGGCGCGTGCGCCCCCACCTCGTCACCACAGCACCCTTCGTCTACATCCGCATGCATGCGGGGGAAGGGCCCGGCGGGGGCTTCACCGCCGAGCAGCTCGCGTACTGGGCGGGACGGCTCCGCGCCCTCGGCAAGGCCGGCAAGCACCGCTTCGTCTACTTCAACAACGACTCGGGCGGCCACGCCCCGCGCGACGCCCGGAAGCTGCTCGACCTGCTTCGGGTAGCGCGGTGACTCGAAACACGAGCGCCCACCGCGGACCTTCCGACGGTGGGCGCGTGGCGAAGCCGCGCGGGGTCAGCGATTGCCGCCGGCGGCGGCCTGGGCCTGGTACAGCTCCAGCCGCCGCCTGGCGATGTCCTGGTGCCGCTCGGCCACCTGCTTCTCGCGGTCGGCCTGGACTCGCTGCGCCTCCAGTACCTTGCGCTCCAGCTCGCGGATCACGTTGTCGTGTCGAAGCGCCACAGCCGCGTCTCCGCTTCCGGCGAGCTCCCGCTCTCCTCGCCGATTGCTGAGCTGCAGCTCGAGCTCCAGAGACTTTCGGGTGGCTTCGGCGAGGCTCCTCCGAGCCTTCGCGGTCTCCTTCTCCGCCTGGTGCAGGGACACCCGCTTCTCCAGGAACTGCTTGTGGCGCTCGGCATCTTTCTTCTCGGCCTCGAACGAGGCAACCTCGGCCTCATTCTTGGCCTTCTCGGCCAGCTTCTTCTGGGCGTCCAGGGTGGAGATCTCCTGCTTCTTGACCTGCACCATCGCCTTCACCTGATCCTCCAGCCCCTGGCGCTGCCTGATCTCGGCGTCGGCCTCGTTCAGGTCGAGCGTGGCCTCCTCGATCTCCCGCTGGATCCGGTCGGGCGAACGAGGGGTCAGGATCTCGACGAAACCGAGCGAGCTGAGGGCGTTGGGACGGCTGCCGGCGGCCGCAGCTGCCGCAGCTGCCGGAGCGGCCGCAGCGGCGGCTGGTGCGGCGGTCGCCGCGGGAGTTGGGGGCGGGGCCGGCTCGGGCGCAGGCGCGGCCTCGGCAGGGGCGTATCCTTGCACGGTGTCCGAGGTGCCCTGGGCGGCCACGACCGTGAACGGGCGCAGCAGCAGGGCGCCGACGATCAGGGCGATATGCGGACGGCTAGACACGGCAGATCTCCTTGCCAGCGCTACTGGCATTCCCGAGGACCGGGAAGAAGGGATGGCCAACTTACTTCGAAAAGCCCGCCTGCGTAACACCCCCCGCGGGGTCACTCCAGCCAGCTGGTCAGCTCCCGGGCGGGACGCCGCCGGCGGGGCGGCTCCGCCTGGACCGGATAGCCCACCGAAAGGATGCCGACGACCCGGTAACCCTCCGGCAACCCAATCAGTTCCGCCAGCGCGGGATCCCGCATGACACCGCCGGTCTTGAGGTAGGTCCCCAGGCCGAGCGATTGCGCGGCGGTCATGAGGTTGGCGATCGCCATCATCACGGCCGCGTAATCCTCCTCGCGCGTGATGTCGTCCTCGCTGGTCCGGGCCATCACCACGATGAGGGCGGGCGACTCGAGCGTCTCGCGTCGCGCCTTGTCCGCCCGGGCCCGGGCCTCCTCCGAGGAGGGGTCGTCGGCCTTCCTCAGACGATGGCCGGCCCTGATCTCCGCCAGGCGGGCCTTGGCCCCTCCCGTGAGCACGGCGAAGCGCCACGGCTCGGTCAGCTTGTGGTTCGGGGCCCGAACGGCGCACTCCAGCAGCCGCTCCATGGTTTCGCGGGAGACCGGATCCGGCCGATAGCGGCGGACGGAAGTCCGCCGCTGAATGGCGTCGATGGCGTCCATACACGGAAATCTAGCCCGTGCTCGCGCCGACGCGCCGGGTGAGAACGAAGAGAGCCACGACGTCGTACGCGGCGTGCGCGACCATGGGGGCGAGCAGATTGCCGGAGAGCAGGAACAGGATCCCGAAGTAGGCGCCGATCAGCGAGGCCATCACGGCGTAGGAAGCCGAGAGCCAGTGACCCACACCGAACAGGAGGCTGGCGGCCGCGATCGCGAGCCAGAGCGGCGCGCGCTCGGCCAGCCAGCCCTGGATCACACCCCGGAACAGCAGCTCCTCCCCCACACCGGCGAGCAGCGCGAGCAGCAGGATGCCACCGGCGGACGCGTTTGCCAGATACGGGCCGAGACGCTCTTCGACCAGGGCCACCAGCCGACGCATCGGTCCCCAGGTGGTGCGCAGACACCAGAGCAGGATCCCCAGCATGGGCAGCGCGCCAGCGGCGCCCAGCACCACACTCGCGGCATCGAGCCGCAGGTGCTCGATGGGCGACACTCCGCCCAGATGGCCGAGGCCGAGTGCGACGAAGACGAGGACGGATTCCGACACCGCTCCCGCGACCAGCAGGCGCGAGAACGACGGAGTGTCGCCGTGGTCGGCTGTCAGGTAGGGACCTGCGGGCGGGGCGTGCCTACTTGGCGCGCTCCAGGTAGACCCCTTCGCGCGGGTTCACCCGGACCCGCTCGCCTTCACCGATGAACTCGGGGACCTGGATAGTGACGCCGTTGCTGAGCTTGGCGGGCTTGGTGCTGGCGGTCTTGGTCGCCGTCTTCATGATCGGGGCGGTCTCCACCACCTCGAGCTCCGCGACCGCGGGGAGCTGGATAGCGATGGGGCGGCCGCTGAGCCATTCGGCCTGGAAGGTGAGCCCGGGCTCCAGCCACTGGCCCTGGTCGCCGATCGTCTCGTCATCCAGGGTGTACTGCTCGTAGCTGCTAGCGTCCATCACGTGCACCCCGTTGGCGTCGCGGTAGAGCACCTGCAGCTCCTTGGTGTCGAGCCGGGCGTCCTCCACGAACTCGGTGGCGCTGAGCCTGGTGTCGAAGGTATTGCCGGAGTTCAAGTTGCGGAACCGCACCTGGACGAACGCCCGCAGGTTCCCCGGGGTCCGGTGCTGGAAATCCATCACCCGGCACGGCTGCCCCTCCACCATGATCACATGTCCGCGCCGGATATCGCTCGCCTTCATCGGTCTCGCCGCTCCTAGTGTTCGTCGTTCGCGCCGCGGGCAGGATGCCCTGGAGCCGGTGGAAGATACCGCCACCCGTGACAACAGTCACTGCCGCGGGTTTCGGCTCCATCTACGTTCCCCGGACGTGGCGGCCATTCGTGAGAGACTCGAGACCCGGCTCGCCGGCTGGCGGCGGAACGTGGGCGAGCCCGTCTCGCTCGATCTCGCGAGCGAGGAGACGTCGCGCCGCGCAGCCACGGCGGCCCGCCTGGCCGTGGTGAGTTGGAATGTGTGGATGGGACGTGGCTGGATACCGGAGCTGGTCGAGCGGCTCCGCGCCGGCGCGCTGGGTGTCGCGGGCGATCTCACGCCCGTGCTGCTGATCCAAGAAGGGTTCCGGCAGGACGACTCGGTTCCCGCACGCTCGAACGGCTTCGCGGCGCGGGAGCTGGTGACGCGACTCCGGCCGCGGCAGGACATCGTGGACGTCGCCCGCGGGCTGCGCTGGAACCTGCGGTACGTCCCTTCGATGCGGAACGGCGGCGAGCGCAGCGATCGTGGGAACGCGATCCTCACGCCGCTCCCGCTTGGCCCGGCTCAAGCGATCGAGTTGCCCTTCGCGCTCCAGCGGCGGGTAGCGGTGGGTGCGATGACGACGATCGCCGGGCACGAGGTCCGCCTGTTCAGCGCGCACCTGGACCCCCGTGGTCCCATCGGCTACAAATGGCTGGGCGCCGCCGCACGCGGCCACCAGATGGATCATCTTCTCGCCTGCCTGGAGGATCCCACCGTGGTGCTCGGCGCCGATCTCAACCTGGGGCGCGGACGCGCCGAGCGCGCGTGGCGGCTCCTGATGGAGCACGGCTTCGAGCACGGGATTCCGCCGGTGCTTCCCACCTGGCGGCACACGTATCACGCGCTACCCCGCTTGGTCATCGACTACCTGCTGGTGCGGAACCGCGCCGGCGCGATCCGCTCCCTGGTGATCAGCCGGGTGGACGAAGATCCGAGCGACCGCGGGCCGAGCGTCCTCGGGTCCGACCACCACCCCTTGCTTGCCGTCGTCGAGCTCGCCGCATGAGCGACCTGTTCGCCCTCGAGCTCGCTTGGTGGGTCTGGGGGCTCATGATCGTGGGCCTCGTCGCGCTGGTGAGTGTGATCGGCGCGCTCTTCCTTCCCGACTGGCCGACTCCTGGCTATCGCCTCGGCTTCGACGCCGATCCCGGCTCCGAGGAGTTTCTCCGTCTCGCGTCGGGGTTTCTCAACCTTCCCCTCCTCCGCGGGGGTACCGCCGAGCTGCTCCAGAACGGGGACCGGTTCTACCC
>JBKPGZ010000249.1:0-12136 GCA_046729675.1 Gemmatimonadota bacterium | reverse complement strand
GGGCCATACGCAAGGCGCGCGGTGCGCCGGGGTTGAGGAAGCCGGAGGCGCGGAGCTCCGGGTACTTCGTGTCCAGCACGTTCAGCAGGTCCAGGTCGAGGCTCGGCCCGCTGCGCGCGAGCCGCACAGTGGCACCGAGGTCCACCAGCGCGTAGGCCTGGGTTCGGATGCTCGGCTCGCCGATCGGAGTGAAGGGTCCCGAGAATCGGAGCGCCGCGCGTGACGCTACCGACGTGGTGAGCGTCGCCTCGACGCCGACCCGGCCGTTGTAGCGCGCGATGCCGGGGACCAGCGCGCCGGGCTCGAGCGGCTCGTCGTGGTTTGCCGTTGCCGTTACCGGCCGCCAATCGGTCACCAGTGCGGCGCCGGTGATCGCGGGCGCCGTGCCCGATATCTCGGCGACATCGGTGATCTTCGCGTCGTTCCAGGTGGCCTCTGCGGCGACCCGGAGCCCGTCCCGGGGAGTGACCGACACGTCCAGCGAGACCCCCTGGCGCACGCTCTCTCCCGCGTCGGTCACCTCCCGCGTGACCGGATCGAGGATTCGCTCGTGGGCGACATCGAACCGGAAGAGCGCGAGCCGAACCTCCGTCCGCTCGTCCAGCCAGCTCGCGCCGATCTCCTTGGCCCAGGTGATGACCGGATGCCGGGTCGGGTCGGCGATGGTCCCCACCGCGCCGCGGAATCCGCGCGCGAGCGAAGCCTGCAGGGAGGCGCGGTCGCTCAGCAGATAGCGCGCCCCCAGTTTGGGGCTCGCCAGAAGCCGTGTCTCGTCCTGCCAGTCGCCTCCCCCCGACAACTGGTCCAGGCTGGCGTAATGCACCAGGTCGAGACGCCCGCCCAAGTCGTACGCGAGCCGCTGACCCAGGAGCCCGCGCCACCGCAGGTACGCGGCACCGGCGTGATACCGGCCGTCGTTGGCCTGCGTTTGCGATTCGCGCACGCGCGCCTCGGTATCGTAGAGATCGTACCGGATCCAGTCGGCGCGGCCGCTCATGCCTGCGGTGATCTCGCTGGTGCCGGGCCGCCAGACGAGCCGAGCGTCGCCGCCGACGGCCTCACGGCTGTCCTCCTCCTCGGATTGGGCGACCAGATCATCATGTGGGATGTTGAGGAAGACCCGAGAGCGCACGCCCTGGGTCCACAGCGCCGACTCGAAGGTGGTGGCGTCACCCGCGGGCAGCTGATAATGCCCGTGCAGGATCAGCCGCCCGGCTGAGCCGCCGTCGGTCGGATCGGTCGCCGCCTCCAGATCGTCGGCATTGTACCGGGCCACCGAGACGAACCCGGGCGAGTTCCAGCTCGAGCCGTACAGCATGGCCCCGCCGGTCATGCGGCCGGCGCCGGCCCGCCGCCAGCCGTGCGCCACCAGGTTCCCGAGCCAGTAGTCGTCGTTCTCGCGCCACCCCTGCTGCCGCTCGCCGTCCACCGCGAGCAGCCCTCCCGATGTCGGACCACGGCGGCCGCTGCGGACCCACCCGCCGAAGTCGCCGAAGCTGGATCCGCGCAGGGAAGCGATACTGCCCTCGGCGTCGTCGGCGGTCGTGGCCTCGACGACGCCGCCGAAGGCGAAGTCCCCGTACAGCGGGCTGGAAGGGCCGTGAATCACCCGGAGCGAAGCGAGCGAGGCGGGGGTCAGCAGGCTCCAGTCGGCGTAGCCCTCGACATGCCCGTGGAGCGGAAGGTTGATCGGCACACCATCGACCACCAGCAGCACATCCGACGAGTGGTCGGAGGTGAAGCCGCGGATGACGGCGTCGGAGGCGAAGCCGGGCCCCTGACCCTGCTCGTGGACCTCGATTCCGGCCGTGCGGCGAACCATGTCGTACGGCCCGCTCGCGGGAGCCCGGTGAAGTTGCTCGGCAGGAACCTCGATCGTCTCGACCGGCGGCGCGACCGATGGCGCCCTGGCGCCGATCACGGTGATCGGCTCCAGGGTCGCGGCCTCGGTGCTGTCACGCTGCGTCGGTTCGTGTTGCGCCGCGAGCAGCGCCGGCCCGAGGAGCCAGCAGCCGATCAGGGCACCGACCGCGCGGCGCACCGGCCATCGGGCCGTTGCGGCAAACGGAAGCGGGTTGACCATTCCCTCTCAACGCTCCAGGACGGACCGGTGCCGCTGGCGGAATGCCCACGGCGAAGCCGGTCACAATGCGGATCTGACGCTTCGACGATTGACGACGGTCAGGCGACTGGTGCGGGAGGGCCGATGGAGAACGGAAGGAGGTGAGGATCGGCGGTTAGCGGGCGAAGGCTATCCACCGCCACGGCCGGTGCCAGCGGCACCGGGGGCGCGACTGTCGCCACGAGCCGCGGCGGCTCCATCGCGACGCTCAGCCCGGAGCCATGGGCGATGCACACGCACCAGGGCGGCGGAGAAACAGGTGTGCCGCTCTTGTGTCCGTGATGGCCGGCATGAGTGGAGGCGCCGCCCGCGCCATCGTTCATGCACCCCCAGGTGGCCGGCGTCGCGGTGACGCGAAAGCCGAACGCACCCGCAAGCAGCAGGGCCAGGCCGGCGCGGAGCCAGGAGCGGGAGAGGTGCGGAATGGGCCGTCGCATCACTGAAAACAGTGGCGCAGGCCCGCTCGGGGCGCAAGCACCCCGTGTCGGGCGGGCGGTGGTCAGCGCTTCTACGGTACGAGGCGCTCGAAGTAGACCAGGGGGTCGCCCTTGTAGACGACCTTGCCCACCTCGGTGAAACCGCAGCGGACGTAGAATTCGGCCGCGCCGGCGTCCGCGTCGAAGGCGTCAAGCCGAATGGCGTCGGCGGGCCACGCCCGGGCGAAGGCGACGGCGTCATCCAGAGCGAGCTTTCCCAGCCCCTGACCTTGATGCGCGACGGAGACGACCATCCCCGTCAGGTACAGCGGCCGCTTCACCGGCGTGAAGTGCGAGACGTCGATCGCCCAGGGCTTCTTCGTCGTCAGCCGGAGCACCGTCAGGATCCGCTTTCCATCACTCCCGACCCGGACGCGCGCGTGGCGCTGAGCGAGCGTGGCTCCACGCTCGCTTACGAGCGCCGACCATGGACCAGGCCCATAGCGGGCGGTCAGCGCACCCGCCGCTGCGTTCTGCAGGCCGGCGATGGCCGCCACGTCGTCGGGCCTGGCGTCGCGGAACCTCACGGTCCGCTGAGTCGGGCGAGGCTCATCCATGCTTTCCGGGGTCTCGCTGCCGAGCCGTAGGGTGCTGCCGGAAACCGGTCAGCCCCCCAGGGCGATCGTCGCCCATACCAGCACGACCCCGATGGCGAGCATGAGCAAGCCGCTCACCCAGGGACGCCTTCCGGCATGGCCCCCGAGGTAGTAGCCCCCGAGGAAGAGCATCACTAGCGCGATGGCGTTGGAGAGGCGGAGCGCCCGGTGGGGCTCGTGAATGAAGGCGAATGGGAGCGCGACCGGAAGTGTCGCCAGGAATACCAGCAGGAAGACGCCGACCGCCATCCGGAGGTCGGCGAAGGTAACCCCGAACCTGTCGGGCTCGGGAAGGGCGGCCAGACGACTTCGGATGACTTCCACCTCCTGCGGCTGCATGGTCGAGGCGACGAGCGGGGGCAGCGCATCCAGGATCAGCTCCCGCGCGCGGGTGGGATCCGATGGGTTCCGCACTTCCTTCAGTATCCCGAGGTTGCGGCCCCGCTCCGTCAGCGCTGCGAGGAGAAACATGACCGCGTCCACCAGGCCCCAGGCGATGTTGCATCCCAGGGCGCCGATCAGCATGCTCCTCACCTCGTTGCGGTCCGCCTCGGCGACGCTCAACGTTCCGGTGAATGTGAGAGCCATGATCAGACCGAAGAGGACCTCGCCGACTCGGTCCACCGGCGATAGAAGCTGGCCTGAACCGTGTCCGGGGGAGGAGGAACCGGGTACGGAGGATGCGACGTTCATGCCGGCACGAAATAGAGGAGAAGCGCGATCGATGCATACACCGTCAGGAGCTGGACTCCCTTGAACCAGTTCCCCTTGCCGTCATTGCCCACCGAACCGCCGATCAGCACCGCCAGGAACAGGACACCGAGCTCGACCCGACTGAACGAGAGGTCGAGCGGCTCGGGCGCGATCACCCGGCTGAGGAGGACCAGGACCGGAGCCACGAACAGGGCGATCTGGATGCAGCTGCCGTAGACCACACCCATGGTCAGGTCCAGCTTGTCCTTAGTCCCCGCGGCGATGGCCGAGAGGCTCTCCGCGGCGCCCCCGACCACTGCCACGATGATCATGCCGATGAAGGTCTGCGACATGCCGAGCTCCTCGCCGGTGCCTTCGGCGGCGCCGACCAGGATCTCACTCATCCATGCCGCCAGCACCGACGCCCCCACCAGAGTGCCCAGCGCCCGCGTCATGCTCCAGGCCGGTCCCTCCCCGTGACCGTGCCCGCCCTCGGACTCACTGGCGAACTCGTCGCGGTGGGTGCCGAGCATGAAATAGAGGTACAGGGCGTACACCACCATCAGCATCAGGGCCAGGCGGACGTTGATGGCGTGCACCTGGGTGACGTGCTCGGCCGCGGAGAACACCCGCTCGAAGGCACCCGGACCCGCGAGACTGATGACGGCCAGGAGCATCATCGAGCTGTAGACCCGGGCCGCCCGGGCATTGAACTCCTGGTTGTGGTACCTCACGCCACCCAGCAGGAGCGCCACACCGAGGGCCATCAGGAGGTTGGCGAGGATGGCGCCGATGATCGAGGCCCGCACCATTTCCAGCAGGCCGGAGCGGAGCGCCACGGTGGCGATGATCAGCTCGGGAAGGTTGCCGAAGGTGGCGTTGAGGAGGCCGCCGACCGCGGAGCCGGTCCGCGCGGCGATGTGCTCGGTACCCTGCACGATCAGGCGGGCCGCGGGGACGATGGCGAGGGCGGCCGCAAAGAACACCAGGGCGGGTGAGGTCTGCTCGGAGTGCTCCAGGAAGATGCTCACTGGAACGAACAGGAGCAGCCAGTTCGGGGAAGCCCTGAGCCGCATGACCGATCCTCTAACCGGATGGAAAGCAGAGCTTCTCCGCGGGGGACATCCCGGGGGCAATACAGTAATACCCCCAGCCAGGGCTGACGTTGTGCACCAAAGCCTAGGTGCGCTCGACCCGGGTGCCGGCAATTGTTCGTACCGATCGCCCGCTTCCTCCCGAACTCGGCATCCTGGGGGGCTTTATGCGTGTGGCCGAATCCCGGCGCCTGCCCGTGTTGCTCGTCCTTGGTAGTCTCGCCGCCTGCAAAGAGCCTCCGCCTCCCCCGCCCCCGCCCCCGGAGGTGGTGGTTCAGCCGGTGGACGTGCGTGACACGCCCGTCCAGGCCGAGTTCACCGGCGCGATCCGCGGAGGCGAGGACGTGGAGGTCCGGGCTCGGGTAGCGGGATACCTCCAGTCGCAGAACTACGATGAGGGCACGGTGGTCCGAAAGGGCCAGCTGCTCTTCGTGATCGACCCCAAGCCCTTCGAGGCGACGGTCGCGCGGGCGCGAGCGGACGTGGCCGAGGCGAAGGCGCGTCACAACCGGGCCGAGATCCAGGTCAACCGCCTCAAGCCGCTGGTGGCCGACAACGCGGTCAGCCAGCAGGACCTCGACAACGCCGTGGCCTCGGAGGAGGCCAGCCGGGCCAGCATGGCGGCCGCCGAGGCGCAGCTCACCTCGGCTGAGCTCGATCTGAGCTACACCCGAGTGACCAGTCCCATCACCGGTCTGGCCGGCAACCGCCAGGTGGACGTCGGATCCTACGTGGGGAGCCCGGAGCCGACGGTGCTGACCGTGGTGTCCTCCCTCGACCCCATCAGGTTCGACTTCACCATTTCCGAGGCCGAGTACCTGGCATACGCCCGGGCCACCAAGGCCCAGGCCGGGAAGCGCAGTGGCTCGGGGCCCGAGCTCGAGCTGATCCTCGCCGACGGATCGGTGCATCCGGAGAAGGGCCGGGTCACGGTGGTCGGACGAGGCGTCGACACCCAGACGGGCACCCTGCCCATCCAGGCCACATTCCCCAATCCCGGGGGTCTCCTTCGGCCGGGACAGTTCGGCCGCGTGCGGCTCCCCGTCACCACCCGCAAGAACGCGATCCTGATCCCCCAGCGCGCGGTGCAGGAGCTTCAGGGGACCTACAACGTCTTCGTGGTGAGCGCGGACAGCGTCGCCCAGATCCGGCCCATCAAGCCTGGGAGTCGAGTCGGCAGCGATTGGGTGATCACCGACGGCCTGGAGCCTGCCGACCGGATCGTGGTCGAGGGGATCCAGAAGGTGCGGGACGGCGCCAAGGTGCGGCCCACCGCATCCAAGGCGGCCGCGCCAGACTCCGCCGCCGGAGCGTAATCCATGGCTGACTTCTTCATCCGGCGGCCCATCGTCGCCATCGTCGCGTCCATCGTCATCACCCTGCTCGGCCTGGCGGTGCTCCAGAAGCTGTCCATCGAGCAGTATCCCGAGCTCTCGCCGCCCACCATCCGGGTGGAGACCACCTACCAGGGCGCCTCCGCGGAGGTGGTCGAACAATCGGTGGCCACGCCGATCGAGCAACAGGTCAACGGCGTGGACAACATGATCTACATGAAGTCGCTCAACACGAGCGACGGTCGCATGCTGCTCGACGTGTCGTTCCAAGTGGGCATGAACCGCGACATGGCGAACGTGCTGGCGCAGAACCGCGTGTCCCAGGCCCAGTCTCGCCTGCCCCAGGAGGTGACCCAGCAGGGAGTCACGGTCAAGAAGATCAATCCCAGCATCCTGATGGTGATCTCGCTCTACTCGCCCAAGGGGAGCAGGGACGCCCAGTTCCTCAACAACTACGCGATGATCAACATCCGGGACGCGCTGCTCCGGGTGCCCGGGATCGCCCAGGTGGATCTCTACGGCGGCGCCGAGTACGGGATGCGGGTCTGGCTGCGCCCAGATCGCCTCACCTCCCTCGGCCTCACTCCGGCCGACGTCATCTCGGCCATCAAGGAGCAGAACCTCCAGGCCCCGGCCGGGCAGGTCGGTGCGGCGCCCTCGCCGCCGGACCAGGAGTTCACCTATACGGTGAAGGCACCCGGCCGGCTGGTCAGCGCGGAGGAGTTCGAGAACATCATTCTCCGCCAGTCGGCCGGAGGCCGCGAGCTCCGGCTCAAGGACGTGGGCCGGGTAGAGCTGGGAAGCGAGAACTACCGCTCGTTCGGGCGGGCCATCGTGAAGGACTCCACCGGACAGTGGCTGGAAGGACCGGCGGCGGCGCTCACGGTCTACCTTCTTCCGGGTGCCAACCAGCTCGCCTCGGCGGAGGGGATCTATCACACCCTCGAGGAGCTGGCCACCTACTTCCCGACCGACATGGCGTACGAGATCGTGTACGACACTACCCCGGCGGTCGAAGCGAGCATCGAGGCGATCCTGCACACCCTGGTCGAGGCGTTCATTCTGGTGAGCCTGGTGGTATTCGTGTTCCTCCAGAGCTTCCGCGCCACGATCATCCCGCTGCTCACGGTACCGGTCTCACTGATCGGCACGTTCATCTTCTTCCCGCTGCTCGGCTTCTCGATCAATACCCTCACGATGTTCGGCCTGGTGCTGGCCATCGGGATCGTGGTGGACGATGCCATCGTGGTAGTCGAGGCGGTGATCCACCACATCGAGCATGGGAAATCTCCGCACGATGCGACCGTCCAAGCCATGAAGGAGGTGTCGGGGCCGGTAGTCGCGATCGCCCTGATTCTGTCGGCGGTGTTCGTGCCGGTGGCGCTGCTGGGCGGACTCACCGGACGACTCTACCAGCAGTTCGCCCTGACCATCGCCATCTCGGTGCTCCTGTCGGCGTTCCTGGCGCTGAGCCTGGCGCCGGCGCTCTGCGCCATGATCCTCAAGCCGGCCAAGCCGACCGGAGGGCCGCTCGGCGCCTTCTACCGCGGCTTCAACAAGGCGTTCGACGTGACGACCCGTGGCTACGTCAAGTGGACCCGGCCGTTCGTCCGCAAGGCGAGCCTCGCCGTCGGGGTCGTGGTGCTGGCAACGCTCGCGACGGGCGCGCTCGGGAAGGCACTCCCGGTCGGGTTCGTGCCCGACGAGGACATGGGCATCTTCATGATCAACGTGCAACTCCCTCCAGCCTCATCGCTGGAGCGCACGGGAGCAGTGGTGCGCCAGGTCGAGGGCGTCCTGAAGCGGACCGAAGGCATCGTGGCGTGCACCGGCGTTGGTGGCTCGGGCATCCTCACCAACTCGTTCAGCCCCGAGTTCGCGTCGTTCTTCTGCAAGCTGGAGCCGTGGGAGGAGCGGGATACGCCCGAGTTGCACGTCACGGGCGTCCAGCAGACGCTCCGGCGCTCCCTGGCCGCCATCCCCGGGGCGGTGATCTTCCCCTTCACTCCGCCCACCATTCCGGGATTCGGCGCGGCGGGCGGCTTCAACTTCCTGCTGCAGGACCGCAGCGGGACGATGAGCGTCGCGGAGCTCGGAAAGCAGACCCAGGTCTTCCTGGACGCCGCAAGACAGCGGCCCGAGCTGGCCAACCTGTTCACCTCCTTCAACCCACAAGTCCCCCAGGTCGCGGTCGAGCTGGATCGGGAGAAGGCGCGTAGCCTCGGAGTGCCGATCAACGACGTGTTCGCCGCCCTGTCGGCGTCCATGGGCGGCGCTTACGTGAACGACTTCAACCGGTTCGGCCGACTCTACCGGGTGTACGTACAGGCCGAGCCCGCGTACCGCCAGCGCCCCGAGGACATCGGACGGTTCTACGTTCGGAGCCAGACCACCAACCAGATGGTGCCGCTCTCCACGCTCATGACGGTGAAGCCGGCCTCCGGCACCGAGATCACGGTCCGATTCAATCTTTTCAGATCCGTAGAGATCACCGGCGTGCCCGCGCCGGGCTATACGTCGGGGCAGGCGAATACGGCGCTCGAGGAAACCGCGGCCCGGGTACTGCCTCGAGAAATGGGGTTTGCATACTCCGGCTTTTCCTACCAGGAGAAGCAGGCGCCGCCCGCTGGGCCCACGTTCGTACTAGCCATCGTCTTCGTGTTCCTGCTCCTGGCGGCCCTGTACGAGAGCTGGAAGCTGCCCTGGGCGGTGCTGCTCGAAACGCCGCTGGTTGCCCTGGGAGCGTTCCTGGGAGTGTGGGTCGCGGGATACGACAACAACGTATTCGTGCAGGTCGGCCTGATCATGCTGGTGGGCCTGGCTGCCAAGAATGCCATCCTGATCGTGGAGTTCGCGAAGGCACAGCACGAGGCCGGCCGCTCGATAGAGGACGCGGCGCTCGAGGCGGCCAGGCTTCGGTTCCGTCCGATCCTGATGACGGCGTTCGCGTTCATCATGGGGGTCGTCCCGCTGGTGCTGGCCAGCGGCGCCGGTGCCGCGGCGCAGACCCGCATGGGGACCGCCGTGTTCTCGGGGATGCTGGTCGCGACGGCGGTGGGGGTCTTCCTCATTCCGGGCCTCTTCGCGATGGTCGAGCGCATCGGGTTTGGCAGGAAGGAGGCGAAGGTAGTTCCGGCGCCGGCGCCCGCAGCGGCGGCCTCGGCCGGAGCGCACTGAGATGCGCGCCGCCTATCGGGCAGCCGCGGTGGGCATCGTCCTCGCCGGGTGCGCCGTAGGACCGAACTACAAGCGGCCGGAGACCGTCCCGGTCCACACCGACTGGCGGGACACCTCGCTCGCCCTCCGCGATTCGTCGTACGCCAACATCCCGTGGTGGAGCGTGCTGCAGGACACCACCCTCCAGGGGCTGATCCGGACCGCGCTGCGGGAGAATCGTGACCTGCACGTCGCGCTGGCGAGGGTGAACGAGGCGCGGGCGCTGCTGGGCATCCAGCGGCTGGAGCTGCTGCCGCAGATCGACATCCAGGGCCGCGTGGGCACGTCCGAAGGCGCCGACTCTCTGATCACTGGGCGCGCCGCGGGTGAGCTCGGGTTCCTCGGAGCCACACTGTCGTGGGAACTGGACCTCTGGGGACGGCTGCGCCGGCTGAACGAATCGGCCAAGGCAGCCCTTCTGGCCAGCGAACAGGGTCGCCGGGGCGTGATCCTGATAGTCGTGAGTGAAGTAGCGCGCGCCTATCTCGAGTTACTGGATCTCGACGCCCAAGTCGCCATCGCGGACTCCCAGGTCAGCATCCGGACGCAGTCGCTCGACCTGGCCCGGTCGCGCTTCAAAGGGGGACTGACCTCGGAGCTCGATGTGAGTCAGGGCGAGAACGCCCTGGCCGTAGCCGAGGGGACGCGGGCCCGAGCCCTCCGTCTCCGGACCCAAAAGGAGAACGAGCTCAGCGTGCTGCTGGGTCGGCCTCCGGGGAGTCTCCCCCGCGGCCTGTCTCTGACGGAGCAGCAGTTCCCCAACGTGATCCCTGCCGGACTGCCGTCGGAGCTGCTGGAGCGGCGCCCCGACGTCCGGCAGGCGGAGGAGCAGCTCCACGCGGCCAACGCGAGAATCGGTGCGGCGATCGCCGCCCTCTTCCCCACCATCTCGCTCACCGGCGGGGGCGGGACCGTCAGCGACGATCTCGACAGGCTGTTCGAGAGCGGGACCGGCTTCTGGAACATCGCGGCCAACCTACTGCAACCGATCCTCAACTCGGGCCGGAACCTAAAGCAGGTCGCGGCGGAGCGAGCCCGGACCGAGGCCGCGGTGGGCCAGTACGAGCGCACCGTCCTCACCGCCTTTCAGGAAGTCGAAGACGGAATCGTCTCGGTGCAGCGCCTGCGCGAGGAGGCCGATGCCGCCGCCCGTGCCGCCACGGCGGCACGCCGCTCGGTAGTCCTGGCGGGCAAGCGGTATGAGGGTGGGGTCGACAACTACCTGAACCTGCTCGACGCCCAGCGGGCGCAGCTGGACGCCGAACTGCAGGAGTCGCAGCTCCAGCAGCAACAGCGCGTGGCCGTGGTGCAACTGTACCGGGCGCTCGGCGGGGGATGGGACGCAGTGACCGACACGCTGGCCCTGCCACTGCCCAAGGAGAAGCGCCAGGCACAGCGCTAAGTCGCCCGACTACAGCGGGGGCGGAGGCGGCACCGGCTCTCCCATCAGGATGGGGAGAACCTCCTTCACCGCGATCGTCAGCGGGATGGCGAGGAGCGCTCCCATCGGCCCCAGCACCGCCCCCCAGACGAGCAACGAGATCACGATCAGCAGCGGCGAGAGGCCCAGCCCCTCGCCCATGATCTTGGGCTTGATCACGTTGTCCCCGATGAAGTTCACCACGAAGAAGAGTCCGAAGAGGAGGAAGGCCCGGCCGACACCGTGCTCCAGCAGGGTCAGGATGAACGGTGGAATCAGCGATAGCATGAACCCGAAGGGGACGAACGCGAACAGGAAGCAGATCACCGCCCAGAGCACCGCTCCATCGGTGCCCAGCATCGCCATGATGCCGAGGTCGATGAGGGCGATCACGGCACCGATCATCCCGTTGAGCCCCACGAAGCGGCGGACCATGCGCATGGCCTGATCCAGCCGGTGGCGGACGCTACGCGGACCCTCGCCACCGACCTGGATGATCGGGATCTCGATCAGGAACAGCACCACCAGCACGATCGCCAGCAGGCCATACCCCACTAAGCCCAGCGCCGCTCCGAGAAGTCCCCCCACCCTACCCATGATCTTCGCCGGATCGGGCTTGAGCGCCTCGTCCAGCATGATTCCCCGCGTGGCGAGCCGTTGGGACACGCCCTCGACCAGTCCGCTGAGGGCGTTCTGGTACGTGGGGAGGTTCTCCGACAGCCGGCTCACGGAATTGGCCAGCACCACCATCAGCGCCGTTCCGCCCAGGATCGCCAGGAGGGCCGTGACGGCGATGGCGGTACCTCTGCCCATGCCGTACCGGGCCAGGAAGATCGGCATCGGGTAGAGGGTGGTCGCGAGGAGCATCGAGAGCAGGATCAGGTTCGCCACGGTCGCGGTCGCTTTCATCCCCGCCGCGATGATGACCAGGCCTGCCCCCAGCAGGACAGCCCGCAACAGCGGCGAATCACGGTCGATGGACACCATGAGCCCTCCTGGCAATACCAAGGCTGTGCCGCCACGCCGAATCGGGCGGGGCCGCGGGTCGGTAACGATTCGCCTACAGAGTTGCGACCCGAGCCACCCGCGTCCACTGGACCTGAGTCCACCCTCTTGCACCGGAGCATGCACCAAAGTGGCATGCACTTAGGTATAGCAGACGCCCCCCACCGGCCGACTTCAAAT
>JBKPGZ010000248.1:0-21107 GCA_046729675.1 Gemmatimonadota bacterium | reverse complement strand
GGGTGAGAGCGCCAGTCCCATGAGGGCGCGCACGTGCTGCGGCCGGCCGGGCACTGGAAACGCGGCCTGGGGCAGCGAGCGACGCGGCCGCTGGAACGAGAGCTCGGCGGTGAAGGGGATCTCGGCCGGTGCGCCGCCTGCGGCGGCGACTCTCCAGAGACGGCCGTCGGCACTGTACACCAGGGCGAGCCCGTCCGGCGTCCATCGCACTCTGGTCGGCGTCACGTCGGCGTGATTGGTGATCCGCCTGGCCGACGAGGCCGAATCCACGGTCATCACCCACACCTGGATGCGATCGGCGGAGTCCCGGGCGAAGTACGCCAGCTTCCTGCCATCGGGGGCGAAGGCAGGAGCGCGCGCTTCGATGGTATCGGAGGTGAGCGGGGCAGCAGTGCGTCTCCCGAGGTTCGCGAGCCAGAGTCGGCTGCCGTGAGGATTCCGCGGCGAGGTGGCGGCGAGCGCGAGACGCCGTTCGTCCGGCGCCCAGGCCACGTCGCGAACCTCGTCGGCGCCGACGGCAACCTGGAGATCCTCCACCGTACCGGTGGCCACGTCGAGCACGGCCGCACGACTGTGCCAGCTCCCCGGGGAAGAGTCGGTGCGCGCGTAGCGGACGAAGAGAATGGAGCTTCCGTCCTCCGACCACGCGGCACTTCCATGGAACCCGTCGGGATGTTCCAGCTGGGTGAGCTGCCGGGGCGCTCCGGATCCCCGCTCGAGCAGCCACAGCCCGGTCCGGCCGCGTCGCTCGGCGCGGAAAACGATGCGCCGGCCATCCGGCGAGTAGGACGGGTCCAGGTCTTCGGCGGTATCGGCGACGGCGTCGGTCAGGGGCCGGGCCTTCCCTCCTTCGCTCGGCATCTCCCACAGCTCACCGAGCAGGTCGAAGACCAGCGTTCGGCCGTCGGGCGAGAGGTCGAAGCTCAGATAGGTGCCTTCGGTGGTGCGAAGAGCGATGGTTTCGAGGCTCGACGGCGAGTCCGCGGCGGTACACGCCGCGGTGATGAGCAGGACCGAGCTGGCGACGAGGCTCCGGCGCAACGGGCACTCAGCGGTATGGGGGCTGGGAAGAACCTACCGCCGGGGAGCGGGGGCGCCACCCCAACGTCTTGTGAGACGAGTCACGGCATGGGTGGGCCGTCACTGCCATTGTACGGCGTCACTGGTGCTCAACGAGATACTACGAAGGAGGAGGCGATATGCTGAAGCAACTCGCGGTAACGTTGGTGGTCGTGGCACTGGCGGGCGCCTGCAAACCGGCGGACCGCGACACCGGTGCGGTGGACAACGATCGCTCGGGCACCGACACCATGGTACAGTCCGAGACCGTCAAGGACACCACTGTCATCCAGGCGGACACCAGCATCGACGTGGACACCACCAAGCAGACCGACCACGCCGACGAGGCGAAGGACAGCAACTGACCCGCACGACGACTCCCCCGGGCCCGTGACGAGCGAGCGCCCGGGCGAGGAGCGGTTCTCTAGGCCCCCGCCGTCACCGCCACCCTCTCACCAAGCAGCTGTCGCACTCGCGGGATCACCTCGCGCCCATAGAGCTCGATGCTCCTGAGCATCAGCTCGTGCCGCAGCGTGCCGGCGCTGTACTTGAGATCGAAGCGGGACCCACCCAGCGCCCGGACGGTCGCAGCGATCTTGCGCGCGACGGTCTCGGGCGAGCCCACGTACAGCGATCCCACGGCGATCTCGCGATCGAACTCCGCCCGGCTGGTCGGCCCCCAGCCGCGCTCGGCGCCGATCCGGTTCCGCATCACCCGATACGGCTCCCACAGCTCCTCCCGCGCCTTCTCGTCGGTCTCCGCGATGTGTCCCGGTGAGTGCACCCCGACCGGCAGCGGCTCCGACCCCAGCTGTCGGAGCGCCCGGTGATAGAGCTCGACGTAGGGCGCGAAGCGGCGCGGGTCGCCGCCGATGATGGCGAGCGTGAGCGGGAACCGGTACCGGGCCGCGCGCACCACCGACTCGGGGCTGCCGCCGACGCCGACCCAGGTCCGGAGCGGCGGGTGCTCGACCGGCGGGAAGATGCGCACGCCCTCGAGCGGCGAGCGCACGGTACCCTTCCAGTGAACGGGCTCGCCGGTGACGTTTGCGTCCCGGAGGGCCGCGAAGATCGCGAGCTTCTGCTCGAAGAGGTCGTCGTAGTCGTCGAGCGAGTAGCCGAAGAGGGGAAACGACTCGGTGAAGGATCCCCGCCCCAGGATCACCTCGGCCCGCCCGCCCGATACCGCGTCGAGGGTGGAGAACCGCTGGTAGACCCGGACGGGGTCATCGGTGCTGAGGATCGTGACGGTCGTGCCGAGGCGGATGCGGCGGGTCCGCGAGGCGATCGCGGCGAGCACGACCTCGGGGGCGCTGATGGCGAAGTCCGGGCGGTGGTGCTCGCCAACGCCGAAGAAGTCCACGCCCAGGCCGTCGGCCAGCTCGGCCTCGGCGACTACATTGCGGAGCACCTGCGCGTGCCGGAGAAGGCGGCCGTCGGCGTCGGCGGTGATGTCGCCGAAGGTGTCGAGGCCCAGCTCTATGGTTGACATGGCGAGGTAACCCACGGACAGGGAGAACGGTTCCCGGCGGTGATCCCTGTCATCCCGAGCGAAGCGAGGGATCTTGCTCGGCCGGTAAGATCCTTCGCTTCGCTCGGGATGACAGGGGGTCACTTTGTGATCCATCGACCCACGAAATACACTAAACTCCCGACCAGCAGAACCACTCCCACCGCCAGGAACTCGGTCCCCGTGCTGTGCGAGGCCACCCAGAGCAGCCCCGCGATCGCCAGCAGCGGAATGACCGCAGCCTCGCTCAGCACCCAGGCCGAGGCGCAGCAACCGAGATAGACCACGATGATGGCGACGCTCGCGATCGGGGCCAGCACGGCGAAGGAGCCGGTCATGGCCATGAGCGCCGCGGCCAGCGCGTGCATCAGGATCGCGACGTGCGGCGCGCGGGTGACCGGGTGTACGGCGGCCAGCTGGCGCGGGAGAAGACCGTCCCTGCCGAAGGCGAACAGGATGCGCGCGGCTCCCAGCGTGTCACCGGCCAGGTAGCCGAACATCGATACTCCGCCGACGACGAGAAGCAGCGCGCGACCGCCCTGTCCTCCCTTCGCGAGGGCGTCGGCCAGCGGCGCCTGCGAATCCGCGAGACCCGCTCCCAGCGCACCCTGGGCGACGAGGTGGATAGTGACGTACAAGAGCACGACGAAGGCGAGCGCGCCGGCCAGCGCGCGAGGCACGGTGCGGGCCGGATCGCGGATCTCGCCACCCGCGCAGAGCGGCACCTCCATGCCCGCCAGCGCGAACATCGTCAGCACCGTGGCCCGGCCGAGCCCGCCGGCATCGGTCGGCCAGCTCCAGTCGAGGTTGTCGGCTCGGACGTAGCGGACGGCGAGCAGCACGAAGAGGAGCAGACCGACGGACTTGGCGATCGCCGCGGCGGAGGCGAGCCGGGTGCCGGCGACGACTCCCCGGATGTTGACCACGGCCAGCACGGCGAACAGCAGCAGCAGTGCGGCCCCACGCGCAACCGGCAGGCGAAGCACGGGAACCATCGTGCTCAACGAATCAACCAGCGCTGCGGCGACCGCGGCGCAGGCGAAGACCACGGCGAGCCAGGTCAGCAGTCCGGCCAGAAACCCCGGGTACCTCCCGAACGCGCTCTCCACGTACGCGTAGGGCCCGCCGCTCCGGGCCGTTCTCCGCCCCGCCTCGGCGAAGGCGAGGGTCACGAGTCCCATCACCACGGCGCCGGTGAGATACGCCGCGGGTGCGGCGGTGCCGAGCTCGCGGGCGAGGACGGCGGGGAGAACGAAGATACTCCCGCCCACTACGATGTTGACGATGCTGGCGGCGAGACCGCCGGTGCCGATGACGCGTCGGAGGGAGTCGTCGGCAGCTGAAGGCACGGCTGTGGGCTTTGGCTGGGGATGGTGGAAGATGACGGGAAAGGTACGGTCCGGCTAGGCGGGTGGCTCGTGTCCGGTCTCCCCGGGTGTTTCCGCACTGTCTCGTGTCACAGGACTCTCCCGGCCACACAACATCACCCGGCGGCATGCGCCGCCCCCCACTCGGAGGACGGCCATGATCGCCCCTGCATTGTATCGGTCCGGATGGTCACTTGTCGCCTTCGCCGCCGCGGCTGTGCTGGCCGGGTGCGAGGACGACACCACGCTAGGCCCCACGGAGCAGCCGGCGATCGCCGCCAGTCGAGACGTGGACCTCGGCGAATGCGACGAGATCGACGTTCCCGAAGGGAGCACCCTCGTCTTCCACGCCTATGCCGAAGGCGTGCAGATCTATCAGTGGGACGCTACGACCTGGGCCTTCAGAGGGCCTTCCGCGACCCTGTACGCCGACGCGGCCGGTACGGCGACGGTCGGGACCCACTACGCCGCTCCGACCTGGGAGAGCAACAGCGGCAGCCTCGTCGTTGGCAGGCTCAACACGCCCTGCGAGGTCGGTCCGGCGGACATCCCCTGGCTCCTTCTGGACGGGATCCGGAGCGAAGGGCCCGGCATCTTCAACGGGGTCACGTCCATCCAGCGCGTCAACACGGTCGGCGGGCGCGCACCTAGCGCTCCCGGGAGCCTGAATGAGGTCAGGAACGTGCCCTACACGGCGGAGTACTTCTTCTACCGGGCCCCCTGACCCGGCCGGGAACCGCCGCGCCTGCGATGCGTTATTCTTGCCGAAGGCCCGCGAGAGGAGCATCGCCATGAACGAAGAGAAGAGAGGGACCCCCTCGGCCGTCGCCGGACAGCAGACCGAAGTCGCGGTCCTGGCCGGCGGCTGCTTCTGGGGAGTGGAGGAGATCCTGCGCGCCGTGCCCGGCGTGCTCGACACCGACGTAGGGTATACCGGGGGCTGGCTGCCGAACCCGACGTACGACGACACCCACGACAGCAAGTCGGGCCACGCCGAGGCGGTCCGGGTGACGTTCGATCCCTCGGTGCTGAGCTACGAGGAGCTGCTGGAGAAGTGGTTCTTCCGGCTGCACGACCCGACCACGCTGAACCGCCAGGGCAACGACATCGGGACGCAGTACCGGTCGGCCATCTTTCCGCAGAGCCCGGAGCAGCGGGAGATCGCGGAGCGGGTGAAGACGCGGGTGCAGGCGTCCGGGAAGTGGAAGCGGCCGATCACGACGTCGATCGAGCCGGCCGGGACGTGGTACAGTGCCGAGGGGTACCACCAGGATTACCTGCAGAAGAATCCCAACGGGTACTCCTGTCACTGGCTTCGAGACTAAGCTCGGAGCGCGTCACCGCGCCGCATAGGCCACGCCATCGGGCGTCGCGGGGAGTGCGATCGTGCGCACGACCGCGCGGCGTCCCAGATCCACGATCGATACCAGCTTTGCCTCCGGATGCGTCACCGCCGCGAGGCCACCGTCCAGCGAGAGCGCGAGCACCTTCGGCACCGCCGAGAGGGGCACCGAGCCGATCGGTTTGCGGCTCGCCACGTCCACGAGCGTCAGTGTAGACGGCTCCTTGTTCGGAATGACGGCCAGGCGACCGTCCGGCGTGAAGCGCACGCGGGTGGGACCGTTGCCGCCGCTCGGGAAGGTCGCGATCACGCCGGCGCTCGCGCCATCGAGCACGACGACCCGGGCCGAATCGACCGCCGTCACCCAGACCTCCTTCCCCGCGGGCGCCACCGCGATGCCGAGCTGGGCACCGGGGCCCGCTACGGTCGCCACGGTGCCCAGGTCGCGGTCGATCGCGCTCACCGCTTGGCCCTCGAGGTGCGCGACGAAGACCCGTCGCTCGTCCGGGGAGGCCGCGAGCATCCACCCGCCGTCCAGCGTGGTCTGCCACCGCCGGCGCACCTCACCAGCGGCCAGGTCGATCTCGACGACCGCCCGCGCCGGCGCGCAGGCGACCCAGAGCAACGTGCCCGAGCGGCTGACCTGCAGGTCGTGGAGCCCGGGACAGTTGCCCGCGTCGATCGCGCGCGTCTGTGCCGGCGCGGAGGGATCGATACGGGTGATCGTGAACCGCTCGGGCTGGCCGGACGGCGCGGTATTGCCCACGTAGAAATGGCGCCCGTCGGGCGCCACGGCGATCTCGTGCGGGACTCGGCCGACCGGCACGGACGCAACGCTGTCGTACGTCCGGCCGTCGAACAGCAGCACCCGATTCTCCTCGGGAAGCGCGACCGCAAGGGTCTGGGCGGCGAGTGAGGCAGGCAAGGCGAAGGCGAGAAGGGCGAAGCGGACCGGCATGCGGGCTCCGGGAAGGGACGCTTGCCCTACGATCTGCCGCGGTGGGGAGATTCCGTTACAGATTACCGTAGCCCGCTGGTCGGTGACACACCGAGGACTCACGGTCCGTAGAGCCCGCGACGATCTTTGATTCCCGTTTCCCCGATTGGACACCCATGCCTCGTCTCCGCCTGTTTGCCCCGTTCGCCCTTGCCCTGGTCCTAGCGACACCGGTTCCGGCCCAGACGAATGGAGTTCGCCCACCGGCCGGCATTGACCTCGCCGGCATGGACACCACTGTCCAGCCGGGCGACAGCTTCTGGCAGTACGCCAACGGCGCCTGGCTCGAGCAGGCTGAGATTCCGGCCGACCGGAGCTCCTGGGGTCCGGCCGACGTACTCAGCGAGCTCACCGACCGCCGGACCGCGGATCTCATCAAGCAAGTCGCCACGTCAGGCGCACCCGCCGGGTCCGATCGCCAGAAGATCCGGGACTATTACGCCGCGTTTCTGGATACGGTCGCCATCGAGCGGAAGGGCATCGCCCCACTCAAGCCAACGCTCGACTCGATCGCTGCGCTCGCCGACCGCAAGGCGCTGAGCCGCTACCTCGGCACCACGCTCCGAGCCGACGTCGACATCTTCAATGCGACCAACCTCTATACCCCGAACCTGCTGGGCCTCTGGGTCGCGCAGGATCTGGACGACCCATCGCATTACTCCGCGTTCCTGGTTCAGGGCGGGTTGGAGATGCCCGACCGGAGCTACTACCTCGACTCGTCGTCGGCCATCGCGGAGGTCCGTGAGCAGTACCGGCCTCACGTGGGAGCCATGCTCAAGCTCGCCGGCGTGCCGGACCCGGAGCCCAAGGCCGAAATGATCGTGCAGCTCGAGACCCGAATGGCCCGGGTGCACGTGAGCCGGGAAGCCAGCTCGGACGTCCAGAAGGGCAACAATCACTGGTCGCGGGCGGACTTCGCGGCCAAGGCGCCAGGGCTCGACTGGGAGGCCTACTTCACCGCAGCCGGTCTGGGAACGGTGAACCGGTTCGTGGTCTGGCAGCCGAGCGCCGTCACCGGGCTCTCCGCGCTGGTGGCGAGCGAGCCGCTCGAGACGTGGAAGGCGTGGCTTGCGTTCCACGCCATCCAGGCGCGGCAGGCAGTGCTGCCGCGAGCGTTCGGGGACCAATCGTTCGGTTTCTTCGGGGCAACGCTGTCGGGCACCACGCAGCAGCGCGACCGCTGGAAGCGCGCCATCTCGGCCACCAACGCCGCGCTGGGCTACGCGGTGGGCCGGCTGTACGTGGAGCGCTACTTCCCACCGGCGGAGAAGGCGCGGGTAGAGGCGATGGTCGCCAACATCATCGCCGCCTTCCGCGACCGGATCGACCGGCTGGAGTGGATGGCGCCGGCCACCAAGCGGGAGGCGAAGGCCAAACTGGCCGTACTCAAGGTCGGCGTGGGCTATCCCGACCACTGGCCCGACTATTCCGGGCTGGAAGTGAAGGCGGGCGATGCGTTCGGCAATGCCGTGCGGGCGGAGCTGTGGCGGCTCCGCCAGTCGCTCGCCAAGCTCGACAAGCCGGTGGACCGGTCGGAGTGGGTGATGACGCCGCACCTGGTCAACGCGGTGAACCTGCCGGCGATGAACGCGATGAACTTCCCGGCGGCCATCCTGCAGCCGCCCTACTTCGACCCGCATCGCCCCGCCGCACTGGACTACGGCGCCATCGGTGCCACTATCGGCCACGAGGTGAGCCACAGCTTCGACGACTCGGGCGCGCTGTTCGACTCCAAGGGCCGGCTCCGCAACTGGTGGACGCCGGAGGACTTCAAGCATTTCAAGGCGTCAGGGGAACAGCTTGCCGCGCAATACGACAACTACCGGCCGTTCCCGGACCTGGCGGTGAATGGGAAGCTGACGCTGGGGGAGAACATCGCGGACCTGGCAGGGCTCACCGCGGCATACGAAGCGTATCGTCGATCGCTGGGCGGCAAGCCCGCCCCGAACGCGGACGGATTCACCGGCGACCAGTTGTTCTTCATCAGCTACGCGCAGAGCTGGCGGGAGAAGGTCCGCGAGCCGGCGCTCCGGAACCAGCTCCTGACGGACGGCCATGCTCCCGGGGAGTACCGGGCTCTGACGGTGCGGAACCTGGATGCATGGTATTCGGCGTTCCGCGTGAAGCCGGGGCAGGCCCTTTATCTCGAGCCGCAAGAGAGGGTGCGAATCTGGTGACGTGGCCGATCTGACGGGCCTTTCGCGCAATGGACAACGGCGTCCCGGGCCTCCGGAAACCATCCACGCCGAGCGCTCGTCCGGGCACTGAAAGGACGGAATCAGTGGCTACGCCACAGGCGAAAGGATCCAGGTTATGCTCGTGAAGACTCTAGCTTACGCAGCGGTTACCGGTCTGTTACTGAGCGCCACCGTGGGAGCGGCACCGGCGACGGCTCAGCAGGTGTCCTTGACCTCGGACAGTCTCTTCCTTCTGCAAGCGGGCAGCATCGGCCTGCTGCAGGCGAAGCTCGCCAAGTTGGCGGAGCGGAAAGGATCGAGCGTGGCTGTCGTGGACTTCGGGAAGCGGATGACGGCCGACTATTCGAAGGCAAACGAACAGATCGCCGCGGCGGCGAAGCAGGCGGCCTACCCGGCGCCCGTGCTGCTGCGAGAGCACAAGCAGATCGCCGACCGATTCAACGGGATGAGCCGCTCCTCCTTCGACAAGTCGTACATGGAAGAGGTGGTGAAGCAACACAGTGAGGCGGTGCGGCTGTTCCAGGAGGAATCCGAGAGCGGGCGAGTGGCCTCGCTGAAGCAGTTAGCATCGAGGATGCTGCCCGACCTGCAGCAGCGTCTGAGCGTCGCGGCGGAGACCGGCAACTCAGTCGGGGCCGACGTCACCTCGAGCTCGACGGAGGGTCGCGGTACCGGCGGCAAGTAGGGTCTCTTGCAGTTGTCACACTGCGAGGCGAAGGGGGCATACCCTAGGGCATGCCTCCTTCGCCTCGCTCAGGGTGACAACGGGAGTCTTACGCCGCTACTGCGCTCGCATCGTGATGACTGGATCCACCCGTGATGCTCGGAGCGCCGGAATCCAGCTGGCCGCGATGCCGATGGCCGCCATGAGGACCGCTACGGCGCCGAACGTCGCCGGGTCGTACGGGGCGACGCCGAAGAGCAACCCCTGGATGGCGCTCGCGGCGAACAAGGCGCCGAGCAGGCCCAGTACCAATCCGATGGCCAGGAGCGCTCCGCCCTCGCCCAGGATCATCCGCTGCACCCGGACCGGATCGGCGCCCAGGCTCATGCGGATCCCGATCTCGTTGGTCCGGGTACTGACCGAGAACGCCAGGACGCCGGCGATCCCCACCGCCGCAATGATCAGAGCCAGAAGCCCGAACGACCAGACCAGCACCGCGTTGAGCCGACGGGGGGAGATGCTTTGATCCTTGATCTGCGCCACGGTCAGCACGTTCTCGATGGGGATACCCGGTGCCAGGTCGCGCACGATGCGGGTGGCCGCTCCCGCCAGCGCCGACACGTTGCTGTCGGCCCGGACCACCAGGCCGCCGAGGTAGGTCAGCTCCTGGGCGAACGGCATGTACATGGTGGCCGGGGGCTCCGCCTCGAGCCCGCCGTCGTGGGTGTTGCCCACCACGCCGACGACGGTACGCCAGTCCCCGTTGAAGGGAGAGAATTGGAGCACGTCGCCGGTCCAGGCGATGTGACGGTCCAGCGGGCTCTCGCCCGGGAAGAGGATGTCGGCCAGCGCCTGGTTGATGATCACGACCTTGCCCGATCCGCGCCGGTCGGCGCTGGTGAATTCCCGCCCCCGGAGGAGGGGAATGCCGGCGGCGCGGAAATAGTCAGGGTCGGCCATGCGACTTTCCGCGCGCGGCACCGCTTCCCCGATGGACAATGCCCTGCCCTCGACCTTGACGTCCAGGGCGGAAAAAGAAGAGTTCGTGAGCGGCATGCTGGAGCCGATCCCCACATCGACCACCCCCGGAAGCGACCGGATCTCGTCTGCCATGCGCCGGAAGCGCTCTTTGGCGGCGGCGTCGGCCGCGGGGTCGGTCGCGACCGCCGCATCGCGGAGCGGCACGGGAATGGTCAGCACCTCTTCCGTCCGGAGTCCGGTGCTGACCGCCGACAGCTCCATCATGGTACGGGTGAGCAGTCCGGCACCGGCGAGGAGCACCACCGACACCGCGATCTGGGCGATGACCAGCGCACGCTGCAGCCGCTGCTTGCGCGGAGTCCCGGTGAGCCTGGTCGGGCCGGCCGAGACCAACGCGCCCTCGGAGTCCCCCCGAGGAAGTGACGCCACGAACGAGAGCAGCAGCGCGATCGCCACCGAGAGCCCGAGCATGAACCAGAGGACTGCGCGGTCGAGCTGGATTTCGCTCGCGCGCGGTGAGTACCGCGCGACGAGGCGGATCAGCAGCTCGAGGCCGCCAAGCGCGATGCCGAGGCCCAGCACGCCCCCCATGAGTGCGAGCAGGAGGTTCTCGACCAGGAGTAGCCGCCTCAGCCGTCCGTACCCGGCGCCCAGGGCAGTTCGGACCAGGAGCTCGTGGCCCCGGCGCACGCCACGCATCAGCGTGAGGCTGGTGACGTTCGCGGCCGAGATGACCAGGATGAACGCCGCGACCCCGATGAGCAGCCAGAGTGTGAGCTGGGCACGCTCGCCGATGGCCTGCTTGAAGGGAACGACCGCGATTCGGTAGTTGGACCCGGGATCGTAGGCGTCGGGATACCCGCGCTTGAGCCGAGCATGGAGGGTGGTGATTTCTGTCCGGGCCTCGTCGAGTGTCGCGCCCGGCCTCAGCCGCCCGATCAGCTCGGTCATGCGGTGGGTACGCCCCTCGACCATCTGTGCGCTCAGATGGTGAGGGCTGAACACCATGTTGAGGAAGCCATCCACCTGGTCGGGGAAATACGGGGCGGGCTGGAGCACGCCGATCACTGTGACCGATTGGCCGTTCAGCAGGAGCCGGCGGCCAACGATGCCTGAATCCGCCCCGAAGCGACGGATCCAGAAGTCGTGGGTCAACACCATCACGGGCGGGACCCCGGGACCGTCGTCGCTCGCCTGGGTGAGACGGCCGAGCACCGGGGTGAGGCCCATGACCTCGAAGAAGTTGCCGGTGACGAGACCGACGTGGAGGCCGATCACGTCCGCATCACCCTGAAGCGCGGCATCCCAGGGCGAGTACTCCGCGAGGCCGGCGAAGGCCGGCGCGCCGGTGCGCAGGTCCCGCACCTCCGGAACCGAAAAGAGGGCGTTCTCACCGCCCAGCCCATCGGTAGCCTGGCGCAGGTACACCAGCCGGTCGCCGTCCCGGTGGGGCAGCGGCTTGAGCAGCACGCCCCGCACCACGCTGAAGATCGCGCTGGTGGCGCCGACGCCGAGCGCCAGGGTGATCACCACGACCGCGGTGAACCCGGGGTTCCGGCGCAGGGAACGAAGGCCGTAGCGGAGGTCGGCCATCGCGTTCTCGATCCACGGCAGGCCGCGCTGCTCCCGGACCGCCTCGGCGGCCTGGGTGAGGCCGCCGGAGGCCAGCAGCGCCTGGCGGCGCGCCGTCTCGGGATCCAGGCCCCGCCGCATCATCTCGGCAGTCTCCAGCTCGAGGTGGGATTCGAGCTCCTCGCGGAGATCGTCGTCCGCCCCCGCCCGATGCCCGACGATCATGCCGCGGAGGCGGGCCAGCGCGACGCGAACCTGTCTCATGAGACCTCCCCGTGGGGCGCGAGGAAGGCGGCAATCAGGTCGGCGGTGCGGCGCCACTCGCGGGCTTCCTGGGCGAGTCGCTTTCGGCCTGCGGCGGTGAGGGAGTAGTACTTGGCCCGGCGGTTGTTCTCGGACTGGCGCCAGGCGGACTTGACGAACCCCTCCTGCTCCAGCTTGAGGAGCGCGGGGTACAGCGTGCCGTAGTTGAGCTGGATCCTTTGCTTACTTGTTTCCTCGATGCGGCGGGCCACGCCGTAGCCGTGGAGGGGTCCCAGGACCTCGAGCGTTCGGAGAATCATGAGGGCCAGCGTGCCCGGCTGCACGTCCTGCTTCTCGGCCATGGCGCTTCCTATGGGAGTCCCATATGAAGACTATGGCCTGCGGCTGGATGGCGCAATAGCGACGATGGGCGCGGGCTCTGTCCGCTAGCAGAGTTCGATGGTGCCCTCGCTCACCAGCGCACTGGCCGACCCGAGTGGCCCCCCGACGGCCCCACCTCGTTTCTCAGCGCCGGTCGGCTCTAATCTTCCTGATACCCTCCATCAGGTGCATGCCATGATTCTCGAAGCGCAGAGACTGCTCGGGCTGCTCACCGCACTCAACTTGGGCCTGCTCTGGTATCAATCCCGACCCGCAGTGAGGACGGCGCCGGCCTCTGTGCCGGACGTGATTCGAGCGCACGCCCTCGAGATCGTTGACGACGAGGGAAAGGTTCGGGCCAGCATCAGGGTGCTCCCGGAGGATCCCAAGGTGATCTGGAAAGGGAAGCCATACCCGGAAACGGTCTTGCTGCGGCTGATTACCGCTGACGGCCGCCCCAACGTGAAGCTGGGCGCGGGAAAGAGTGGATCCGGGCTGCTGATCGCCGGCGAGTCCGATCCGACTTACGTGCAGGTGCTGGCCGAAGGCCACGCGCCCAGGGTGAAGCTCAGCAACGGGGATGGGCGGGAGCGGGTGATCGAGCCGTGATCCAACCACACGCTGGCCTATTCAGGCGGACCCTGCCCGCCCGACCGTCCGGCCTGCACCCACGTGTGCCCGGGCGCCGAGTCGTACCGCCACTTCTGATAGGTGAAGAAGAGCGCCATCAGCACCAAAGCTACGCCGCCACCGATCAGCGAGGCGAGGAGAGTCCGGCCCTCCCGAAGCAGCCCGCCGACCAGCATGGCCACACCCACCCCGGCCACGATGGCTGTTGAGGAAGGCGACCATGCTAGCGGTAGTAGTGATGAGGCCGATGGTGGGCCCCATGCGAAGCGCCGGCCAGGATTCGTTCTCCGGCCATCGGCCTGACTGGGGGGAGAAGTGCTCGGATGCTTCGGGAGTGAGGGTGCGGTAGTACTGGCGGATTCGGGCGATGCCGTTCAGGTACACGATCCCCTCGAGTTTGCTGTCCACCAACCGAACCGCGGTGAACAGGCCGAGGATGAACAGGGCAGGAAGCACGATGGCGACGAAGGGCACGAACAGCTCGGGTGACCGCGAGGCGAATCCCAGGGCCACGAGCGAGCTGGACAGTGAGAAGAGATAGAGGGATGCCCGGGTGCCGACCTCGCTGGTGTTGCCGCTCAGCGCGCTCTGGAGCACGTAGTGTTCCGTCGTCAGCGCCGAGATGAATGCCGATGGTGGCGCCTTTTCATTCATGCAGAC
Organism: Gemmatimonadota bacterium; assembly: GCA_046729675.1. Taxonomy (GTDB): domain Bacteria; phylum Gemmatimonadota; class Gemmatimonadetes; order Gemmatimonadales; family GWC2-71-9; genus CAVVWJ01. The sequence continues at coordinate 7,503 of JBKPGZ010000248.1, read as the reverse complement.
GCTCCTTACATGGCCTGTGATCCCGTTGGCTAGCTCACTTGGATGATGCCTTCGCTCACCAGCACACTCGCCCCGCCGACCCGAGTGGCCACGACTACACCGCCTCGCTTCTCGGCGCTGGCCTCCAGCACACTCGGTCGTCCCATCTCCACTCCTTGAGCGATGCGCCACGAGCTGTTGCCGTCCGCCGTGGCCCCATAGTGGCTGAGCAAGGCCGCGAGCGCGCAGTTCGCACTGCCGGTAGCGGGGTCCTCCGGTACTCCATCGAATGGGGCAAATATCCGGGCCCGTAATGCGACCAGCCGGCAACTGCGGCGAGCGGGGACCGACGGCCACCCATTGGCCCGCTCGCCGGTGTTCCTGGTCGGCGATTAGGGCGCGGCCGCAGTTTCAGGCCCGCCGGCCGCCTCGGGAGCGAGTGGATCGGTTGCGCCCTCGCAGGCGGCGAGCGCCACGAGGACAGAGAGGGCGAGCATGCGTCGGTACACGAGGGCGAGCCGCCGGAGCGTCGGGGCCTGGCTGATGAAGCGGGACATCAGTGTCTCCTGGGACCGTGGTCCCGGTAACGGGTGAAGTGGGTACCGCCGTGAGAACGGGGCCGAGTATAAGCTCGGCGGTCACGCCCGGATCACCTCGGAGTCACCGACGCCAACTGCTTCAGATGGAAGAGGATGAGCCGCGCGCACTCAGGGCCCGACACCTTTCCCGCCGATCGCCCGTCCGGATTCTGGTCGAACCAACCTCCCCCGCTCCCCATCCGCTGGCAGGTCACCGATGCTCCCCAGCTTTCGATGCCTCACTACCGGTCCGGCCTTCCTCCTGCTCACTAGTACGACTCTGGCCGCCGGCACCCCGCCGGAGCGCACCGTGCCGCTCAGGCCGGATGCATGGACCGCCACCGACAGCATCCGGTTCGTCTCCCACCTCGGGCGGCCCGCGCTCTACATCAACCGGGGCGTCGCGCTGGCGCGGGAGGCGGCGATGGAGAACGGCGTGCTGGAGCTGGACGTGGCCGCGACCGAGGCCACGAACTTCCTGGGCGTGGCGTTCCGAGCGGCGTCGCCGCGGTTCTCCAACGTGGTGTTTCTGCGGCCGGGCGCGAGCGGGACCGAGGAAGCCGTGCAGTACGGTCCGGCGTTCAACAGCGTGGGCGTCGCCTGGCAGGTGTATCACGGCGAGGGCGCCAACGCGGTGGCCGAGCTGCCGCGCGACCGGTGGATCCACGTCCGGCTGGAGCTGGACGGGCCGATCGCACGACTCTTCCTGGACAGCGCGACGACGCCGACGCTGGTCGTGCCGCGGGTCGTGGCATCGGGCGGCGCCGGGCTGGGGGTGTGGGCCGGCGCGTTCGGCCGGGGCGCGTACTTCAGCAACATCCGCTACACCGCCGCGCCCGCATCCCGTGCCGCGTCGCCCGAGCCGACGCCGCCGCCCGGCACGATCCAGGACTGGGAGATCTCGAGCCCGATCGAGGCGGCCGAGTTCATGCCCGAGCGGCTTCCGGATCTCGGCCGGCTCACGTGGGAGCGGGTCCAGGTGGAGCCCGAAGGGTTCGTGCTCCTCAACCGCTACCGGGAAGCGCCGGTGGGTAATGTGCCGCGGGACAGCACCGGCGCGGTCATGGTGGACAGCGTGATGACAGGCAGGATCGCGGGCTCGCGCATCGTGTACGCGCGCACCACGCTCACCGCGGCGCGGGACGAGATCCGGCGACTGGAGTTCGCCTACAGCAACGGCGCGGTGCTCTATCTGAACGGGCGGCCGGTCGCCTTCGCCATGAATCCCGGCGGGCTTCGCGGGTTCGGCGTCATGGCGAGAGCCGGTGACGCGGTGTACCTGCCCCTCAGGCGGGGCCGCAACGAGCTGGTCTTCGCGGTCATCCAGCTCACCGGCGGGTGGGCCTTCTCGGCGCGGCTGAAGCCGTCAGAGGGAGCGGAGACGCTGCCCGCCATCGCGCAGGTCTTGAACGGTCGCGCGGAGGTCGTCACCTACCGGGGCGCACGCGCGGTGAAGCTGGTCCCACTGCCCGACGCCGAGGGGAAGGACGAGGACATGCTCGCCCTGCTCGACGGTCCCGACTTCCACAATGGGACGATTCAGCTGGACGTCGCCGGAGCGCCGCGGGCCGGCGTGCCGCCGGACTCGCGGGGATTCATCGGGATCAGCGTGCGTACGGGCGCGCGCGGGGAATGGTCGGAGGTCTTCTACCTGCGGCCCACCAATGGCCGCGCCGAGGACCAGCTCCGGAGGAACCACTCGGTCCAGTATCAGTCCGGCCCGGAGTACCCGTGGCATCGCCTGCGGGAGGAGCATCCCGGCGTCTACGAGTCGTACGCCGACATGGAAGCGGGCGCGTGGACGCCGATGCGGATCGAGGTGGAGGGGACCAGGGCGAGACTGTACCTGAACGGCGCGTCGCAGCCCTGTCTCGTCGTCAACGACCTCAAGCAGGGCGACCGCGCCGGGCGGATCGCGCTGTGGGCCCACGTGACAACGGACGCCTACTTCGGACCGATCAGCGTCCTCAGCTCACGGCTTTCCTCACCAGTGCGCTGATCCTCGCCTCCTCGGTGGCAGTCAACTCCTTCAGCGCGAAGGAGGTCGGCCACATGGCGCCTTCGTCCAGGGCCGCCGTGTCGCTGAAGCCGAACGTCGCGTACCGCGCGTTGAACTTCTGCGCGCTTTGGAAGAAGCAGACGACCTTGCCGTCCTTGGCATACGCCGGCATGCCGTACCACGTCTTCGGCGAAAGGTCCGGCGCACTGGCCTTGATGATCTCATGGATCCGCATGGCCATGCCGCGATCCGTTCCCTGCATCTCGGCGATCTTCGCGAGCACGTCGCTCTCTCCGTCGGCCTTGCCCCTGTTCGCGCGCGCTTCCGCCTTCAGCTCCCGGGCGCGCTCCTTCATCGCGGCTCGCTCCTCGTCCGTGAATCCCTTGGACTTCCTGTCGATCGCGGTGGTCCTCTTGGCGGACTTCTTCGTGTCCTTCTTCGGGCTCATCCAAACCTCCTCATGATTTTGCCGCTCACCCCGCCGCCTCCTTGCGGCTCTGGGCCGGGCGGAAAAAGGCTTCGGCCTCCTGGCGGTCGCTGAAGGCACGATGGCGAACAGCACCACGGCCAGGACCCAGGTGAGGTAGACGTAACGCCTGGCGCGCCGGCCCCGCGGAGAAGCGAAGACCCCCCGCCACTGAAAGGCGTGAGGTCGTCAGGGGTATTCTCGTATTCGATCTGCAGCGAGGGTCCCTCCGGAAGCGGCTGGGAGAATCTGCCCTCCGCGCGGTACCTTACGGAAGACCGACAGGCACGACCCCTGCGAGGCTCCCATGACCACCACTCACCGCCCCGCGCATTCCTGCCTCGCTCCCTCACGGAAGCAGGCATCTGCCCCCGCGGGGGGTCAACCCCCGACGATCGATGCCCCGCGCCGGGCCCAAGCCTACGCCCGGCTCTTCCCGGAGCTTCCCGCCCTCGAGATCGAAGAGGAGCTGCTCTACGCGCTGGGACGCCAGGGAGGCGCCTGCGACGGCGCACCGTTCGCCGAAGGGGGTACCGACGACGCGCGCGGCGCTGCGGGATGGCCCTTCTTCGGGCAGTTCGTCGCCCACGACATCACCGCCGATCGCTCGGCGCTGGTCCACCACGCCGACGTGGCCGCGCTCCGGAACGCGCGCCGGCAGAAGATCAACCTCGAGTTCCTCTATGGTGCCGGCCCGGCCGGCGACCCCTACCTCTTCGATGCCGACGACCCGGCCAAGCTGCTTCTCGGCCGGAACGACCTGCAGCGCAATGCCCAGGGCACCGCCATCATCGGCGACCCGCGGAACGACTCCCATGTGGTGATGGCCCAGATGCACCTCGCGTTCTGCCGCTTCCACAACGCCGTCGTCGACCGTCTCCGGGTCGAGGGCATCGCCGCGGCCGATCTGTTCGAGCGGGCGCGGCGCACGGTTCGCTGGCATTACCAGTGGGTCGTCCTGCACGACTTCCTTCCGCGTGTGATCGGCGCCGAGCTCGCGGCGGAGCTCCTCGCCAAAGGCGCGCGCTACTATCGCCCGGGCGACGAGCCCTACGTGCCGCTCGAGTTCGCCGACGCCGCCTACCGCTACGGCCACGCGCAGATCCGCCACAGCTACCGGCTCAACGGCGGGGCGCCGCCGGTGCCGATCTTCCCCGACCTGCTCGGCTTTCGGCCGGTGCCGGCGGCGCACGTGGTGGACTGGACGTATCTGTTCGACTGCCCCGACCGCCCACCGGCGCAGCGCGCCAAGAAGATCGACGGCCGCCTCTGCTCGGCGCTGATCACGCTGCCCTCGGCGATCTCGGGGGAAGTCACGGTCGACGCTCACCGCTCGCTGGCGGCGCGCGATCTCCAGCGGGGGCTCGCCGTCTCGCTGCCGTCGGGCGAGGCGGTGGCCCGCAAGTTGGGCGTCACGCCCCTCAGCGCGAGGGAGACGGGACTCGCGGCGTTCGGCTGGCAGGGGGAGACGCCGCTCTGGTACTACATCCTCAAGGAGGCGGAGGTCTGCACCGAGGGCGATCGGCTCGGCGGGGTCGGAGGGCGGATCGTGGGCGAGGTGCTGGTCGGGCTGGTGGATCACGACCCGGGGTCCTTCCGGACAGCCGCGCCGGGGTGGAGGCCGGAGCTGCCGTCGGCCGAGACCGGGAGCTTCATGCTGGCGGACCTGCTGACCTTCCGCTAATGAGCTTTGCGAAATTCCCTTAACAGGTTTGTCATCCTGAGGGAGCGAAGCGACCGAAGGATCTTGGCCGCCGCGCTCGAGCCATTCCCGGGCAAGTTCCCTCGCGTTCGCTCGGGATGACAGATCCTCGTTAACCGACTTACGCGGAGCTCTGGACACCTCCCGCACCCGGCCCCAACTTGCCTCCACCCACCTCTGCCGGGAGGTCCCCATGGGCGCCCTGCACACCTTCCTGCTGCTGGCCGCTCTATCCCCCGTGAGCCCCGACTCCCTGCCCCACCAGGCCCGTGCGCTTCACGTCACCGTCCTCTCCACCATGCTCACCGATCACACGGGAATCGGCGAATGGGGCTTCGGCGCGCTGGTGGAGGTGGACGGCCGGCGGCTCCTGTTCGACACCGGCGAGCGGCCCGAGACCGTCCTGCAGAACGCCCGCGAGCTGGGGATCGATCTCTCCACCGTCACCGACGTCGTGCTGAGCCATCATCACGCGGACCACGCCGGCGGCCTCCTGACGCTGCGCAAGGCACTCGCGAAACAGAACCCGGCCGCGCTGTCCCGGGTCCATGTCGCCGAGGGCATCTTCCTCGATCGGACGGCCCCTGACGGCGGCGTGCAGCGCAACTCGATGACGGCGCTGCGGGCGGCCTACGTGGCGACCGGCGGCAAGTTCGTGGTGCACAGCCGTCCCTCGGAGATCCTGCCCGGCGTCTGGGTCAGCGGTCCCGTTCCGCGCCCGTATCCGGAGCGCAACTGGCCCCACGCCGCGCGGATCAAGACAGCCCAGGGTATGGTGGAGGACTCCATCCCGGAGGACATGTCGCTCTACATCGATACGCCACAGGGGCTGGTGGTGATCACCGGCTGCGGCCATGCGGGGACCGTCAATACGGTCCAGCACGCGCGGTCTGTCGTGCGTGAGGCGCCGGCCTACGGGGTGATCGGGGGGCTGCATCTCTTCGCGTCGAGCGACCGGGAGGTGGAGTGGACCGCGACCAAGCTCAAGGAGTTCGGTCTGGCTCACCTGCTCGGCGCGCACTGTACCGGGATCGAGGCGGTCTATCGGTTACGGGAGATCGCCGGGCTCAGCCGGAAGACGGCGGTGGTCGGCGCCGTGGGATCCAGCTTCAGTCTCGATGGGGGGATCGACCCTCTGGACTTGGCGCGTTGAGGGTACCGCGGGTTGATGACGACCTTATCCCGTAACACATGTTACCCATCAGCTGAGACGTTCAGGCTGCGCGATAGACGAGGCGCGTCGATCTCCGTACCTTCCCAAGTAGCGGTAGCCTGCAATTGGCCACCCGCAGACGAGCAAGCGATGGAGGATCCTATGCCCACCTACGAGTATCGATGCCGTGACTGCAATACGGTGTTTGACCGAATCGAGCCTCAGGCAGAGCACGGCCATAAGCCACCCCTCTGCCCCAAGTGCAAGAGCAAGAGCGTGGAGCAGGTGCTGACGCCGTTCTTCGCGAAGACCTCGCACAAGGCTTGAGGACAGGTTTCAGGTCGCTTCGCGCACCTCGATGGATCCCGAAGGAAGCGTGAAGTACCAGGCCCGTTCGACGGCGACGGACTGGACCGGATACATGGCGCCGCCTTGTTGCAGGAGATCTGCCAGCCGGACTTCAACCTGCACGTGATCCGCTTCCGCGGCGGCCCGGTTCGGGCCGGCCTGGAGCGCTCGCAATTCCTTGGTCTCCTGCCAGGCAGGCGACGCCGACTCGGCGAACGCCAGCCCCGCACCCACTTCTTCCGCCTGCACGGGATAGCCGGGCCCGTAGACATCGACCAGGGTCTCGCGCGGGTGCGCGTTCGCCGCGAGGCGATAGACCCCCGGAGTCGCCGTCGCGGTCAGCGAAGCACGCTCGGCCGCCCGATACAATCGGGTGTCTTCGCTGAGATGATTCTCTTCGAGCAGTCTCAGAAGGACGGCTTGAGTCGCTTCGTCTCGTTGAGTCGGCATGGTGGGCCCGGCCGGTAGGAGTCGGTAGGAGTGTAACGCTCGCGGCGATCCGGTCCAATGGCTGGGCTCAAGGACGCCGCTTCCGCGCGCCTGGCCGAGGACGAGGGGCCGGCTTGATGGTCAGCCTGCCAACAGTCTCCTTCCAGCGCGCGGTGGGATCGAGCTTCAGTCTCGAGGGAGGGATCGACCCGCTGGACCTGGCCCGCTGACGGTCAGGGCCGCCGGCGGGGGGAGTCTCGCTTGGGCCGGCGTACGGTCCTCACCTTCCCGCTCCTGCCTCCGCCGCAGAAGAACTGATCGCCGCCATCGGACTCGAGCCCCGAAATGTTCGCTCCGGGCGGCATCTCGAGCCGCTCCAGAACCTCTCCCGTTCGAGGATCGACCCGCCTCAAATCGCTCTCGTCGCCTTCCCAGGTGCCGTGCCAGAGCTCTCCGTCCACCCAGGTAACCCCGGTGACGAAGCGGTTGGACTCGATCGTGCGAAGAATCGCGCCGGTCTGGGGATCGATCTGATGGATCTTCCGGTCCCGATACCTGCCGACCCAGAGCGTCCCTTCGGCCCACGTGAGCCCTGAGGCGCCGTTCCCATCGGGGGCCGGGATCGCAGCGAGCACACTGCCGGTCCGCGGGTCGATCTTCTGGATGCTGTCGCCGACGAGCTGAAACAGGTGCCGGCCGTCGTAGGCCGTTCCTGCATCTCCGGGGACATCGATCGAGCGCAGCGTCTTCCCGCTCGCAGGATCGAAGGCGTTCAGCCTGTCTCCAGCGGCAAACCAGACGTGCCGGCCGTCATAGGTGACTCCGTGCACGTGGTCGACCCCCGCAAAT
>JBKPGZ010000247.1:0-8435 GCA_046729675.1 Gemmatimonadota bacterium | reverse complement strand
CGATTCGAGCGCCTCGACCGCCTCGGGCTCGAAGCCGACCAGCGCCTTGCGGTAGCGCGCGGCATAGCGGCGGAGGAAATGCTCGGCCAGGGCGCGGATGTCCTCCCGCCGCTCGCGCAGCGGCGGAAGCCGGATCTCGATGGTGTTGAGCCGGAACAGCAGATCTTCCCGGAAGCGACCGGCGGCCACCTCGGCGGGAAGATCGGCGTTGGTCGCCGAGAGCATGCGCACGTCGATCCGGCGCGAGCGCGAGGCTCCCACTCGCTCCACTTCACCGGTCTCCAGGACCCGGAGCAGCTTGGCCTGCTGGCGAAGGCCCAACGTTCCGATCTCATCCAGCAGGAGGGTACCACCCTCGGCGAGCTCGAACCGGCCGATGCGGTCGGCCCGGGCGTCGGTGAACGCACCCTTCACGTGTCCGAACATCTCGCTCTCGAAGAGGCCCTCCGACAACCCGCCGAGGTTCACCGCCACCAGGGGCCGCGCGGCGCGCGGCGAGGCGGCGTGGAGCCACTGGGCCACGACCTCCTTGCCGGTGCCGTGCTCCCCGCTGATGAGCACGTTCGCATCCGACGCCGCGACCCGGTCCATCAGCTGAAGCACCGGCCGCATCACCGCCGACTGCGCGATCAGCTCGGGGGCGCCGTCGCGGCGCAGGAGCCGGTTCTCGGCATCCAGCCGCCGGGTGTTCCGGAGCGCCCGGCCCAGCTCCACCTGGGTGCGCAGCGTGGCGAGCAGCCGGTTGTTGTCCCACGGCTTCTCGATGAAGTCGCGGGCGCCTCGCCGCATCGCCTCTACCGCCTTCTCGACGCTGCCCCAGGCGGTCATCACCACCGTCGGCAGCGTCGCGTCGAGCGCCTGGAGCTGGGAGACCAGCTCCAGCCCTTCGCGGCCGGTGGTGGTATCACGGGCGTAGTTCAGGTCGAGGAGGACGGCGTCGAAGTCGGAGCCCTGCACCGCGGAGAGCACCGCGGCCGGCGAGGCGGCCGTCTCGATGGCATAGCCCTCACCCTTGAGCAGGAGCCGGAGTGCCTCGCGGATGTGCGGCTGGTCGTCCGCGACGAGGACGTGGGCGGTGGGGGAGGCGGATTGGGTCGGCACTGGTGAGGAGAATCTAGCTGATGTCGGGCCGAGCGGAGCGAAGGGATAAGGTCATCCCTCGGCTCACGATCCACTCAGCAGTGAGAAGCGAACACCTGACTTACTCGCTCCGAAGCAGCTGAACGGGATCTACCCGGGTGGCGCGTCGAGCCGGAAGATACGAGGCGGCGACCGCGGCAGCGAGCAGGAGCGCACTGGCGCCGGCAAGCGCGGCGGGATCCGTCGGCGTGACGCCGTAGACTACGTTCTCCAGCACTCTCGATGCACCGAGCCAGGCCACGGCTCCGATGGCGATCCCCGCCGCTGCATGAGCGGCGCCCTGAGCCAGCACGAGACGCTTCACGGTGGTCGGTTGCGCGCCCAGTGCCATACGCACTCCGAACTCGTGAGTCCGCTGTACCACGAGCACGGCGACCATTCCGTACACCCCCACGGCGGCCAAGCCGAGGGCGAGTACCGCGAACACTCCTGCAAGCGCCGCCATGAGTCGGGGTCGGGCGAGGGGAGCGGCGCGGAGCTGTGAAACCGAGGCGCTCTCCGGCACCAGCAAACCTGCGTCGACGTCGCGAGCCGCCGCGCGAACCTCGCCCAGGATCGCTCCGGCATCGCGGTGCGAACGGACGGCCAGGTACGTCGGGCGAAGGCTCGGGTTCGCCGTCTGGAGGTACGGGATGTATATGGTGAGGGGCGGTTCCTCCAGCTCACGATACCGGGTGTCCCCCGACACTCCGACCACTTCGAGCCAGGGCCAGTCCGAAGTGAGACCACCGAGCTTGATTCGCCGGCCGATCGGATCGGCCCAGGCCCAGAGCCGCCGCGCGAGACGTTGACTGACGATCGTCACCGGAGTCGAGCCGCTCCGGTCCATCTCCTCGAAGCCCCGACCTCGAACGAGCGGAATTCCCATGGTCTCGAAGTAACCGGGGGCGACCGTCTCGAGGTTGAGGGTCGGATTGGAGACTTCCGCGCGCAGGTCCTGGCCTTCCACCGCGAAGCTTGCGTCCCAGCCACCGGGACCGGTGAAGGGGCTGAGGATCACCGGCGTTGCGCCCACGACGCCCGGTGCGGCGGCGACCCGTCGGGCCAGCTCGTCGAACACCCCCAGATGTCGGTCGCGGCTCTCGTAAACCCCGGCGGGCAGGCCGATCTTCACGAGAGTGACGCTGTCCGCGGCGAAACCCATGTCAGCGCCGTCCAGCCGCCGAAGACTGGCGGCCAGCACGCTCGCGCCTGCCGTGAGCAGGAGCGCGAGGCCGACCTGAAGTACAACCAGCGCGGAACGCGTTCGTCGGCCCGCCTGGGTCGCACGACCCTCCCGCGGTCCTACTCGAATATCCTTGTCACGTCGAGCGGCCCAAGCGGCCGGCCCGACCCCCGCTATCAGCACCGTGATGGCGGCAAGGACCACCACCCACGCGAGAGCCCAGGGTCCAAGCCCGATGCTGTCCAGCCGTGGAATCTCCGGCGGCGCGACGGCGATCAGCGCCACGAGTGCCCAATGTGCCAGCGGCAGCGCGAGCGCCGCCCCCGCGAGCGCAAGCACCGCCGTCTCGGCAAGCAGCGGCCGCATCAGGTCAGCCGGATCGGCACCCAACGCGGAGCGAAGCGCCAGCTCACCCGACCGAGCCGAGGCTCGCATGAGGAGCAGGTTGGCGACATTGCCCCAGGCGACCAGCAGGAGCACCATGACCGCGATGGAGAGGACTTCGATCGAGCTCCGCGAATCCCCGAGGACCGCGTCTTCGAACGGCAGCACCACCGCGCGAAGGCCGCGGGTGTTGCCCGGTGCCTCGATCGCCTCGATGTCGCGTTCGTAGGCGGCCGCATCCCGGCGCACGGCGTCGATCGAGGCTCCCGGCCGGAGCCGCGCGACGATGCTGAACGGCTGGTAATCGCGCGTGGCCACTATCTCGGGCGTGAGCTCGAGCGGAAACCATATCTCGACCTTTGCCGGATACTCGAAGCCGGGGGGCGCCACCCCAACGATGGTGTAGGGGTAGTCGAAGCTCAGCGTCCGCCCGACGACGCTCGAATCGCCGCCGAACCGCCGCTGCCAGAGCCCGTGACTGATGACCATGACCGGTGCCGCACCAGGCGCCGCGTCTCGCCCGTCGAGCAGGCGTCCGGCAGCAGGCCGGACACCCAGGACCTCGAAGAACTCGCCCGAAACCAGTGATCCCATCGCGCTGAACGCGTCGGCTCCGCTGCCCACGACGTACGGGAAGGCCCCGTCATACTGCACACCGGCCGTTCGCTCGACTGCCGCCGAACGCTCCCGCAAGCCCGCGATGTCGGCGTGGCTGAACGGACGGAGGGAGCGATCCAGCGGCGCCTCCCTGCGCACGAGCACGACGCGGTCCTGATCGGCGATTGGCAGCGGTCGGAGCACCACACCGAGCACGATACTGAGCATCGCGGTGACGGCGCCGATGCTCGCGGCCAGTGTGAGCACGACGGTTACGGTGAACTCGGGCGTGCGTCGGAGCGATCGGAGCGTGTATCTCAGGTCAGAAGGGAGAGACATTGGTCGCTCCCGCGAACCACCGTCCGGTCAGCCTCATACCACCGTGGCACCTTCCGGCTCTACCACCCATCCGTCGCGCAGCTGAATGGTTCGTTGCCCGTACGACGCGTTTCGCTCTGAGTGGGTCACCTGCACGATCGTGGTGCCCTGGCGGTTGAGCCGGGTGAACAGCTCCATGATCTCCTGGCCCTGGGCGCTGTGCAGGTTGCCGGTGGGCTCGTCGGCCAGGAGCAGCTTGGGGTTTGCGATCACGGCCCGCGCCACCCCGACCAGCTGCTGCTGGCCCCCCGAGAGCTGGCTGGGGTAGAGGTCCTTCTTGCCCACGATCTGGAAGCGATCCAACGTCTCCGCCACGATCGCCGCCCGCTCCTTGGGCTTGATATCGCGGTAGGAGAGCGGGATCTCCAGGTTCTCGTACACCGTGAGGTCGTCGATCAGGTGGTACTTCTGGAACACGAAGCCGATGTACTTCTTGTTCAGCTCGACCCGCTTCTTCCCCGGCAGCTCGTGCACGGCCTGGTCCAGGAACCGGTACTCCCCGGTCCAGGCGTTGTCGAGCATGCCGATGATGCTGAGGAGGGTGGACTTCCCCGCCCCCGACGGACCCATGATGGTGACGAACTCGCCCTCGCGGATCTCGAGGTTGATGCGGCGGAGCACGTAGGTCCGGGTCGGGCCGGCTTCGTAGAAGCGATCGAGGTTCGCGAGTCGGATCACGGTTTCACCCTGGTCGAGAGAAGATGGTCATTCGCTCCGCAGCGCCAGCGCGGGATCCACCCGCGTGGCCCGCCGGGCGGGGAGATAACAGGCCAGCAGCGCCACTCCCCCGAGGAGGAGGGCGATCCCGGCGAAGGTGATCGGGTCCGCGGGGCTCACGTGGTAGAGCAGGCCCACGATCAGTCTCGTGACCGCTAGCGATCCCACCAGCCCGATCGCGATGCTGATCAGCACCAGCCGCATGCCGCTGCTCACCACGCTGAGCCGGGTTCGCCGCGGATCCTCGCCGAGCGCGAGCCGGATGCCGAACTCGCGGGTGCGCTGGCTGACGGAGTAGGAGATCACCCCGAACACACCCACCGCGGTCAGCAGCAGCGCCACCGCCCCGAGCACGCTCATCAGCACCAGACTGAAGCGCGCCTGGGCCTGCCCCTCGATGAGGTAGGTGCTCATCGGGGTCAGGCGGCTCACCGGAAGGTCGGGATCCATCTCGTTCACGGTCCGCCGCACGGTCGGAATCAGGCTCGCCGGATCGAGGGTCGTCTCGACCACGAACGTCATGTTGGTGGGAGTCCCCTGCCCGATCGGGTAGTAGATCTGGTGGAGGATGTCGCGCGTCAGGTCGTGCTGCCGCATGGGCTCCACCACGCCGACGACCTCGGAGAAGGCGTTCGGCTCACCCGTTGGGGCGAGCTGAAGCTGCTTGCCCACCGCGTTCTCCCCCGGCCAGGCCAGCTTCGCGAGCGTCTCGTCCACAATGATGACCGGCGGCGTCCCCACCGAGTCCTGGTAGGTGAAGGTGCGGCCCGCCAGCAGCTTCGCGTCCATCGCCTCGAAGTACTCGGGAGAGACGTTCCGCCCGTCGGCGGTGACGCTCTCGAAGTTGCGGGCCGTCTCCTCGTTGTAGGCGAAGGGCGACAGCGGACCGCTGCCGGTGAGCGGAAGCTGGGATACCAGGCCCACCGTGGTGACGCCGGGCAGCGCATCGAGCTTCTCCCGCAGCTCCCGGAAGAAGGCGCGCCGCGAGGCACCGCCGGGGTACTTCCCGAAGGGCATGGATAGCTCGAACGTCAGCACATCGCTGCCGTCGTACCCCGGGTCCACCCGCTGGAGCGCGATGAAGCTCCGGATCAACAGCCCGGCCCCCACCAGCAGCACGACCGAGAGCGCGACTTCCGCGACGATCAGCAGGCTGCGTGCCCGGCGGCGGTCTCCGGCGCTCCCGCCCCTGCCGCCCGATTTGAGATGCTCCTGCGGGTCGGTGCCCGCTGCCCGGAGCGCCGGCACCAGCCCGAACAGCACCGACGTCACCGCGCAGATCACCACCGTGAACAGCAGCACCGTGCCGTCCATCCGGATGTCGGCCAGCCGCGGGAGGTTCGCTGGGTGCAGGCGGCGGAGGACCTCCAGCGCGGCCAGCGTGATCCCCAGGCCCAGCACCCCGCCGGCGAGCGCGAGCAGCAGGCTCTCGCTGAGCACCTGGCGGACCATCGCCCCACGACTGGCACCGAGGGCGGTACGGAGCGCGAACTCCGCCTGCCGCGTGGTGCCCCGCACCAGCAGCAGGTTGGCCACGTTGGCGCAGGCGATGAGCAGGACCATCCCCACCGCGCCGAGGAGGACGAACAGCGCCGGGCGGGCGTGCTTCACCACGTCGTAGTGCAGCGGCACGGCGCGGATCCGGAGCTTCGACGCGGCGTGCTCCTTGAACTCCGAGCGGAACTGCTCCGCGATCAGGTTCATCTCGGCCTGGGCCTGCTCCATCGTGACCTTCGGCGCCAGACGGCCGAACACGGTGAAGAAGGTGAGGTTCCGCGGCAGCGGCTGGCCGTAGTCGAACTGAATTGGGGCCCAGAGATCGCCGTCGGTGACCTCGAAGGCCTCCTTGGGCAGCTGCAGCCTGAAGTCGCGGGGCAGGATGCCGACGACCTCGTGGGCAACGCCGTCGATCTGGATCGTCTTGCCCACCAGCGACGGGTCGCCGGCGTAGCGCCGCTGCCAGAGCCGGTTGCTCAGCATCACGACGTGGGGGCCGTTGACGACCTCCTCTTCCGGAAGGAACTGCCGGCCGAGCGCCGGACGGACGCCGAGCAGCGGGAAGAAGTTGGCCGTGACGGTGACGATGTCCGCCTGCTCCGGCTCCCCCTCGCCGGTGAGATTGCCCCGCAGGTTGGCGACGTTCCCTTCGGCCGCCGCGGCGAAGTCCTCGATGGTGCGACTCCGCTCCTTGTAGTCCCGGAAGTCGAGCGGCGATACGGCGGGCAGGGATTGAGCCCCCTGCCCCAGGTCGTTCCAGATGTTGACCAACCGGTCCGGCGCCTCGTACTGGAGCGGCCGCAGCAGCACGCCGTTCACCACGGTGAAGATCGTGGTCGTGGCGCCGATCCCCAGCGCCAGCGCGGCGACGGCGGCGGCGGTGAACCCCGGGGTGCGGCGGAGCGCGCGGAGGGCGTAGCGCATGTCGTGTGCGAGTGTGCTCATCATTCGCTCCGGAGGGCTTCCACGGGATTCACCCGCGTCGCGCGGACGGCCGGGATGAGACAGGCGATCGCGGCGACGCAGCCGAGGACTCCGGCGCCGGCCGCGAGCGCGAGGGGATCTGTCGGACTCACATCGTACAGCACCGCACCCAGCAGGCGGCTCAGCCCCAGCGCGCCGACGAGTCCCAGGACCACGCCGACCAGCGCCACGCCGAGCCCCTGGCGCAGCACCAGGCCGCGGACCGCCCCGGCGTGCGCGCCCAGCGCCACCCTGATGCCCAGCTCGCGGGTGCGCTGGCTGACCGTGTAGGCGAGCACCCCGTATACCCCCACTCCCGCCAGCACCACGGCCAGACCGCCGAACGCGAGCAGGAGCAGCATGCTGAATCGCTGGCGTGCTATCGCGCCGGAGACCAACTCGCCGGCGGGGCGAAGGTTGGAGACCACCTGCTCGGGATCCACCTGTCGCACGGCGGCGCGCGCGGCCGGTGCCAGACGCTCGGGCTGCCCGCGGCTGCGGACGACCACCGACAGCGAGCTTCCGTTGAACACGGTCCACAGATCCGCGGGGATCTGCTCGATAGGCACGTAGATCTCGGGCGGGGGATCGGTCGTGAGTCCGAGTGTCCGCACGTCGGCGACGACGCCGACGATCTCCATCCAGCCGACGTCCTCCGACCCGTCGCCGAACGTGACCCGGCGACCGAGCGGTTCCCCCTCACCGACGAAGCGCCGCACGAAGGTCTCGTTCACGACTGCCACCCGTGGGGCGCCCGAGCGGTCATCGGCGTCGAGCGGCCGGCCGCGCCGGATCGGTACGCCGAGGGCGCCGAAGAAGTCACCGCCTACCATGCGGTAGCCCGCGTAGGTCTCGCGCCCCGGTTGCGGCGGCGGCGCGCCCTCGAGCACGAAGGAGCCGCTCACGTCACTGGAGCCGAGCGGCAGGTAGAACACAGCGCCCACGGCCTCCGCCCCCGGAATCACCGCGACCGTCTCCAGCAACCGGTCGACAAACGCTGTTTGCCGCCCCTGGTCGGGATACCGGGCCGAGAGCGCGGGGAGGTCGAATACCAGCGCGCGAGCGGGATCGAAGCCCGGGTCGATCGCGGTGAGCCGTCGAACGGTGACAACGAGGAGCGATGCCCCGACCAGGAGCACCAGCGCGAGCGAGACCTGCACCACCACGAGGGCATGGCGGAACCGCAGGCGCGAGGGCCCTTCACTCGTGCCCCGGCCTTCGCCGCGGAGCCAGTCGGCAGGGTCCCGCCTCGAGAGTGCGAGCGCCGGCGTAAGCCCGAAGCCGATGCCCACCAGCAGCGAGATCACCAGGGTGAAGCCGAGGGTGGCGAGGTCGATGCCGATCTCGTCGAGCCGAGGGATGCCGCGGGGACGGAGGGCGAGCAGCGTGTCCACACCCCAAATAGCCAGGAGCACGCCGACGACCCCACCCAGCACCGCCAGCACGAGCGCCTCCGCCAGCAGCTGCCGCGCGATCCGCCAGCGCCCCGCCCCGAGCGCAGCCCGGACAGCCAGCTCGCGATGCCGTCCCGAAGCTCGAGCGAGGAACAGGTTGGCGATGTTGGCGCAGGCGATGAGGAGCACCAGTGTCACCG
>JBKPGZ010000246.1:0-3170 GCA_046729675.1 Gemmatimonadota bacterium | reverse complement strand
GCACCAGCCACCACGTGCGGAATCGGGTTGAGGGCCTGGTGGCCCTATGGGCCGTGGGGGTTCAAAATCTCCCCTCCGACACCGCAAGACTGCCACCCTCCGGTCGGGCCGACGTCCTGAAGGTGGACGTTCAGCCGTCGCGCGCCGCTCACCGTGACCTCCACGTGATCTGGGTACATGGCGACGGACTCCAGCAGCTCCTCGACGAGGGACGGGCACTCGAGGTCGGTGGCCTCGGCCCAGGTCGCTCGACGCCATCTCAGGGTCCTCGATCCCAGGGGTCCTCGCGCGGCCTAGCCGAGGCTCGCCCGCCCAGGACCCGATGGCTTTCTTCAGCTCGCGACGGATAGCCCTTGCAACTCCTCATCCTCGGCGGCGAGACGCAGCCCGAGGACGACGTGGACCTGTCCCACAGCCGAGCGCGATGGCCGGGAGCAGCCCGCTCGTCTCCTGACGCTCCTCCTGAGCGATGCCGATGGGTGTCCCGATGAGCCGCGGCGAATGCGGTCGGGTAAGGCGCGAACCTCTATTGTCGGATGACGATGCGGGACACCGCTTCGCCGACCATGCCATCGCCCGCGGCCACGCCTCCTGCGCGGGCCGAGCGGCGCCTCGCCGTCGGCGCAGCGCTGGGGATCCTGTCGGGCGGGGTCGCTCTCGGCATCGCCCACCTGGTAGCCGGCGTACTCGACGGTGCCTCGTCGCCGGTCCTGGCTGTTGGCGGCGTGGTGGTCGACGTCACGCCCGAATGGCTCAAGAGCCTCGCGATCCGGACCTTCGGGACCGCCGACAAGCTGGTCCTGCTAGGAGGGATCGGTGTCGTACTCGCGCTCACCGCCGTTCTCCTCGGCATCGCGTCGGTGCGCCGCCCCATCCTCGCGATCGGCGGGCTCTTGAGCTTGGCTCTTATCGGAGCCCTGGCGGCCGTTACCCGCCCGTCGAACGGGCCAATGGCCGCGGTGCCGTCGCTGGCCGGGGGCATGGCGGGGATCGGTGCGTACATCCTGCTCCGGCGGGCGGCGGGGCTCCCGCCGGTTGGCAGTCGCGAGGTGTCCGAGCTGGAGGAGCCACTGCCTGCCCCGCGCGGCTATGACCGACGCCGGTTCCTCTGGACAGCGGTCGCAGCCGCTGGGCTCGCGGTCGCGGCAGATCGGGTCGGGGAGTGGTTCGTGCGCCGCGCTGACGCGAGCGACTCGCGCGCCGCCGTTCGTGTCCCCGATGCGCTCGACCCGGCGCCGCCCGTGCCCGAGGGTGCGGACCTGGGCGTTGCGGGCCTCGACCCGTTCATCACCCCGAACGACCGCTTCTATCGGGTGGACACGGCGCTTTTCGTGCCCTCGGTGTCGGCCGAGGGGTGGTCCCTCGAGGTGCACGGGATGGTGGAGGAGCCGCTGAGCCTGACGTACGAGCAGCTCGTCGCCCGACCGCTGATCGAGCGGGACGTCACCCTCGCCTGCGTCTCGAACGAGGTCGGGGGTCGGTACGTGGGCAACGCGCGGTGGGTCGGCGTGCCGCTGGCGGACCTCCTCTCCGCGGCGAGATTCCTTCCGGGCGCCGACCAGCTCGTGAGTCGGTCGGCCGATGGCTGGACGGCGGGGACGCCCACCTCGGTCGTGATGGACGGTCGTGACGCGATGCTCGCGGTCGCGATGAACGGCGAGCCTCTGCCCCTCGAACACGGGTTCCCGGTCCGCATGATCGTCCCCGGGCTCTACGGGTACGTGTCCGCCACGAAATGGCTGGTGGAGCTCGAGCTCACGACCTTCGAGGCGTTCGACCCCTACTGGGTGGAGCGGGGGTGGGCCGAGCAGGCTCCGATCAAGACCCAGTCGCGGATCGACAC
Organism: Gemmatimonadota bacterium; assembly: GCA_046729675.1. GTDB lineage: Bacteria > Gemmatimonadota > Gemmatimonadetes > Gemmatimonadales > GWC2-71-9 > CAVVWJ01. The sequence continues at coordinate 1,327 of JBKPGZ010000246.1, read as the reverse complement.
GCCGAGCCAGGCCGACCGCCTCCTCCCCGGGGAGGTGGCCATCGCGGGCGTGGCGTGGGCGCAGCACAGGGGGATCGAGAAGGTCGAGGTCCGCATCGACGACGGCCCGTGGCTGGCGGCGGAGCTTGGCACCGCGGACACCGAGGACACGTGGCGGCAATGGGTGCTTCGATGGCGCGCCGTGACCGGTTCGCACATGCTTACGGTGCGCGCTATCGATGGGACGGGTGCGCTTCAGACCGAGGAAGTTGCACCGCCGTTCCCGGACGGGGCGACCGGCTACCACACGATCGAGGTGGACGTGGCGTAGCCATCGTCAGATCGTGGCTTCGCGGACCCATGGGCGTTCCGCGCTCGCCGTTCACGGGTGGTGGCGAACATCGCTGGCGTTCCAAATCGCCATGTCAATGAGTCGTCGTCCTGTTAGCGCGTTTCGTGGTATCTCCTTCACCATGCTCAACGTGTCGGGCGCGGAAACCGACCGTTCGTGGTACCGTCGCCGGCGCGCTTGGATGGGAGGCTCATGCGGCGCACCAGGATCGCGGCGGTCTTCGCCGTCGGGCTCACCGTTTCGGCCTGTCAGAGCGACGGGATCGACGGGACAGCCCACGAGCCGGGGACCGGGCGCGGGCAGATGGGTATCAGCTCTCCGGCTTCGCCGACTCAAACCTCCATGCACGTTCCCGAGACCTACCCTTGCAGTCCGGCGACGGGCAAAGAGGACTATGGGCGCTACGGCCCCGGACGGATGCGTCGTGGCGGCCTGGAACCCGAGAAGCTGGAGCGGGACCACATTGTGATAGACGGAGAAGGAGTCAATTTCCACGGGATCGATCGCGTGGTCGATGGGGGAACGATCGAGATGGAGATGGACGACGACTACTTCGAGCCAACGGTCCTGAAAGGCCCAGCCGGGGGAACCGTCACCATCGAGCTCCGGAATGAGGGCCTCCGCCCGCACAACTTCAGCGTGCCGGGCCAGAGGATCGACCTCAACTGCGGCGTCCGAGCACACGGCGAGGTTGAGGTCGCTTTCCCCCGGTCGGGCGTGCTCATCTTCACCTGCAAGTACACCGCCACATCGGGCATGCGCGGGGCCCTCGCCGTCAAAGGACCCGACGTGCGCCGGTAGCGCCATCAGGTTGGCGCCGAGCGGCGACCACTGCATCACGGGGTGGGGCATGCCGGCCGACGGGCGCGCTCGCGAGTCGACATCAAAGCCGCCGTGACATAGGTGGCGCGGGACCAGGCGCGCGCCGGGCGGAACGATTCGACCTGTCGCCCAGCTGGCTCGCGTGCGGCGCGGGCTCCTGGTGCGCCCAGTGTC
>JBKPGZ010000245.1:0-11806 GCA_046729675.1 Gemmatimonadota bacterium | reverse complement strand
GACCGCGGTCGGCACTCCCGTGGTCGCGATCTTCGGGCCCACCGTGCCGGAGCAGGGCTTCGGCCCGAGGGACGAGCGAAGCCTCGCCCTCGGCCACGCGGGCCTCCGGTGCCGGCCCTGCTCGGCGCACGGGCCGGCGGTGTGTCCGCTGGGTCATCACCGGTGCATGCGGGAGCTGCCGGCGGAGACCGTGGTCGAAGCGGTCGCCATGGTCTCGGAAGCGGAGGATCGGCGTGCGATTCGTACTCGGCATTGACATCGGCGGAACCAACCTGGTCGTGGGGTGTGTGGCCGAGGATGGCAGCACCCTGCACGCGCTCGCCAGCGCCCCCACTCATGCGGAGGCCGGCGCGAGCGACGTGGTGGACCGGTTGGTGGCATTGGCCGAGGAGTGCATCGCCCGCACCGAGCGCGAGGTACCGGGGGCCGAGATCATCGGTGTAGGGGCCGGCGCACCGGGCCCGCTGGACACCAAGAGCGGCGTCGTACTGCTCACTCCCAACCTCGGCTGGGTCAACTTCCCGCTCCGCCAGATCATCCGCGACCGGCTCGGCTTTCCGGCCCAGCTCGACAACGACGCCAACTGCGCGGTGCTGGGGGAGTGGTGGGTGGGCGCCGCGAGGGGGACGCGCCACGCCATCGGGATCACCATCGGCACCGGGATCGGCGGCGGGCTCATCCTCGGCGGCCGGCTGTACCACGGAGCGTCGGATGTGGCGGGCGAGATTGGTCACACCACGATCGACACCGAGGGCCGCCGCTGCAAATGCGGCAACTACGGCTGCCTCGAGGCCTATGCCTCGGGGCCGAACATCGCGCTCCGCGCCATCGAGGCGATGGAAGCCGGCGCCGAGACCCGGCTCCCGAGCTACGTGGGCGGCGACACTTCGAAGATCACCGCCCAGACGGTCTACGAGGCCGCGCATGACGAGGACGCGCTGGCGCTCGAGGTGGTGAACGACACCGCCAAGTTCCTCGGCGCGGGGATCTCCAACCTGCTCAACGTGTTCAACCCGGAGGTGGTCGTGATCTGCGGGGGCGTGACGCTCGCCGGCGACCGTCTCTTCGTTCCTTTGCGGCGGGAGACGGCGCGCCGCGCCTTCAAGCCCGCGGTCGCCGCCTGCCGCATCGTGCCCGGCGAGCTGGTGGGCACCGCCGGGGTGTACGGGGCGGCCAAGACCTTCCTGGATGCCTAAGGTCGGCATCATCGGTTCCCTGGTGTGGGACCAGATCTACGGCCGCGACCCGCTGGCGGAGCTGGTCGAGGAGTGGGGCGGAGCCGCCTACGCGCTTGCGAGCCTCGACGCGAGCGTCGGGCCGGGCTGGGAGATTGTGCCGCTGATCAAGGTGGGCCAGGATCTCGCCGGCAAGGCGCGCGACTTCGTCGGCGGGCTCCGGCACGTCACGCCCGGCGGCCGCTGCGTGGAAGTGCCGGCGCCCAACAACCGGGTCATCCTCCATTACTACTCCACCGAGCGGCGGACCGAGCGGATGTCGGGCGGCGTGCCCGCGTGGACCTGGAGCGAGCTGGGCCCGATGGTGCGCGACCTCGACGCGCTCTATCTCAACTTCATCTCCGGGTTCGAGCTCGCGCTGGGCACCGCGCAGGCGTTGCGGCAGGGCTTCCGCGGCCCGATCTATGTGGACCTCCACAGCCTGCTGCTCGGCATGCAGCACGACGGAGTGCGAGTCCCCCGCCCGCTGCAGGACGCCGCCAGCTGGCTGGGCTGTTTCGACGTGATCCAGCTCAACGAGGACGAGATGCGGCAGCTCTCTCCCGACCCTCTGAGCCTCGCCGCGGAAGCGATCGGCGCGGGCACGTCGCTGCTGATCGTGACGCTGGCCGCGAAGGGCGCGGCGTATGTGGCGGCGCCGGGGTTTGACGGGTGGGCGGGCGGGCGGGCGGGCGGGCAGGCGGTCGGTTCCCTCGAAGGGCTGAGCTCCGATCGCCTGACGAGTCCGACCGCCCGACCGCCAGACCGCCCGACCGCCGTCGCGCTTCGCACGGCACTCATTCCGGCTCCGAAAGTCGACGCGCTCGACCCCACCGGCTGCGGCGACGTGTTCGGCGCGGCGGCGGCGGCGCGGCTGTTCGCGGGGGATCCGGTGGAGGCCGCGATCCGGCACGCGAACGTGATGGCGGCACGGAACGCGGCGTTTCGCGGGGCGGGCGGACTTTCCCGCCACCTGCGCGGGGAGCTGGTGCTGCCGTGACGCGGGTGATCGAGGTGCCGGCCCACTTCGACGACCGGAGCTTCGACCAGTTCGCCGGCGACTTCGGCGCCTGGCCGCCGGAGGAAAAGCTGCTGGTGGACGCGCGCGGGGCGCAGTGGGCCTCGCCCTACGGTCTCATCGGCCTGCTCACCGCGGGGCAGGCGGTCGCCGAGGCGAGGCTGGAGCGGCCGCTCCTCACCGTGCCGAACAGCGATGAGGTGAAGCGCTACTGGGCGCGGGTCGGCTTCTTCCGCCACGCGGCGGAGCTGTTCGAGCTCCACGGCCGGGTGCCCAAGGCCACGGCGACGGGGCCCAGCGACGTGCTCCTCGACGTGACCCCGGTGCGGGCCATGGAGGACGTGCACCAGGTGGTGGAGAAGATCAGCGAGACGGCGTCGCGCATTCTCCACGGGGAGCTGGGCCTCGAGCGCAATGCCACGATGCGGTTCAGTATGGCGCTTTCCGAATCGTGCCAGAATATTGTGGAGCACGCCGGCACCAGCGGCTGGGTGGCGGTGCAGGTCTACACCTTCCGGCGTCGCCTGGGACGCCGCGTGGCGGTGATCGCGGTGAGCGACGCGGGCATCGGCTTCCGCCGGTCGCTGGAGAGCACCCACGCCAAGCGGTTCGGCGAGCGCTGGGGCGACGGCGCGGCGCTGGAGGCGGCGCTGATCCAGGGTGTGAGCCGGTTCCGCGACCCCGGTCGTGGCCAGGGCCTGGCGGGCATCAAGGGGTTTCTCGACCGCTGGAAGGGCAAGATCTCGATCCGGAGCGGGACCGCCCGCCTCGCGATCGTGCCGACGTGGGACGACGATGTGCCGCTGGCCGATCACCTGCCGTTCTTTCCCGGAGCCCAGGTGCAGATCACCATCCCCGCCACGCAGGAGGTCGAGAGCAGATGATCGAGACCATCCGGATCGGTCACCTGTTGCGCGAGACGGCAACCTCGCCCTACCGCCATCTCGTCACCCGCCCCACCGGCGCCGCGGTCCGGCACAGCATCGAAGTCGCCCTCTCCCGCTCCGACTGCCTCACCGCCCTGCTGGATTTCTCCGATATCGAGCTGCTCGACTTCTCCTGCGCGGAGGAGATCGTGGCCAAGCTGCTCCTGGCCCAGGCCTCGCAGCGGCCGCGGTTCGTCGTGCTCCGCGGTCTGCGCGAGGACCAGCACGACGCCATCGAGCAGGTACTCACCCATCACCACCTCGCGGTGGCCGCCATGGTGGCCGATGGGGAACCGATCCTGCTGGGCTCCGTCTCCGGTGATGCGCGCGCCGCTTTCGCCTGCGTCTGCCGGCTGGGTCGCGCCTGCGCTGCGGATGTGGCCCGGGCGCTCGACTGGCCCGAGCCCCGCGCGACCGAGGCCATGGAGAGTCTCACCCACCACCGATTGGTGCGCCCCGAAGGCGATCTGCGGTACCCGCTGCTCGTCGCATGAGCTCCCGGCGCCCAGGCCTCTCCACCCTGGCGATCCACGGCGTTCCCCGCCGGCGCCCGGACTGGTCGCCGGTCGCGCCCTCCGTCGTACAGAGCAGCACCTTCACCAACCCGGTCGGCTCTCCCGACGAAGTGCTGTACACCCGCTACGGGAACACGCCGACCCAGGTCGAGCTGGCCCGCAAGTACGCGCTGCTCGAGGGCGCGGAGGCGGCGATCTTCCTCGCCAGCGGGATGGGCGCCACCGCGCTCGCGCACCTCGCGGTGCTCCGCCCGGGCGACCACCTGGTCAGCAGCGGCTGGATCTACGGCGGCACCCGCCGGCTCTTCGGGGAGGAGCTCGTCCGTCTCGGTATCGACGTCAGCTTCGTGGATCCCTCCCAGCCTCGCCACTGGCGCCGCTCGCTGCGGAAGAATACCCGGGCCATCTTCGTCGAGACCCCGACCAATCCCACCATGCGGGTACTGGATCTCACGCCGATCGCTCAGGTCGCCCGGGAGTTCGGCTTCGCGCTCCTGGTGGACGGGACCTTCGCCAGCCCGATCAACTTCCGCCCGCTGGAGCACGGCGCCGACGTCGTGATCACCAGCGCCACCAAGTATCTCAACGGCCACAGCGACGTGGTGGCCGGCGCGGTGGCGGGCTCGGCCTCGGTGGTGGAGGAGGTGAATCGCCTGCTCCGGGTGTGGGGCCAGGCGATCGATCCGCACACCGCGTGGCTGGTAGACCGCGGCCTCCGCACCCTCGCGGTCCGCATGGAGCGCCACAACGCCAACGGCCTCGCGGTCGCGCGCTGGGCAGAGAAGCACCCGTCCATCGTGCGGGTACACTACCCCGGCCTCGCCAGCCATCCCGATCACGCCTATGCCCGTCGCGCGCTCTCGGGATTCAGCGGCATGGTAGGGCTGGAGATCAAGGGCGGCACCCGGTCCGCCGAGCGGATGCTCAAGCGCCTGAAGCTGATCGCGCACGCGCCGAGCCTCGCGGGGGTGGAGAGCCTGGTGTCCGAGCCGCGCCTCACCTCGCACCGCGATCTCACCCCCGAGGCGCGGGCGGCCGCCGGCATCCCCGACGGATTTCTCCGCCTGAGCTGCGGGCTGGAGGACAGCGAGGACATCATCGAGGATCTGCGGCAGGCGCTGGGGAAAGAGTGAGCTATCAGCTATCGGCTATCAGCTATCAGAGGTGCTCGCGCGGATCGAGGACCCTGAGCGGCGCCTCTAGCTGATAGCCGATAGCTGATAGCGTTATCTTCCAACCGTGATCCGCTTCTCCCACGTCTACAAGTCGTATCCCAACGGTGCCCTCGCGCTCAAGGACGTGTCCTTCCGGGTCGGCAAGGGGGAGTTCGTCTTCCTCACCGGCCACTCCGGCGCGGGCAAGTCCACCATCATGAAGATGCTATACGCGGAGCAGCAGCCCACCTCGGGCGAGGTCCGGGTCTCCGGCGCCAGCGTAAGCGACCTGCGCCCGAGCGACATCCCCATGCTGCGGCGGCGACTCGGCATCGTGTTCCAGGATTTCCGGCTGCTCGAGGACCGCACCGCGACGGAGAACATCGCGTTCGCGCTGGAAGTGACCAGCGCGCGGCGGGACACGATCGCGGCGCGGGTGATGCGCGTGCTGACGCAGGTGGGGCTCGCCGCGAAGGGCAGAGCCTATCCCCGTGAGCTCTCCGGCGGCGAGCAGCAGCGGGTGGCCATCGCCCGGGCCCTGGTGAACGACCCGGCTATCATCATCGCCGACGAGCCCACCGGCAACCTCGACGAGCGCGCCACCCGAGGCGTCTTCCAGCTGCTCCGCGACATCAACACGGCCGGCACCGTCGTCGTCATGGCGACCCACGACCTGGACCTGGTGCGCCAGGCACCCTACCGGTCCATCGAGCTGCGCGAGGGATCCGTGGTCTTCGACAGCGCGGTGGACGAGGCGGAGGAGACGGAGGCGTCGTGAGACTGCTGACCCGCGAGGCGCTCCTCTCGTTCCGTCGGGCGCCGCTCCTCTCGGCGCTCTCCATCACCACCATCGGATTCTCACTCTTCACCCTCGGGCTCTTCGGCCTGGTAGCGATCAACCTGCGCCAGGCCCTGCGGGGCATCGAGGAGCGGGTGGAGATCGTCGCCTTCGTGCTGCGCGGCACGCCGGCGGAGACCATCACCCTCGCCACCCAGGACATCGCCGCGTTTCCCGAGGTGCAGGACGTGAGCTACGTGACCGAGGAACAGGCCCTGGCGCGGGCGAGGGTGGAGCTGGTGGAGTTCCGCGACGCGTACCGGGACCTCGCCACCAACCCGCTGCCCGCGTCCATCGAGGTGCGTCTCGAGGAGGGCTCCCGGGACTCGAGGACGGTCGAGCGCGTGGCCGAGCGGATACGTGGCTTCGGCTTCGTGGACGACGTCCGCTACGGCCGCGACTGGGTGCAGCGGCTGGACCAGCTCCGCAACGTGACCGGTATCGTGGGCCTGGTCATCGGCCTCGCCTTCGCCATGGTCGCGGTCGTGATCATCGGGGTCACCATCCGGCTCACCATCCTCCAGCGGGCCCGGGAGATCGCCATCATGCGCCTAGTGGGGGCCACCAACTGGTTCATCCGCGGCCCGTTCCTGCTGGAAGGCGCGCTCAAGGGCCTCCTGGGCGGGTTCCTGTCGCTGGTGCTGTGCTACGCCGGGTACCTGCTCTTCCGCGACTCCGCCGGGGGGCCGTTCGCCGGGCTGCTCTTCTTCCGGCCCGAGCACATGGTGGTCATCCTGGTGTTCGGCGTGCTGCTGGGGCTCGCCGGGAGCCTGGTGAGCGTGGGGCGGCACCTGCGCAATGTGTGAGGCGGACGGGCGGTCGCTCCCCCGCACTGTCATCCCGAGCGCAGCGAGGGATCTGCTCGGCCGGGCAAGGTCCCTCGCTGCGCTCGGGATGTCACTCGCCACCCTGACTCTGCTCGCGACCCCGCTCCAGGCCCAGGACAACAAGGAGCTGGAGCGCAGCCGCAAGCGGCTGGAGGAGATCCGCCGGGAGCGCGACCGCCTCCAGCAGCAGCAGGAGCGTCTCCAGGGGCAGGTCCACGACGTCAACGACGAGCTCCACAACCTCGAGCGGCAGCGCGAGTCCACCCAGAAGATCGTGGACGAGATCGAGCGCCAGATCGGGGGTCTTTCCGGCCGGCTGGACCGCACCAGCGCGGAGCTCATCCTCGCGGAGGACAACCTCGCCGAGCGGCGGGCGGTGCTGGAGCGCCGGTTGGTGGACATCTACAAGCGGGGCGCGCTTTACACCTTCCAGGCCCTGCTCGCCGCCGAATCCTTCGGTGATCTGCTGAGCCGGTACAAGTACCTCTACCTCACCAGTCGGCAGGATCGCGCCCTGGTGGGCGACGTCGAGAAGCTCCGGAACCGCGTGGTGGAGCAACGGGACGACCTGCTCGACGTCCGCAAACAGCTCGATCGCTCCCGGGAGGAACGGGAGGCGGAGTACACCAAGTTCACCGAGCTGGTCGAGGCTCGTGCCCGCCGGCTGGCGCAGCTCCGCCGGAGCGCCCGGACCACGGAGCAGCGTCTCGAGGAGCTGGAGAAGGACGAGAGCAGGCTCAACAACCTGCTCGCCTCACTGGAGCGCGCCCGGCGGGACGAAGCCCGCGAGCCCGGCGGCGCGGCCCCGGTCCCGGGCTCCATCACCACCGCTGACATCGGCAGGCTGGATTGGCCGGTGGAGGGCGCGATCGTCTACCGCTTCGGCCGCGACACGCTTCCGAGCGGCGGGATCATCCGGTGGAACGGGATCGGCATCGCGGCTAACCCGGGGACGCCGGTGAAGGCGGTGGAATCAGGGAAGGTGCGGCTGGTGGGTCAGTTCGGTACCTACGGACTCACCGTGGTGCTGGAGCACGGCAACGGCTATTACTCGGTCTACTCCCACCTGCAGTCCGCGGAGGTGCAGCTCTCCGCCAGCGTGGTGCGGGGCCAGACCATCGGCACCGTAGGCGGCGAGAATTCCGACTACGGCCCACACCTCCACTTCGAGATCCGGGGCGAGAATCAGGTCGCGCTCAACCCGGTGGATTGGCTTCGGAAGCGCTGACGCCGGTCAGTCCGCGATGCCGACTCGCTCGCCCGACTGGGCCTTTCCCCGGGCGAGCGCGGCCTCGACCAGCGCGAACAGGTCGTCCGCCTGGCTCGCTGCGGGATGGGGATAGGTCACGATGCCGGCGCTGAGCGGCGGCTCGGCCGCGATGCCGTTCCGGCCCTGGACCAGCTGCTCGCGCACTCGAGCCACCGAGCGGCGCGCGCCGTCCGCGCCGGTTTCAGGGAGGACGATGGCATATTCGCCGCCGGTGTAGCGGGCGACGAAATCCGGCAGCCGGAGTCCGCGCTGGAGGCGATCCAGCATCTCCGCGCTCAGCTCGCCGCCTGCCGAGCATACCTCGAGCAGCACGAGGCTGAAGCTCAGCGAGTAGCGTCGGGCCCGCTCGAATTCCTCCTGCAGCCGCTGGTCGAGCGTCACCTGCGGGACCACCTGCCGCTGGGCGAGGTGGCCGCCGTTGCCGACGCCGGGACCCGAGGGCTCGAGCGCCCGGACAGCCGCCTCCGCAAGCTGCTCGGCGAACTCGAGCTGGGCCGCGGTGAGCGCCGGACAGCCGTCGCAGCGCACCAGCTCGAGGACCGCGCGCACTTGGCCCTCGACGACCGCCGGGAGCGCGGTCACGGCGCCGTCGGGCCGCCCCGCGAGGCGCCGCAGCCGGAGCGCGTCCGCGATCTCGGCGTGGCGATCGAGATCCAGCACCTCGTCCCGCTCGGTCGCCGCGTGCCCCTGGCCCGCGGCCGCCACGAGGCGGGCGCTTCCGTCGGGCTCGATCGCGACGAAGGAGCAGGAGCGCAGGTCCAGGGCGCGGGCCAGACGGCGCACCAGAGCGAGCACGACCTCGTCCGGCCTGAGACCGGTTCGGCCTTCGCTCACGAAGTTCTCGAGCGAGCGGCGCACCGCCCCCTCCCGGGCCGTGCCGCGGGGATACTGCCGGTCCCTGATCCGGGCATGGAGCCGGGCACAGAGCTCCGGCAGGTGGACCGGGGCCGCGAGGGCGTCGTCGGCCCCCAAGGTGAGTGCGACCGCGGGAGCGTCGGAGTCCGACTCGGCGATGAGCACGACCACGGGCGGCGAAGCGGCGCCGGGATCGCCCAGCGCGGCGCGGAGCCGCGCGGCCGAGGCGCTCGTGAGGGTGACCAGGATGGCGTCGGGCTCCGGACCCTCCCCCGCCGGCCGAGCCTCGGCCAGCAGGAAGCCGGCCCGGGTCAGGGCGCGCTCGAGCCCCGCGGGCCGGGCCGCGGCATCGCCGGCGAGCAGCACGCGGCTGCCGTTCGTCACGCGACGGAGATCGTCGAATGCATCAGCGAAGAGTCCCCGACCTGCTCGGCGCCCACGTATCGACCCAGGGAGGCGTGCACAACGCGCTCGCGCGCGGGAAGGCCATCGGTGCCACGGCGATCCAGGTGTTCACGAAGACCCCCAACCAATGGCGAGAGCCTGCTCTCTCGGAAGAGGCCCGGACAGCATTTAGACGTGAGCGCGATCGGAGTGAGATCGCACGTATAGTGGCGCATGACTCCTATCTAATCAACCTCGCCACCCCCGATCCGGCCCTCGCCGCCCGCTCGGTCGAGTCGTTCACCCAGGAGCTGCGGCGCTGCGACCTGCTGGGGATACCGGCGGTGGTCTCCCATCCCGGCAATTTCATCGACGACCGCGCGGCCGGCATCGAGCGCAACGCCGCCGCGATAACCCGCTGTCTCCAGGCGGTGCCCGGCGAGGTGATGGTCCTGCTGGAGTCCACCGCGGGCTCGGGCACCTCGCTGGGCGCGACGTTCGAGGAGCTGGCCGCGCTCCGGGAGGCGGTGGACGAGAGCGTTCGCCACCGCATCGCGTTCTGCGTGGACACCTGCCACCTGCACGCCGCGGGCTACGACCTCGTGGGCGACTACGACGGCGTGTGGCGTCGCTGGAAGCACGTCATCGGCTTCGAGCTGCTGCGCTGCATCCACCTCAATGACTCCAAGACAGCGTTCGGCTCGCGGCGCGACCGCCACGAACTGATCGGCGAGGGCTCACTCGGCCCCGAGCCCTTCCGGCGGATCATGCGTGACGCCCGGTTTCGCAAGCTGATGAAGGTGATCGAGACGCCCAAGGGCGAGGACGACGTCACCTGCGACCGTCGCATGCTGAGACGGCTGCGCGCGTACGCGCGCGGTCCACGTTGACCCTCCTCCAGGCGACATCCATCTTCCACCGATGCTCAAGCCAATCCTGATCCCGGCCCTGCTTCTTGCGGCCGGAGCCGGGCCGCTTCACGCCCAGGTAGACTATTACGCCCGCGCGGGCGCTATGTGGGCCAGCACCCTGGTCCGCGACGTCCTGGTCACCGAAGTCACCGTGCAGCAGTCCATCGCGCCGATGGTGGCGCTTGGCGCCAGTATGCCGATCTCGCCTGGCTACCGCGCCGGTCTGGAAGCGACGTTCGCCTCGGGCGGCTACTCCGCGGAGCAGGACGGCGCCGATACCGATCTCGGCACCTTGCGCACCGCGTCGGTACTGCTGGGCCTGGACGGGCCGGTGGTGCAGAATCTGCGCTGGCGGGTGGGGCTCGGCGGGATCTTCTACTCGCCGTCCGAGGATCGAGGCATCTTCCTCGAGGGCGGACCGGTCCGGTTCGTCGCCGGAGCGGGCGCCGACTGGCGCCATCCGGTCATGACCAAGTGGGATCTGATGGTCTCGGCCCGCTACGACGTCCACCGCTTCACCACCGATGAGCTGGAGCAACGCGGGTTTTCCCAGGCACAAAGCGTGAATCGGGTCTCGCTCTCCGTGGGCCTGGCCCGGGGGATCCGGTGAGCCGCGCGTCCCGCTGCCTCGCAGTCGCCGCGGCGCTCGTGGCGCCGGCCTGCGGCGACATCGGCGCCCCGGTGCGCAGCGACCTCTACGAGTGGCGGCTGGAGGCGCCGGCGGTGCCTGGTCCCGGTCTCGACACCTTGAGCTTCCACTGGGCCCGAGAGGATCTGCCGGTGCGCGTCTGGGTCGAAGACGCCTTCGGCCTGCCGGATCACATGGCGCGGGCGATCGACGTGTGGCGAGGGGCCTTCCTCTACGGCGAGTTCGACGCCACGCTGGTGAGTGACTCCGCCACGGCCGACGTGATCGTGCGGGGCGGCACTCCTGAGAACAAGCTCCGGCGCCTGCGACTTCACAGCGCGCTCCGGCCCGAGTGCGCGGGCGTGACCGACCTCGACATCGACGTGGCCAATCACGAGCTGCGGCTGCCCATCCGGGTGTTCGTGGACCCCCGCTCCCTTCCGGACGACCCCGGCATCGAGCCCTGCCTGGCCCTCACCAGCATCCACGAGCTGGGGCACGCGCTCGGCATCTTCAATCACTCCGATGATCCCGACGACATCATGTTCGTGGACCCGGAGGTGGACCTGCCGAGCAATCGCGACATCACCACAGCCGAGGCCGCCTACCACACCCCGGCGACTCTGCAGGCCGTCCGGCCGTAGCCCATTGAGGGACATGAGGTTAAGCTACGGGCGCGAGCGGACGTTGCTCCCGGCACGCGGCATGCCGATCTTTCCCGCTCCGCAGGAGGCGGCCGGGTAGCCGCCTCGCCCTTCTTCCGCGCCGCCGGGCGCACGGGAGTGTATGACGCAGACCACCGCAGCCCCGCGTGAGAGCCTCACGCTGGTGGAGCACGGCCTCTTTCCGATCCGGATCCACGCCAACCTCACCCCATCCGCGCTGATCGAGCACGCCGTCGCGCGGGGTGAGGGCCTGCTGACCGAGCGCGGCGCCTTCTGCGCCATAACCACACCCCACACCGGGCGGTCCCCCAAGGACAAGTTCGTGATCGAGGAGCCCGGCGGCTCCGAGCGGATCTGGTGGGAGAAGAATCCGCGGCTGGACCCTGCCGCCTTCGAGCGGCTGCACGAGGACGTGCGCGGCTACCTCGACGCTCACGACGTCTTCGTCCAGGACCTGTTCGCGGGCGCGGACATGGCGTACCGGGTGCCCGTCCGGTTCGTCACCCCGAATGCTTGGCACGCGCTCTTCGTGCGCAACATGTTCATCCGCGCCATGCCGGCCGAGCTGGCCCAGTTCCGCCCCGGCTTCACGGTCCTGCAC
>JBKPGZ010000244.1:0-6906 GCA_046729675.1 Gemmatimonadota bacterium | reverse complement strand
ACTTTTTGATGACGTCATGTCATCCCGAGCAGAGCGAGGGATCTTGCCAGGATGAGCAAGATCCCTCGCGTTCGCTCGGGATGACATGAGCCGGCCAATGATCGGGCTCCTCGGCGGATCGTTCGACCCCGTTCACCACGGCCACCTGATCGTCGCCCGCGTCGCGGCCGAGACCCTCGGGCTCGATTCGCTCCGGTTCGTGCCGGCGCGGGAACAGCCCTTCAAGCGCGGGCAGCACGGCGCCTCCGCCGAGCAGCGCGCGGCGATGCTCGATCTCGCGGTCGCCGGTGCGCCCGGCTTCGCGGTGGAGCGCACCGAGCTGGAGCGGCCCGGCCCCTCGTACACCGTGGACACCCTCCTGGCGCTGCACGCTCGGAAACCGGGGATTCGCCTGACCCTGCTCGTCGGGGCCGACGCCGCGGCCGAAATCGAGGCCTGGCACCGGGCGGAGGAGATCCCGGCACTCGCGACGGTAGTGGTGTTCGCCCGCGCGGGGGTGCCGGTCCCGTCCTCCCGGCTGATCGCCCGGACCATCGAGGTGCCGGCCATCGAGATCTCGGCCACGGAGATCCGTCGCCGGGTCCGCGAGGGCCGCTCCATCCGCTACTGGGTGCCCGATCCGGTCGCGGAGTACGTGACCCGGCATCGGTTATATTTGGACCCAGCATGATCAAATCATTGATGACCGCGGTCCTGGGGACCCGGCACGAGCGCGAGCGCAAGCGGCTCCAGCCCCTTGTGGACCGGATTCACGCCGAGGAAGAGAAGCTCAAGTCGCTCAGCGAGGCCGAGCTGAAGGACCAGACCCGGAAGTTCCGGGAGCGGCTCGCAGAGCGGACCGGGACCATCAAGGCCGAGCTGGAGCAGGTCAAGTCCGCCAAGCACGGCTGCGCGGATCCGGTGGAGCGGGACCGTCTGGAGGGCCGCTACCAGGAGCTCGAGGTCCAGTACAAGCGTGAGCTGAAGGCGGCGCTGGACGAACTCCTCCCCGAGGCCTACGCTACGGTGCGCGAGGCGTGCCGCCGGCTGGTCGGCACCACCGTGTCGGTCACCGGCCACGAGCTCACCTGGGACATGGTGCCGTACGATGTTCAGCTCATCGGCGGCGTCGTGCTGCATCAGGGCAAGATCGCGGAGATGGCGACCGGCGAAGGCAAGACGCTGGTCGCCACTTTGCCGCTGTACCTCAACGCCCTGGCCGGCCGCGGGGCGCACCTGGTCACCGTCAACAACTACCTGGCCCGCCGCGACTCGCAGTGGATGGGCCACGTCTACCAGTACCTCGGCCTCACCGTCGCCTGCCTCGACGACACGGAGCCCTCGTCACCCGGCCGCCGCGCCGCCTACCAGGCGGACATCACCTACGGCACCAACAACGAGTTCGGCTTCGACTACCTGCGCGACAACATGGTGTTCTCGCTGGAGCAGCGGGTGCAGCGGGAGCACGCCTACGCCATCATCGACGAGGTGGACTCGATCCTCATCGACGAGGCGCGGACGCCGCTCATCATCTCGGGCCCGGTCGGCAACGAGACCGACGACAAGTACGCCCAGTTCAACCGCCAGGTCGCGGAGCTGGTGCGGAAGCAGACTGCCGTGGCGAACGGGCTCCTGGCCGAGGCCGAGAAGCTGCTGGAGGACGAGAAGGCCCGGCAGGACGGCGCGCTCAAGCTGTACCAGGCCCACCTCGGCATGCCGAAGAACAAGCGGCTGCTCAAGCTACTGCAGGAGCCGGGGGTCAAGCAGCTGGTCCAGCGCATGGAGCTGGATGCCATCGCGGACCGGAAGCTCCCGATCCGGCAGCAGCGGATGCGGGACACCGAGAACGTGCTCTACTTCGTGCTCGACGAGAAGGGTCACTCGGTCCACCTCACCGACCGGGGCGCGGAGGCGATGTCGCCGGGCGATCCGACGCTGTTTCTGGTGCCCGACATCTCGGAGGAGATCCACCGCATCGACAAGGATCCCGAGCTTTCGGCCCACGATCGCATCGAGCGGCGGCGGCAGGTCGAGGGCGAGTACGCGCTCAAGAGTGAGAAGCTCCACATCATCCACAAGCTGCTCCAGGCCCACGTCCTCTACGAGAAGGAAGTGGACTACCTGGTGCAGGAGGGCCAGGTGATGATCGTGGACGAGTTCACCGGGCGGGTGATGACGGGGCGGCGCTGGTCCGACGGGCTGCACCAGGCGGTGGAGGCCAAGGAAGGAGTGCAGGTCAAGGGGGAGACCCAGACCTTCGCCACCATCACCATCCAGAACTACTTCCGGATGTACGACAAGCTGGCGGGTATGACCGGCACCGCCGAGACCGAGGAGACCGAGTTCTACCAGATCTACGGGCTCGAGGTCAACGTCATCCCGACTCACCGGCCGGTGCGCCGGATCGACCAGGTGGACCGGATCTACAAGACCCGCCGGGAGAAGTACAACGCAGTACTGGACGAGGTCGAGCGCCTGCACGGCCTCGGCTGGCCGATCCTCATCGGCACGGTGACGGTGGAGGTGTCGGAGACGCTCTCGCGGCAGCTCAAGCGCCGGGGCTTGAAGCACGAAGTGCTGAACGCGAAGTACCACCAGCGGGAGGCGGAGATCGTCGCCCAGGCAGGGCAGCGGGGGTCGATCACGATCGCGACCAACATGGCCGGCCGCGGTACCGACATCAAGCTGGGCAAGGATCTCGACCTGGCGCTGGAGGAGGCGGGGCTCCAGATCATCGGCACCGAGCGCCACGAGTCGCGCCGGATCGACCGCCAGCTGCGCGGCCGGTCGGGCCGCCAGGGCGACCCGGGCCAGACCATCTTCTTCCTCTCGCTCGAGGACGACCTGATGCGGCTGTTCGGGTCGGACCGCATCGCCCGCTGGATGGACAAGAGCGGGGCGGAGGAGGGCGAGGTCATCACCGGCGGCCTAGTGACCCGGGCCATCGAGCAGGCGCAGAAGCGGGTCGAGCTGCAGAACTTCCAGCAGCGGAAGCGGCTGCTGGAGTACGACGACGTGATGAACCAGCAGCGGGAGGTGATCTACTCGCTGCGGCTCTTTGCGCTGGAGCGGGGTGAGGAGCTCAAGGCCGAGGCGCGGCGGATGATCGAGGCCGCGCTGGAGCGCGCCACCACGCAGTTTCTGGCGGAGGCCGAGCGCCCGGAGGAGTACGACCGGGGCGGTCTGCGGGAGGCGCTCATGCTCCAGTACCTGGTGGGCGCGGACAAGGTCACCGATGCCGAGGCGACGCCGTCGCTGGACGGTATCGTCGCGGCGGTAAAGGCGGAGGGTGAGGAGGCGTTCCGCCGCAAGGTCCAGTACCTCGCCGACTTCGGGAAAACGGTCGGGATCCACGACGTGGACACGCAGGTGCTCTCGCAGGTGATGCTGGCGGTGCTCGATGAGCGCTGGAAGGACCACCTGTACGATCTGGACCAGCTGCGCAACGCCATCCAGTACCGGGCGTGGGGCCAGAAGGACCCGCTGGTGGAGTACAAGCGGGAAGCGTTCGAGATGTTCGAGGACCTGATCCGCGACATCCAGTCCACCTTCACCGAGAGGTTCCTGAAGATCCAGGTGACGGCGGAGCCGGTGCGCCAGGAGGCACCGCGGCCGAGGGGTCGGCCGGCGGTGGCGCCAAGTGCGCCCACGGCGAATGCCGATCCGGTGCCGGCGCCCAGCGGGGCCGATGACCTGTTCATGGGGGCCGCGCCGGCGCCGCGTGTGCCGCCCCCGCCTCCGCTCGCGCAGGCGGCTCGGGGTTCCGCGCCCGCGGTCAGCAGCTCCCTCGGCCCGATGGGTCGTCCCGGGGCGGCTACTGTGCCCGAGGTCGGTCGCAACGACCCGTGCCCGTGCGGGTCGGGGAAGAAGTACAAGAAGTGCCACGGGGCAGGGAGGTAAGAATAGAGGTAGAGCATAGAGGGGGAGCTTTGGCGCTCGGAGGTGTCTATGGGTCGTCTCACGAGGACGGATGGAGCGCTGGTCTTCGCGGGTCTGGTAGCGGTCGGGTGTGGCGGGACGGAATCGCGGGAATCGGAAGTCGGGGCCGCTGGGCGTGATTCGGCGCAGCTCGCGGCCTCCGTGGCACCCGAGGGACTCAAGGTCGCGGGCGTGATGATCGGAAAGAGGGTCGGCACCGGTAACCTGATTACCGAGCCGACCTTTCAGTTTTCTCCCAACGATACGGTGCACGTCTCGGTCGCGACCGAAGGCAGCGGGGCAGGGCAGCTGATGGCCGCGTGGCGGTCGCAGAGCGGCGAGATCCTGCAGAAGAACTCGGAGTTCGCGCGCACCGGGGGCGAGAATACGGCGTTCAGCCTCTCGCGGCCGAAAGGGCTGAAGCCGGGGACCTACAAGGTCGTCGTGTTTCTCGACGACGACTCGGTGGATACCAAGGTCTTCGTGGTCAAGAAATGACTGCCCGGTACCGGCCGCGTCAGCACGGCCGGTACCGGCGAGCAGGCGGCCTCAGGGACCGACCACCGTGACGAGGGCGCTGACCTGGTAGCCTTGCCAGATCGCGACGATCGTGGCCTGACCGCCACTGACCGCGAGAACCAGGCCGCCGGTCACGGTGGCGACCTTCTCGTCGGAGCTGTGCCAGGCGATATGGCCCGGGGTCCCCATCAGGGCGGGGTCGCCGCTGTACGTCGCTGTGAACCGGAAGGTCTCCCCGGGCCGTAAAGTCACCGTGGCCGGCCTGACTTGGAGCGCGCTCCCCGGGGGGTCGTTCGGGGGCAATACGAGGCTTGGCCCTGAGGGAGCGGTGCTGTCGGAACATGCGAGGAGCAGGCCCACGACAGAGGCGTAGACGATCGGTGGTAGGTTGCGCATGAGTGCCTCCGGTTGAGTTGGGGCTCCGGCGCGGCTGGCCCGCTCCGAAACCCGCGACACGATAGGCCGCGACGCTCACGCCCTCCTCATCTTCTCCTCAGCGGGCGCTCATGTTCCTGGTCCTGCTCCTGCTCGTGCAACGGCCCTCCGGTCTCTCGACCGAAGGGCCGTTCGCCCTCCGCAGAAATGTCCCCAGGCCACTCAGCACTTCCCCCCGCCGTCCGAAGTGCGCAGCGCGGCCTTGGTCACGTTGGCGAGGCACGGCGGCGAGACGGGTTTCATGGTGATCGGGTTCTGGACGACCACGGTGGCGGATCCACGCGCCGACTTCCAGCTGGCGGTGATCAGCGCTTGGCCGGCCTTGCGGCCTTGCACCAGTCCCCCCCGGGCGACGGTCGCCACGTTGGTGTCGGAGCTGCTCCAGGTGACCAGTTCCTGGGGCGCTTCGGCAGCCGATCCGGACAGGATCGCCGTGAGCTTGATGAAACGCTCGCCCTCGATCGTCGCGAAGCTGGGAGCGACGTTCATGACCGTGGGCTCGGGCTCGTCCGGCGGGAGATCCGGGCTGGTGTTCGTTTCGCACGCGGCGAGGAGGGCGGCCGCAGACAGCAGGGCGGTGAACGGGTACTGGGCGCGCATGGCAGGCTCCGGTTGAGTGGTGCGGCTCGGTGCGGCTTGCCCGCCTCGAATCGCGCGGCCACAATAGGAGGGGAGCCTCACGCGCTCCTCATTTCCTCCTCAGCGGGCGCTCATGTTCCGGCTTGGGACCTTCGGAGGGCTGGTCCTCACCGACGCCGCGGGCGATGTGGTCATGCCCCAGCGCCGGCGCCTGGCCTTCCTCGCCCTGCTCGCGGCCACGGGCGATCGCGGCCTCAGCCGGGACAAGGTGCTCGGCTATCTCTGGGCCGAGAGCTCCTCCGAGAACGCCCGGCACGCCCTGGAACAGCTGCTCTATTCGATGCGCAAGCAGGTGTCCGAACCCCTCTTCCAGGGGACCGACCCGCTCCGGCTCGACACCCGTGTGGTCCACGCGGACGTGGTTGATTTCACCCGGGCGATGGCCGCCAATGATCCTGCCCGTGCGGTAATGCTGTATCGCGGCCCCTTCCTGGACGGGTTCTATCTCGCCGGCGCGCCGGAGTTCGAGCGCTGGGCCGAGGCGGAGCGCGCGCGGCTGGAGGCCGAGCACGCCGAGGCGCTTCGTAAGCTGGCGGCCGAGGCGCACGCGCTCGGCCGCCGCACGGTGGAGATCGATCTCCGGCGCCGGCTCGCCGCCGCCGATCCACTGGGCGAGCGCGCCGCCGTCGGGCTCGTCCGGGCGCTGGTGGAAGCGGGGGACTGGGCGGGTGCGCTACGGCACGCGCGCGAGTACGAAGCCCGGCTCCGTGAGGAGCTCCCGGGCGCCCCGGTGACCGACCTCATGGAACTGGTGAGGCGAATGGGGGGTGAGCGGCCGTCCAGGCCGATACTGGTTCCGGGAAGCCCCGCCGCCGGTGACGATCGCTACGTGATCGAGCGAGAGATCGGCCGCGGCTCGATGGCGACGGTCTACCTGGCACGGGACCGGAAATACAACCGTGAGGTGGCGCTCAAGGTCCTCAAGCCGGAAATCGCGGTCGGGTCCGACCGCAGGCGATTCGAGCGCGAGATCGGCATCCTCGCGCGCCTGCATCACCCCCACATTCTCCAGCTCTACGACTCCGGAGTGCTGAGCCTGTCGGATGGCCGCGAGGGGCTGTTCTATGTGATGCCGCACGTGGGCGGCGAGACCCTTCGTCGGAAGCTGGAGCGCGAAGGGTCGCTGTCAGTGGTCGATGCGGTGCACATCGCCTGGGAGGTGGCCGACGCCCTGGCGTATGCCCATGCGCAGGGCGTCATCCACCGCGACATCCGGCCGGAGAACATCCTCCTAGAGTCGGGACACGCCCTGGTGGCGGACTTCGGCATCGCGCGGGCGCTGCAGGTGTCGGTCGGCGAGCAGATCTCCGGCACTGGAGTCGTGCTCGGTCAGCCGGCCTACATGAGTCCGGAACAGGCGAGAGGAGCGTCAGACCTCGACACCCGCACCGACATCTACAGCCTCGGCTGCGTGCT